>NZ_WVUG01000119.1 GCF_017614965.1 Streptomyces griseorubiginosus | reverse complement strand
CGGGGAGGGTCGGGGGTGCGGTGCGGTGCGGACATGCGTGCTCCCTGGGACGTGGGTTACGGGGTTCAACGCGTGTTCGACCGGTCGGTCACTGTGCGCACGCCCCGATCGGCCGCCGGGTAGCTGAATCCTGTGCGAACCGCCTGTACAGCGCAGCAACCATTGCGTTACGGGCGTCCCCTCGTGCATGCTCCCTGGAACCCCCACGGACCGTGGGCGGGAACTGGGCTAAGGAGGCGTGGCGCCGTACCCTTGGGGGTATGGGGCGGGAAAGATGATTCCCGGACACAGCTCCGCCGCACACTGTCGTCCCTCCCATAAAGGATCAAAACGCCGAGACAGCCATGGCCGGTCACGAATTCTTCGAACCCAGGGACCGCAAGCGGCCCGTCGCCGACCCCACGGCGGCCGAGCCCCTGGCGGCGGAAGAGCCACGCCATTCCTGCGATCCCGCCTTCAAGCACGGCGTGGTCGTCGGTTTCGACGGCTCCACGTCCAGTGAGCGCGCTCTCGCCTACGCCATCGGCATGGCCCATCGCTCCGGCTCGGGCCTGATCATCGTCCATGTCGCCAACCGGCTGCCGACCACGGTGTGGGCGGGCTGCGAGCCGCCGGTCTTCGTGGACGTGCCGGACCACCGCACCGAGGTGCTCGGACTCGAGCTGGCCTGCGCCGACTATCTGGCCGAGGTGCCCTGGATCCTGGTCGAGCGCGGCGGTGACATCTGCCATGAACTCGAAGAGGTCGGGCGGGAGTACGAGGCCGACGCGATCGTCGTCGGATCGACGCACGGCATCGTGGGGCGCATCTTCGGCTCCGTCGCGGGGCGGCTCGCCAAGCGGGCGAAGCGGCCCGTCATCGTCATCCCCTGAGTCCCGGTCCGGTCTCCCGGCCGTCTCCCGACTCACCGTCAACTCCCTGTGTGCAGCCAGAAACTACTCGTGCGTAGAGGTGTTTGTGCCCTTGTGAAGGGCATATACGGATCACCGCACAACTGCACATGCACGAAGGGAGCCCGCCGTGGACAAAGACGTCTCCGCCGGGAGCGCGACCACCACCGTGGTCGGCCGACTCGCCCTGGGAATCACCCTGTTGGCGTTCGGCCTCGGACACACCGACGTGATCAACGGCGTCTCGGCCGCTGACGCGGTGTCACTGGCCCACTATGTAGGCGGCGTCACGCTGTTCGTCGCCGGTCTGTTCGCCTTCCGCGATCGTGACGCGGTGACAGGTACGGCCTACTCGGCGCTCGGCGCCCTGTGGTTCACCTGGGCCGTCACGGCCGGCAACGCGATGTCCGCCCACGCGGCAGGGCTGTTCCTGCTGCTGTTCGCCCTCGTCACCCTGACCCTGACCCTCGCGGGCGGGGACCAACTCGACCAGGGCGCCTACGGGTTGTTCTCGGTCTCCCTCGTGCTGCTCGCCATCGCGCAGTTCGCGACGAGCGGTTCACTCACGAAGGTCGGCGGCTGGTTCGCCGTCGCGGCGGGGGCCGTTGCCTGGTACGCGGCGACGGCCGCGCTCGCGCACTGGCCGACGGTACTTCCGCGACGCGCTGCGGGCCGGGGTGTGACGGCCACCGGTTAGCTGCGCCGGCCGGGGGGTGGGCGACTTCCCCGGCGATATGGACGGACCCCCCGTGACTGGTGGCATCACGTGGGGGTCCGTTCCGTTGTGTGGCCTCTGCGGGGCGGTGGGGGCTGGTCGCGCCCACGCGGCGGAGCCGCATATTGACACAGCCCCGCGCCCCCAAAGGCAAAAAGCCGTTACTCGACCGTCACCGACTTTGCGAGGTTCCTTGGCTTGTCGATGTCGCGGCCGAGGGCAAGTGCCGTGTGGTAGGCGAGGAGTTGGAGGGGGATGCCCATCAGGATGGGGTCCAGTTCGTCCTCGTTCTTCGGGACGACGATCGTCTCGTCGGCCTTCTCCTGCTGCTGGTGGGCCACCGCCAGGATCCTGCCGCTGCGGGCCTTGATCTCCTCCATCGCGGCGCGGTTCTTCTCCAGGAGGTCGTCGTCGGGGACGATCGCGACCGTGGGGAGGGCCGGCTCGATGAGGGCCAGGGGGCCGTGCTTGAGCTCGGAGGCGGGGTAGGCCTCCGCGTGGATGTAGGAGACCTCCTTGAGCTTCAGGGAGGCCTCGCGGGCCACCGGGTAGCCGCGGACGCGGCCGATGAAGAGCATCGAGCGGGCGTCGGCGTACTGCTCGGCCAGCTTCTTGATCTCCGCTTCCTGCTTCAGGACCTCGGTGATCTGCGCGGGCAGCTTGCGCAGGCCCTCGATGATGCGCTTGCCGTCGCGCACCGACAGGTCACGGGTGCGGCCCAGGTGGAGGGCGAGGAGGGCGAAGGCGACCGTGGTGTTGGTGAAGCACTTGGTGGAGACGACGCAGACCTCCGGGCCCGCGTGGACGTAGATGCCCGCGTCCGCCTCGCGGGCGATCGCCGAGCCGACCACGTTCACGATGCCGAAGACCCGGGCGCCCTTGCGCTTGAGTTCCTGGACGGCGGCGAGGACGTCGTAGGTCTCGCCGGACTGGGAGACGGCCACGTACAGGGTGTCGGGGTCCACCACGGCGTTGCGGTAGCGGAACTCGGAGGCCGGCTCGGCGTCGGCGGGGATGCGGGCCAGCTCCTCGATCATCTGGGCGCCGATCATGCCGGCGTGGTAGCTGGTGCCGCAGCCGAGGATCTTCACGCGGCGGATCTGCCGGGCCTCGCGGGCGTCCAGGTTGAGGCCGCCGAGGTGCACGGTGGAGAAGCGGTCGTCGATCCGGCCGCGCAGGACGCGGTCGACCGCCTCGGCCTGCTCGTGGATCTCCTTGTGCATGTAGGTGTCGTGGCCGCCCATGTCGTAGGAGGCCGCCTCCCACTCCACGGTGGTCGGCTCGGACGTCGTACGGGTGCCCTCGGTGGTGTAGGTGCGGAAGTCGTCGGCCTTGAGGGTGGCCATCTCGCCGTCGTCGAGGGTCACTATCTGCCGCGTGTGGGTGACGAGGGCGGCGATGTCGGAGGCGACGAACATCTCCTTCTCACCGACGCCGAGGACGACCGGGGAGCCGTTTCGCGCCACCACGATGCGGTCGGAGAAGTCGGCGTGCAGCACGGCGATGCCGTACGTGCCCTCGATGACCCGGAGGGTCTCGCGGACCTTCTCCTCCAGGGTCTCGGCCTGGGAGCGGGCGATGAGGTGGGTGAGGACCTCGGTGTCGGTCTCGGAGAGGAACTCCACGCCGTCCGCCTCGAGCTTGCGGCGCAGCTCGGAGGCGTTGTCGATGATGCCGTTGTGGACGACGGCGACCTTGTTCTCCGCGTCCAGGTGCGGGTGGGCGTTGACGTCGGAGGGGGCGCCGTGGGTGGCCCAGCGGGTGTGGGCGATGCCGGTGGTGCCCTTGAAGCGGGCCGGGACCTTCGCCTCCAGGTCGCGCACGCGGCCCTTGGCCTTGACCATCCGCAGACCGGCGGCCTTCGGGGAGGTCACCACGATGCCCGCCGAGTCGTAGCCGCGGTATTCGAGGCGCTGCAGGCCCTCCAGCAGGAGGGGAGCCACATCACGCTTCCCGATGTATCCGACGATTCCGCACATACAGATGAGTCCCTCAGCCGTAGACGATGCGGCGCAACTGCCTGAGCGTAAGCTCCGGCGGCGCGACCGCCCGGTATTTCAGGTCCGCCTCGATCCGTTCGAAGATCTCCGCGTTCACCAGGCCCTGCGCCTGCAGCTCGCGGTGGCGGCGACGGACGTACTCGGTGGTCGTCTCGTCGAAATAGGCGAGCACGTCCTGGATCACCCGCAGTGCCTCGCCCCGGCTCAGGGGCGTGGACCGCGTCAGATGATCGACAAGTTCGTCGTGCACCCGGTAGATCCTGAGGTACGGGAGATAGTTTCGCAAGAATCCTGCCCGATATCGGGCAGGCCGTCGGCGACGTTCTTTGGTGTTCTTATGAACCTCTGTTTGCGATCTGTCCATCCTGGGTCTTGTGGGCCGTTGCTCATGTGGACGAGTTTCAGTCGTCATGGACATACCTCGTATGGGAGTACCGGAGCAGCTGGCCGAGCGCATGAGCATGGCCGAGCAGCACGAGTACCTGCGCGCGAGATTCTCGCGGCGCAACCTGATGAGAGGCGGTGCCGTGACGATCGGCGCCGTCGCCGGTGGCGCGTTCGTGCCGGGTGCGGTCGCCCAGGCCGCCACGCCGACGCAGAGCCACACCTCGACCGAGTACGTCGACGGCTCGCTCGTCGCCCCGTTCGGCCGGCACCTCGCGTTCGGCAGCGACGCGAGCACCGAGATGACCGTCTCCTGGCAGGTCCCGGTCGCGGTGAAGAAGCCCTTCATCCGCATCGGCGCCCACCCGTGGGACCTCTCCCGCAAGATCGAAGCCGAGATCCGCACCCTCTACACTCCGGCCGGCGTCGGCGCGAGCGCGGACCACACGCAGTACTACGTGCACGCCAAGCTGACCCACCTGCGCCCGGGCCGGACCTACTACTACGGCGTCGGCCACCAGGGCTTCGACCCGGCCGAGCCGCACCTGCTCGGCACCCTGGGCACCTTCACCACCGCCCCCGACCGCGACAAGCCGTTCACCTTCACGGCCTTCGGCGACCAGGGCGTCAGCTACCACGGCCTGGCCAACGACAGCCTGATCCTCGGCCAGAACCCGTCCTTCCACCTGCACGCCGGCGACATCGCCTACGCGGACCCGGCGGGCGCGGGCAAGGCCGCCGACACCGGCTTCGACTCCCGCGTCTGGGACAGTTTCCTCGCGCAGACCGAGTCGGTCGCCAAGTCCGTGCCGTGGATGGTGAGTTACGGCAACCACGACATGGAGGCCTGGTACTCGCCCAACGGTTACGGCGGCGAGGAGGCCCGCTTCTCGCTCCCGGACAACGGGCCGGACAAGGCGAACCTGCCGGGCGTCTACTCCTTCGTCTACGGCAACACGGCGGTCATCTCGCTGGACCCGAACGACGTCTCCTTCGAGATCCCGGCCAACCTCGGCATCTCGGGCGGCACGCAGACCAAATGGTTCGAGGCGCAGCTGAAGAAGTTCCGGGCGTCGAAGGACATCGACTTCATCGTCGTGTTCTTCCACCACTGCGCCTACTGCACCTCCACCGCGCACGCCTCGGAGGGGGGCGTGCGACAGGAGTGGGTGCCGCTGTTCGAGAAGTACACGGTGGACCTGGTCATCAACGGCCACAACCACCAGTACGAGCGCACCGACGTGATCAAGGGCAACAAGGTCACCAAGAAGCTCCCGATCGGCGAGACCGCGTACCCCGAGACCGAGGGCGTCGTCTACGTGACGGCGGGCGCCGCGGGCCGCAGCCTGTACGCGTTCACCGCGCCGGACTCCTACGAGGGCCACCTGAACGAGGTCGACTCGGTCGCCTCCTTCATCAACACCAAGGACGGCAAGGTCAACGAGACCGTCGCCTGGTCCCGGGTGCGCTACCTCAACTACTCCTTCCTGCGTGTGGACGTCGAGCCCGCGCAGAAGGGGCGTTACGCCAGGCTGAAGGTGTCGGGCATCGCCGAGACCGGCGACCGCATCGACCACTTCACGGTGGCGCGCCGGGCCAAGTAGCGCCCGACGCACGGCAGTCGGTGTGCCCGGAAGGCAGGGCGCACACCCGGCAGGCGGTCCTCGTCGCGCTACATGCGCTTGAGGATCGCCTGTTTGGCCATCTGGAACTCCTCGTCGGTGAGCACCCCGGTGCGGTGCAGCTCGCCGAGTTCCCGCAGCCGCCGCAGCAGCGCGTCGTGGTCGTGCTCGCGCTCCTCGGCGGGCCCGAGCCGCTTGGGCTGTGCGGGCGGTGCGTCCGGCACGGCCGCCGCCGACGGATGCGGCAGCCGGGCCTGCACGGCCGCGGCGACCAGCGCCATCAGCGGGTCCTTCTTGAAGCCCCACAGCTCCACCGAGTTGGGGTCGTACTTGGCCGGCGCCTTGGTCTGTCCGCCGCGCACGGTGAACCGCAGATGCCCGTTCTCCAGGCCCACCGCGGGCTGCCACTCCACGGCGAGGACGTCCGCGAGGGCCAGGACGCGGTCGCCGGCGGCGGCCTTGGCGTCCTCCGTCTTCCAGTTCCACTCCAGCCGTACGCGCTCGCCGTCGAAGCTCGCCGTGCCGTCCCCGGCGGACACCGACAGCGGCACGGACGGACCCGGCAGCAGATACTCGTTCACCGGGTCGGAGGGGACCTCGTCCAGCAGCAGGGCGTTCCTGACCTCGTCCGTGAAGTACTCGGCGACGCCGTAGCGGTCGGACTCGACGAGGAGTTGGTACGGGTCGTTGGGCTCGGTGAGGCGGCCGCCGGAGGCCTGCAGCAGCGGGTCGGCGCCGTCGCGCAGCCGGAGTCTCAGCCGCCCCGACTTCTTGCCCTGCTCGAACGAGATCCCGGCCAACGCGCCGAGCGGGACGACGAGTTCACCCAGCGTGCGGCGCAGCAGACTGATGTTGCGGTCCCGTCCGGGGGTCAGCCGCAGGGCGTCGCCGTCGAAGGCCCAGGTGCCGTCCTTCTGGATGATTTCCGCCATGGGGGGATTGTTTCACCGGTTGTGCGGGAGAGTGGTCTCTACCAATCGGAGGGAGTGCATGTGAGACTGCACCGCGTTCTGGGATCGCTGCTGCTCGTGGCGGCGGCAGGCACCTTCACGGTAGGAGCGACGACGGTGACCTCGGTGACGAAAGCGAGTCCGGCCCCGCTCGGCCGGGTGGTTCCCGCAGCCGAGTCGGTCAGACCGGGCGGCGAGCCGTACCGGATCACCGGCACCACCGTCATCCGCGTCGACGACTCCCCGAAGGCGCGCCGGCTCGGCCAGTACCTCGCCGACATCCTGCGCCCGTCGACCGGCTACCGCCTGCCCCTGGTCACGCACGGCAGCACCGGCATCCAACTGCGCCTGACCAAGGGCCGTTTCGGCGCGGAGGGGTACCGCCTCGACAGCGGACCCGACGGCGTCCGCATCACCGCCGACGAGAACGCCGGCCTCTTCCACGGCATCCAGACCCTGCGCCAACTGCTCCCGGCCGCCGTCGAGAAGGACTCCGTACAGCCCGGGCCGTGGCTGGTCGCGGGCGGCACCATCACGGACCGCCCGCGCTACGCCTACCGGGGCGCGATGCTCGACGTCTCCCGCCACTTCTTCACGGTGGGGCAGGTCAAGCGCTACATCGACCAGCTCGCCCTCTACAAGATCAACGAACTGCACCTGCATCTCAGCGACGACCAGGGCTGGCGCATCGCCGTCGACTCCTGGCCGCGTCTGACCACGTACGGCGGCTCGACCGAGGTCGGTGGCGGCAAGGGCGGGTACTACACCAAGGCCGACTACCGGGAGATCGTCCGCTACGCGGCCTCCCGCTATCTGGAGGTCGTCCCCGAGATCGACATGCCCGGCCACACCAACGCGGCCCTCGCCTCCTACGCCGACCTGAACTGCGACGGAGTGGCACCCCCGCTCTACACCGGCACCGACGTCGGCTTCAGCTCGCTGTGCGTCGGCAAGCAGATCACGTACGACTTCGTGGACGACGTGATCCGGGAGCTGGCCGCGATCACCCCGGGCCGCTATCTGCACATCGGCGGCGACGAGGCGCACTCCACCAGCCATGAGGACTACGTCAGGTTCATGGACCGGGTGCAGCCGATCGTCGCCAAGTACGGCAAGACGGTGATCGGCTGGCACCAGTTGACCGGCGCGCACCCGGCGAAGGGGGCCATCGCCCAGTACTGGGGCCTCGACGACACCGACGCGGCCGAGAAGGCACAGGTCGTCAAGGCGGCCCGGAACGGCACCGGGCTGATCCTCTCGCCCGCCGACCGGATCTACCTCGACATGAAGTACACCGAGGACACCCCTCTCGGTCAGGACTGGGCCGGACTGGTGGACGTGAAGCGGGCGTACGACTGGGACCCGGGCAGCTACCTCGCCGACGCGCCGGCGTCCGCGATCAGGGGTGTCGAGGCGCCGCTGTGGACCGAGACCATCGTGACGGACGCCGACATCGACTACATGGCCTTCCCGAGGCTGGCGGGCGCCGCCGAGCTCGGCTGGTCACCGGCCGCCACGCACGACTGGGACGCCTACAAGGCGCGGCTCGCGGCGCAGGGCCCCCGGTGGGAGGCGCTCGGCATCGACTACTACCGCTCGCCGCAGGTCCCGTGGCCGACGAAGTAGGGCCCCTCACAAGGGCCATGGGCTGAACGGGCACCCCGGAGGACCGTACTCCGGGGTGCCCGTCCGTTCCCGGTCAGAACCCGGCGATCGGGTTCTTCAGGTAGCCGACGAGCTGGAGCGCGCCGGAGGGGTCGGCCAGGTCAACCATCTGCCGGTTGTCGCGCAGCTGGAGCCGGTTGAGGCAGGACAGGGCGAACTCGGGGGCGAACAGGTCGTACCGCTCGAACTTGTCGGCGAGTTCCGGCACCGACTCCTGGTACTCGCGGGTGACCTCCGCGACCGTCCGCCAGAAGCCGTCCTCCTCCAGGATCCCCTCGGTGGCGAGGTCGGCCGCGAGGAAGCGGAAGAAGCAGTCGAAGACGTCCGTGAAGACGGACAGGAGCTTCTTGTCCTCGGGGACGTCGACCCGCAGCCGCTCCACCGTCGGCGGCAGCACCGCGTCCGGGTCCATCACGGCGATCTCCTCGGCTATGTCCTTGTAGACCGCGCGCTGCACGACTCCGTCCTTCAGGACGAGGATCACGTTCTCGCCGTGCGGCATGTAGACCAGGTCGTAGGCGTAGAAGCTGTGCAGCAGCGGGGTGTAGTACGCCCGCAGATAGCGCCGCAGCCACTCCGTCGGCGCCAGACCCGACCGCTCGATCAGCGCGCCCGCGAAACAGGCGCCCTCGTGGTCGACATGGAGGAGGGAGGCCATGGTCGCGAGCGACTCGCCGTCCCGGAGGGAGGCCACCGGGCTCTCCCGCCACAGCGCCGCAAGCATCTTGCGGTACGGCGAGTAGCGGTCGGTCGCCTTCTCGTACTCCAGGTGCCGGTAGCCCACGGCGGCCCGCTCGCGGATGACGCTCAGTCCGGTCGCCTTGAGCACCGGGTCGCCCTCGATCAGCTGGGCCAGCCAGTCGTTGATGGCCGGGGTCGCCTCCATGTACGCGGCCGAAAGACCGCGCATGAAGCCCATGTTCAGGACTGAGAGCGCGGTCTTCACGTAGTGCTTCTCGGGGTGGGAGGTGTTGAAGAAGGTCCGGATGGACTGCTGGGCCAGGTACTCGTCCTCGCCCTCGCCGAGGCACACCAGGTGGCGGCGGGCGACCTCGGCGGCGAAGGTGACGGTGAGCTTGTTCCACCACTGCCAGGGGTGCACCGGGATGAGGAGGTAGTCGGCCGGGTCGAGGCCCTGGTCGCGCAGGACGCCCTCGAAGCGCTCGACGGTCGCCTCGCCCAGCTCGTCCCGTACGAAGGACTCGTACTCGATCCCGACGCCCGCCGTGAACGCGGCACGTGACCGGTGGGCCGCCAGCCAGACCAAGCGGACCGGGCTCGCGGTCTCGGGCGCGTACGACAGGTACTCGTGGACGCCGAAGCCGAGCCGGCCGTTGTTGGCGACGAAGCAGGGGTGGCCCTCGGTCATCCCGGTCTCGATCGCCTGGAAGCCGGACCGGGCCAGTTCGGCGACCGGGACCTGCGGTTTGGTGAGCTTGTAGCAGGTGCCGGAGAGCGTGGAGGAGATCTCCTCCAGGTAGACCGGCAGGATCTCGTCGCTCAGGCCGAGGGAGTTCTTCAGCTCGATGAAGAAGTCCAGTGCGGCGAGCGGGAGTTCACCGCCGTCACGGTGCCGGGTGATGGAACCGGCGTCGACCTGCCAGTGGTCGAGGGCGCGACGGGTGGCGGTGAAGCGGTAGCGGGTGAGGCCGTCGTCGCTGCGGACGACGTACGCCTCCCCGTCCCGCTCCGGTGCGATCAGCCGCTCGTGCGCGAACTCGGCGAGCGCCTTGCGCAGCAGGAGACGGTTGGCCTTCTCCCAGCGCTCGGGGGAGAGGTGGGCCACGGCGTCGGCGAGGGTCATACGAGCACCGCCTTCTCGAACTGCTCCCGCGTGCAGAAGCTCAGCAACGCCCGCTTCTCCGGCTTCTGTATCTCCCGCTCGGGCACGAACCCGACGGCCGCGTTGAGCGCGTGGACGGCCGTGTTGGAGACGTCCGGCTCGACGACGACACGGCGTACCGCCGGGTCCTCGAAGAGGTGCGTCATGACGGCGGTGATGACGGCACGGGTGAAGCCGTGCACGGGCGTGTCGGTCGGTGGGGTGAGGAAGTGCATGCCGATGTCCCCGGGCAACGGCTCGTACAGTCCGACGAGTTCGCGGTGGGCGGGGTCGTACTTCTCCATCAGGAAGGCCGGTTCGCCGTCCCGGTCCAGGCCGAGCAGCGCGTGGTGGTGCTCGTCGGCCGCGATGTCCATGTAGGCGCGCTCGACGTCGACCAAGGTCGCCTCCTGCATCATCCAGAAGGCGGCCTTGGGGTGGGTGACCCAGGAGTGGAGCAGCTCGGCGTCCTTCAGCGGGTCGAGGGGGCGGAAGGTGAAGGCGGCTGTTTCGGTGTTCATGCGGCGAACTCCTGGAACGCGATCGTCTTCTCCACCGGGTAGTACTCGGTGCCGAGCAGCTCGCGGATGATGTAACTGTTGCGGTAGGCGCCCATGCCCAGGTCGGGGCTGGTGATGCTGTGGGTGTGGACGCCGGCGTTCTGCAGGAAGACGCCCCGGCCGGTGATGTCGATGGCGTAGTTGCGGGCGACGTCGAAGTTGCCGTGGGAGTCGTAGCGCAGGCGGTCCCTGATCGGGGCCAGGAACTCCGGCTCGGTGTAGCGGTAGCCGGTCGCCAGGACCAGGCCCTGGGACTCGATCTCGAAGTCCTTCTCCTGCTCCTCCTGACGGAAGGCGAGGGTGTAGGTGCCGTTGTCCCAACGGGCGCCGGTCAGAGCGGAGTTGGTGAGCAGGCGGGTGGGGACCGGACCACCGAGGTTCTTCTGGTACAGCAGGTCGAAGATGTCGTTGATCAGGTCGCCGTCGATGCCCTTGAACAGGCCCTTCTGCTCGTCGGTGAGCCGGTAGCGGGTGGCCTCCGGCAGCCGGTGGTAGTAGTCGACGTACTCCGGGGAGGTCATCTCCAGCGTGAGCTTGGTGTATTCGAGGGGGAAGAAGCGCGGGGAGCGCGTCACCCAGTTCAGCCGGTAGCCGTGGACATCGATCTCGCTGAGCAGGTCCTGGTAGATCTCCGCGGCGGACTGCCCGGAGCCCACGATGGTGATGGACTCCTTCTTCACCAGTTCGCTTCTGTGCTGGACGTAGCGGGAGTTGTGGATGAAGTCGCCGCCCAGACCGCGCACGGCCTCCGGGAGGTGCGGTGAGGTTCCTGTGCCGAGGACCAGATGGCGGGCCCGGAAGGTGTCGCCGTTCTCCGTGCGCACGAGGTAGTGGCCGTCCTCGTACGTCACCTGGCTCACGGTCGTGTCGAAGCGGACGCTGCTCAGCTTGCCCGCCGCCCAGCGGCAGTAGTCGTCGTACTCGACCCGCAGCGGGTAGAAGTTCTCGCGGATGTAGAACGAGTACAGCCGCCCCTTCTCCTTGAGGTAGTTGAGGAAGGAGTACGGGGAAGTCGGGTCGGCGAGGGTGACCAGGTCCGACATGAACGGGGTCTGCAGGTGGGCGCCGTCCAGGAACATGCCCGCGTGCCACTCGAAGTCGGGCTTCGACTCCAGGAAGACGCCGTCGAGTTCGGCGATGGGCTCGGTCAGACAGGCCAGGCCCAGGTTGAAGGGGCCGAGCCCGATGCCCACGAAGTCATGGGTCGGCGGGGCGGGTTCAGGAAGCGCGGTCAAGGGACTCTCCCAGGTACTGCTCGGCGTGGCCGGCGATCAGGTCGAGGACGGCGGCGATGTCGGACGCCTGTGTCTCGGGGTTGAGCAGGGTGAACTTCAGGTAGTGGCGGCCGCCCACCTTGGTGCCCGCGACCACCGCCTCCCCGGAGGCGAACAGGGCCTTGCGGGCGTGCAGGTTGGCCCGGTCGATCTCGGCCGGGGCGGTGACGGCGGCGGGGATGTAGCGGAAGACCAGCGTGGACAGGCTCGGGCGGACGACCACGTCGAAACGGGGGTCGGCCGCGAGCTGCCGCCAGCCCTCCTCCGCCAGGTCGCACACCTCGTCGAAGAGTTCGCCGATGCCGTCGGCGCCCATGACCCTCAGGGTCATCCACAGTTTGAGGGCGTCGAAGCGCCGGGTGGTCTGCAGGGACTTGTCGACCTGGTTGGGGATGCGTTCGTCCACCATCCGGCGGGGGTTGAGGTACTCCGCGTGGTAGGTGGCGTGGCGCAGGGTCGAGCCGTCACGCACCAGCACGGCGGAGGAACTCACCGGCTGGAAGAAGGACTTGTGGTAGTCGACGGTGACCGAGTCGGCTCGCTCGATGCCCGCGAGGCGGTCCCGGTACTTCAGGGAGGCGAGCAGTCCGCAGCCGTAGGCCGCGTCGACGTGGAGCCAGGTGCCGTACTGGGCGCACAGCTCGGCGATCTCGGGCAGCGGGTCGATGGAGCCGAAGTCGGTGGTGCCCGCAGTGGCGACGACGGCCATGGGGACGAGGCCGTCGCGGCGGCAGCGCTCCAGCTCGTGGGCGAGGGCGACGGTCTGCATGCGCTTGTCGTGGTCGACGGGGACCGGGACCACCGACTCCGGGCCGAGGCCGAGCAGTTTCGCCGACTTCTGCACGCTGAAGTGACTCACCTCGGACGCGAAGACGCGCAGTTCGGCGAGGCTCTCGCTCTTGGCCTCCTCCCGGGCCAGCAGCAGCGCCTGGAGGTTGGACTGGGTGCCGCCGGAGGTGAACACGCCGTCGGCGGCCGTGCCGAGGCCGATGCGTTCGGCCGTCCAGTCGATGAGCCTGCGCTCGATGAGGGTGCCGCCGGCCGACTGGTCCCAGGTGTCGAGGGAGGAGTTGACGGCCGACAGGACGGCCTCGCCGAGCACCGCCGGGATCACGACCGGGCAGTTGAGGTGGGCGAGGTAGCGGGGGTGGTGGAAGTAGACCGCGTCGCGGAGGTAGACGTCCTCCAGTTCGTCCAGGACCAGGCCGGCGTCGCCCAGCGGCCGGTCCAGGTCGATGGCGTCGATCCGGGGGGCGAGGGCGTCGACGGTGACACCGGTGAACGGACGGTCGGTGGTGGCGAGTTTGGCCGCCACCCGCTCGACTCCTTCGGTCACGGAGCGGCGGTAGTGCTCCGCGGTCAGGTCATTGAGCAGGTGCGAGCGCATGTGGGGGGCCTCCGGTGGGGACAGTCCGAGCGGGTGGGTGAGGGGCGAAGTCACGGCTTCAAGGTCGAACTTAGGTTAGCCTAACCTAAGTTCGAGCCCCTTAATCCTGCCCCTCTCGTGACCGCCGTCACTCCTGTTCGCGCAGCTGCTCCTCGCTCAGGCCCTCTCGCCAGTAACCGACGAAGGTGACCCGCCGCCGGTCGATGCGGCGCTCCCCGACGAAGTGCCGGCGCAGCTGCTTCACGCAGCCCGACTCGCCCGCGATCCAGACGTACGGCCTCTCGGCGGCGGGGAGTCGGGCGGCGCGCAGGGCGTCGAGGGCCATGGGGGACCCCTCGACGCCGTCCGTGTCCTGGACCAGCCAGGTGATCTCGGCGTCCGCCTCGGTCGCCAGGTCCTGGATGTTCCCGGCGTCGCGCACCTCCAGCCAGACGCGGGCACGGGCGCCGGCCGGCAGGGACTCGAGGATCGCCGACACCGCGGGCAGGGCGGTCTCGTCGCCCCAGATCAGCGTCAGGTCGGTGTCCTCGGGCGGGCGGAAGCGGATCGCGCGGTTGTCCGCGACCGCCGGGCCGAGCAGCACGACCCGGTCACCGGCGGCGGCGCGCGCGGCCCAGGCGGACGCGGGGCCGGCCGGGGTGTGCAGCACGAAGTCGACGTCGATCTCGTCGGGGTCGCGGCGCAGGCTCCGCAGCGTGTACGAGCGCATCACCGCCCGTACGTCGTCGGGGAGTTCACGCCACGCCTGCCACCATCCGTCCCCCAACTCGTAGGGGACGGCGGGCTCGCTCTGCCCGGGGTGGGGGAGGAAGAGGGACAGCGACTGGTCGCGTCCCTCGGAGTGGAAGTACCGCAGGTCGTCCCCGGCGAAGGTGACCCGGACCAGGGACGGGCCGAGCCGCCTCGTCCGTACGACCTGCAGGGGGAAGAAACGGAACGCGGCGGCCACGGCCGTAGTCATGTCAGCTGACCTTCTTCGCCTTCTCGATGGCCTCGGCGAGGCTCGTGAGCAACGGCACGCACTTGTCGTACGACAGGATCGGCTCGGGGTTGCGGGCGATGACCTGGCCGGCCTTCACGGCGGGCAGCTTCTTCCAGGTCGCCTCGGTGATGTCGGCGGGCTGGATGGCGGAGGTCCGGTTGTCCATCATGATGATGTCCGCCGGGTACTTGTCGACGTTCTCCCAGCTCAGCGACTCGTACCAGCCGCCGCCCTTCGCCTTGGCCTTCTCCGGGGGCTCGACGAAGCTGACCCCGAGGGCCTTGAAGTACTCCAGGTCGACGGAGAGGTTGGAGCCGGAGACGTAGAAGAGGTCCTGGCTCGCGGAACCGGCCATCACCTTGATGCCGGGCTTCGCCCTGGCGGCCGCTCGCAGCCGGGCAGCCGCGTCCTCGAACCGCTTCTTCGCCTCGGTCACCTTGCTGGACGTGGTGTCCGCGCCGAGGGACTTGGCGAGCGCGAGCATCCTCTGGAGCGGCTCGGTCAGCTGCCGGTCGTAGACGGAGATGCCGACGCTGGGCGCGCCGACGGCGAGGATCTTCTTCTTGGACTCGTCCGGGACGTACCAGAGCGTGCCGGCGTCGTCGAACATCGTGGAGATCAGGACGTCCGGCTGGAGGGCCGCGTACTTCTCGATGTTGAACTGGCCCCACTCGTTGCCCAGCACGGTGAGCTTGCTGACGTCCATGTCGCCGGCCTGGACGTCTGCCTTGCCGTCCTTGGTCGTCGTCGGGCCGAAGACACCCTTGGCCTGGATGCCGTAGTCGTACAGCGCGGCGGCGACGCCGACGAAGGCGACGATGGCCGAGGGGACCTTGTCGGCCTTCGCGGTCTCGCCTCGGTCGTCCTTGAAGGACCAGGGGCCGGTCGCGGCGGCGGCCGTCCCGTCGCCTGAGCCACTGCTTTTCGCCTTGTCGTCCCCGCAGGCGGCGAGCGCGGCCCCGAGGCCGAGGGCGCCTCCCGCGGCCAGGATGCCGCGTCGGGTCGGATGGGTGGCACGGGCAAAAGGCATGGGTATGGCTGCTTTCGAACGGGGCGGAGCGCCCGCCGGACACGTCTAAGTGAGGTTAGCCTAACCTCAGCTGATGTCCAGAGGGCGGTTCGCCCCGTCTCCCGGCCCGATCTACCCCGCGAGCCCCAACTCCCGTGCGATCAGCATCCGCTGGACCTCGCTGGTGCCCTCGCCGATCTCGAGGATCTTGGAGTCGCGCCACATCCGGGCGACCGGGTACTCGTTCATGAAGCCGTAGCCGCCGTGGATCTGGGTCGCGTCACGGGCGTTGTCCACCGCGACCGTGGAGGAGTACAGCTTCGCCAGCGCCGCCTCCTTCTTGAAGGGCGCGCCGGACACCAGACGGGCGGCCGCGTCACGCCAGGCGAGGCGGGCGGTGTGGGCCTTCATCTCCATGTCGGCGATCTTGAACTGGATCGCCTGGTTGGCGCCGATCGGCCGCCCGAACGCGTGCCGCTCCTTGGCGTACTTCACCGACTCGTCCACGCACCCCTGCGCCAGGCCGGTGCCGAGGGCGGCGATCGCGATCCGGCCCTCGTCGAGGATGCGCAGGAACTGGGCGTAACCGCGGCCCTGTTCGCCCAGCAGGTTGGCGGCGGGCACCCGGACGTCCTGGAAGGACAGCTCACGGGTGTCGGAGGCGTTCCAGCCGACCTTCGAGTACGGCGGCGCGACCGTGAAGCCCGGGGTGCCGGAGGGGACGATGATCGAGGAGATGAGCGGCTTGCCGTCGGGCTTGCGGCCGGTGACCGCGGTGACCGTGACCAGCCCGGTGATGTCCGTGCCGGAGTTGGTGATGAAGCACTTGGTGCCGTTGATCACCCACTCGTCCGTCTCCTCGTCCAGCCGGGCCGTCGTGCGCGTCGCCCCCGCGTCCGAGCCGCCGTCCGGCTCGGTCAGGCCGAAGGCGCCCAGGATCTCGCCGGAGCACAGCCGGGGCAGCCAGGTGCGCTTCTGCTCCTCGGTGCCGAACAGGTGCAGCGGCATCGCGCCCAGGGAGACACCGGCCTCCAGGGTGATGGCGACGGAGGAGTCGACACGGGCCAGCTCCTCCAGCGCCACGCCCAGCGCCAGATAGTCGCCGCCCATGCCGCCGTACTCCTCCGGGAACGGCAGCCCGAACAGGCCCATGCGGCCCATCTCGCGGACGATCTCGTAGGGGAACTCGTGCCGCTCGTAGAAGTCGCCGATCTTGGGCGCCACCACCTCGTGCGCGAACTCCTCGACGGTGCGCCGGAGTTCCTCCAGCTCGGGGGAGAGTCGGTAGTCCATGGCTGTGATCACTGCTCCTGGTGGGAGAGGGCTCGGACGGTGCGGGACGGGCTGGGTCGGCCCAGGTGGTCGGCCATCCACACGCTGGTGGCGACGAGGCGGCCGAGGTCGACTCCGGTGTCGATGCCGAGACCTTGAAGCATCCACACGAGGTCCTCGGTGGCGAGGTTGCCGGTGGCGGACTTGGCGTACGGGCAGCCGCCGAGCCCGCCGGCGGAGGCGTCGACGGTGGTGACGCCGTGCCGCAGCGCGGCCAGGGTGTTGGCGAGGGCCTGGCCGTAGGTGTCGTGGAAGTGCACGCCGAGGGAGGTGGTGGGCACGCCGGCCTCGTTCAGCTCGGTCAGCAGGGCCGACACATGCCCCGGGGTCGCCACGCCGATCGTGTCGCCGAGGCTCAGCTCGTCGCACCCCATGTCGACCAGCGCCCGGCACACCCGGACGACCTGGGCGACGGGCACCGCCCCCTCCCACGGGTCGCCGAAACACATGGAGAGATAGCCGCGGACGTGCCCGCCCTCGGCCTTCGCCCGGCCCACCACCGGTTCGAACATCGCCAGCGCCTCGTCCACCGTGCGGTTGAGGTTGGCCTTGGCGAAGGACTCGGTGGCGCTGGCGAAGACGGCGACCCGGCGGGCGCCGAGGGCGAGGGCGCGGTCCAGGCCGCGCTCGTTCGGCACGAGCACCGGCAGATCCACGGGCAGGTCCGAGATCCGCGGGAACAGCTGCTCCGCGTCCGCTAGTTGGGGCACCCACTTGGGGTGCACGAAGCTGGTCGCCTCGATCGTCGTCAGCCCCGCGTCGGCCAGGCGGCGCACGAACTCCGCCTTCACCTCCGTCGGCACCGTCGACTTCTCGTTCTGCAGCCCGTCCCGCGCGCCGACCTCGTGGATCCGCACCCGCGGGGGCAGGTCCTGGTCCGGTACGACCATGGGGAGAGTCACTGGGCCTCCTCTGCCGAGCTCTCCAGCGGGGTGATGACCGCGAGCACCTGGTCCATGGCGACCGTGGTGCCCGGCGTGACGTCCAGTTCGGCGACGGTGCCGGCGTGCGGGGCGGAGATGACGTGCTCCATCTTCATCGCCTCCACCACCAGCAGGCTCTGACCGGCGCTCACCTCGTCCCCGACGGCCACCTTCACGACGGTGACCGTGCCCGGCATCGGCGCGGTCAGCGAGTCGGCGCCCGCGTGCGCCGCGTGGGTGAGGGACGCGGCCACGGGGTCGTGGTCCCGTACCTGCCAGGCGTCGCCGTCCCGGCCGATCCACTCGCCGGCCCGGTGGAAGGTGTGCCGGACGCCGTCGAGGGTCACGGAGACGGTGTCGTCGGTGACGGTGTGGGTGCCGCGCGGCACGTACGCGACGGGTTCCTGGACCCGCAGGTGGAAGGCGAGCGGCTTGGGCGCACCGCCCAGCCGCCAGCCGCTCGGCACCGAGAAGGGGTCCGTCCAGCCCTCCCCGCTCGGCCTCAGCGCCTGAAGACGTACGGCGGCGGCGGCCTCGTACACCTCCTCCGGCACGTCCGTGGGGACCAGGTCGTCCACCACGCGCTCCACAAGACCGGTGTCCAACTCGCCCGCCACCACCGCCGGATGCGCGAGCAGCCGCCGCACGAACCCCGCGTTGGTCTGCACGCCCAGCGTGACCGTCCCGGCGAGGGCGGCCCGCAGCTTGCGCAGGGCGGTCTCCCGGTCCGGCCCGTACGCGATCACCTTGGACAGCATCGGGTCGTACAGCGAGCCGACCTCCGTGCCCTCGCTCAGCCCGGAGTCGGTGCGGACCCCGTCGCCCTGCGGCTCGGCCAGCCGCAACACCGTGCCGCCGGTGGGCAGGAAACCGCGCGCCGGGTCCTCGGCGCACACGCGGGCCTCGATCGCGTGCCCGGTCAGCGTGATGTCGTCCTGCCCGAAGGCCAGTCGCTCACCCGCCGCCACCCGCAGCTGCCACTCCACCAGATCCAGGCCCGTGACCAGTTCGGTGACCGGGTGCTCCACCTGGAGGCGGGTGTTCATCTCCATGAAGTAGTACGAAGAAGGGTCGCCGCCCGGCACGATGAACTCCACCGTGCCCGCGCCCCGGTAACCGCAGGAGCGGGCCGCCTGGACGGCCGCCTCGCCCATCGCGGCCCGGGTCTCCTCGTCGAGGAGCACGCTCGGCGCCTCCTCGACGACCTTCTGGTGCCGGCGCTGCAGCGAGCACTCGCGCTCGCCGAGGTGGACGACGTTCCCGTGGCCGTCCGCGAGCACCTGGATCTCGATGTGCCGGGGCCGGTCCACCCACCGCTCCACGAGCAGCGTGTCGTCGCCGAAGGAGGTCCGCGCCTCCCGGCGGGCGGCGGCGATCTCCTCGTCCAGCACGGCGAGGTCCCGCACCAGCCGCATGCCCTTGCCGCCCCCGCCGGCCGACGGCTTGAGCAGCACGGGCGCACCCAACGCGCGGGCCGCCTCGGCCAGTTCGGGGTCGCGTCCGCCGGGCACGACCGGCACCCCGGCCGCCCGCACGGTCTCCTTGGCGCGGATCTTGTCGCCCATGAGGGAGATGGCCTCGGCGGGCGGTCCGATGAAGACCAGCCCCGCGTCGGCGCACGCGCGCGCGAAGGCCGCGTTCTCCGCGAGGAAGCCGTATCCCGGGTGGACCGCCTGGGCGCCGCTGCGGGCGGTGGCCTCGAGGAGCCGCTCGATGGACAGATAGCTCTCGGCCGCCGGTGCCGGGCCGAGCCGTACCGCCGTGTCGGCCTCCCGGACGTGCCGGGCGTCGGCGTCCGCGTCGGAGAAGACGGCCACCGAGCGCACGCCCAGCGAGCGGAGCGTCCGGATCACCCGGACGGCGATCTCGCCCCGGTTGGCCACCAGCACTGTGTCGAACATCGGTTCCCTCCCCGTCACATCCGGAAGACGCCGAACTGGGGGTCACCCAGGGGCGCGTTGGCACAGGCGGTCAGCGCGAGGCCCAGTACCTGCCGGGTCTCCAGGGGGTCGATCACGCCGTCGTCCCAGAGGCGGGCGGTGGCGTAGTAGGCGTTGCCCTGGTGCTCGTACTGCTGCCGGATCGGCGCCCTGAACGCCTCTTCCTCCTCAGCGGGCCATTCCTCGCCGCGCGCCTCCATCTGGTCCCGCTTGACCGTCGCGAGGACGGAGGAGGCCTGCTCGCCGCCCATGACGGAGATCTTGGCGCCGGGCCACATCCACAGGAAGCGGGGGGAGTAGGCCCGGCCGCACATCGAGTAGTTGCCGGCGCCGTACGAGCCGCCGACGACGACCGTCAGCTTGGGCACGCGCGTGCAGGCCACCGCCGTCACCATCTTGGCGCCGTGCTTGGCGATGCCGCCCGCCTCGTAGTCCTTGCCGACCATGAAGCCGGAGATGTTCTGCAGGAACAGCAGCGGGATGCCGCGCTGGTCGCACAGTTCGATGAAGTGGGCGCCCTTCTGGGCGGACTCGGAGAACAGGATGCCGTTGTTGGCGACGATGCCGACCGGGTGGCCGTGGATCCGGGCGAAGCCGGTCACCAGGGTCTGCCCGAACTCCGCCTTGAACTCCGCGAACCGCGAGCCGTCGACCACGCGCGCGATGATCTCGCGGACGTCGTAGGGGGTGCGGGGGTCGACGGGCACGGCGCCGTAGAGGCCGTAGGGGTCGACCTTGGGCTCGACGGACGGCACGACCTCCCAGGGCAGGGGCCCGCGCGCGGGGAGCGTCGAGACGATGTTCCGGACGATGCGCAGCGCGTGCGCGTCGTCCTCGGCGAGATGGTCCGTCACACCGGAGACCCGGGAGTGGACCTCGCCGCCGCCCAGCTCCTCGGCCGTGACTACCTCTCCGGTGGCCGCCTTCACCAGGGGCGGACCGCCCAGGAAGATGGTGCCCTGGTTGCGCACGATCACGGCCTCGTCGCTCATCGCCGGGACGTACGCCCCGCCCGCCGTGCACGAGCCGAGGACCGCGGCGATCTGCGGGATCCCGGCGCCGGACATCCGTGCCTGGTTGTAGAAGATCCGTCCGAAGTGCTCACGGTCCGGGAACACCTCGTCCTGCATCGGCAGGAACGCGCCTCCCGAGTCGACCAGGTAGACGCACGGCAGCCGGTTCTCCAGGGCCACCTCCTGGGCGCGCAGATGCTTCTTCACCGTCATCGGGTAGTACGTGCCGCCCTTGACGGTGGCGTCATTGGCGACGATCACACACTCGCGCCCGCTCACCCGCCCGATCCCCGCGATCACACCGGCCGCCGGGGCCGCCCCCTCGTACATCCCGTCGGCCGCCAGGGGGGCCAGCTCCAGGAACGGCGAACCCGGATCGAGGAGCGTGTCCACCCGGTCGCGCGGCAGCAGCTTGCCGCGCGCGGTGTGCCGCGCCCGCGCCTTCTCGCCGCCGCCGAGCCGGGCCGCGGCCAGCTTGCCGCGCAGCTCCTCGGCCAGCGCCCGGTGCGCCTCCTCGTTGGCCCGCCAGGCCTCCGACGCGGGGTCGGCCGCGCTGTGGAGCTCCGGTGCCTCGTGCATCCTTGCGGTCCCCTCACCCAGTGATCGCCTGTTAATGAGCGTTAACCATCTCCTTCAGGTTAACGACCGCTAACCTCCCTGTCTAGAATTGCCTCCATGGCCACCAGAACCGACGCCCCCACTCGCCGCGAGCAGATCCTCAAGGAGGCCGCGCGGCTGTTCGCCGAGCGCGGTTTCCACGGGGTCGGGGTCGACGAGATAGGCGCCGCCGTCGGCATCAGCGGCCCCGGTCTCTACCGTCACTTCGCGGGCAAGGACGCGATGCTCGCCGAGCTGCTGGTCGGCATCAGCGGGCAGCTCCTGACGGGGGCGAAACGGCGGCTGCAGGAGGCCGACGGGGTGGCCTCGGAGGCGGTCCTCGACTCGCTCATCGAGGGGCACATCGACTTCGCGCTCGACGACCGCCCCCTGATCACCCTGCACGACCGCGAGCTGGACCGCCTCCGGGACAGCGACCGCAAGCTGGTGCGCCAGCTCCAGCGGCAGTACGTGGAGCTGTGGGTGGAGGTGCTGCGCGAGGTCTACCCGGGGCTCGCGGAGCCGGCCGCCCGCTCGGCCGTGCACTCGGTCTTCGGGCTGCTCAACTCCACCCCGCACCTGGGCCGCCCGGGCTCACTGCCGGGCCGGGGCGCGACGGCGCAGCTGCTGCACCGGATGGCGAGGGGGGCGTTCGCGGCGGCCGGTACGCAGTGAGCGGTGCGTCCGCGGCCCGCGAAGGGCTCTCCCATGGACCTGCTCCGTCCCTCCCTGGACAACTGGCGCCCTGCTCCGCCGCCTCCCTTCCCAGTGGCGGCGTGACGAGCGTTACGGTCCGACTCCTCTGGACGGGTGAACGTACTCGCCGGTACCTTTGTGGTCTGAGCAAGCGCTTAGACATGGACCCTTGAGCCAGCTGGAGGTGGCGGCGGTGCGCCGTACGGTGTTCAACGAGGATCACGAGGCGTTCCGGGAGACCCTCCGGGCCTTCATCGAGGCCGAGGTCGTCCCGGTCTACGACGAGTGGTTCGCGGCGGGCCAGGCGCCGCGCGACTTCTACTACAAGCTCGCCGAGCTCGGCATCTTCGGCATCCGCGTCGACGAGGAGTACGGCGGCGCCGGCATCGACTCGTACAAGTTCGAGGCGGTGATGTACGAGGAGACCGCGCGCGCGGGCGTCCAGTTCGGCGGATCCGGCGTGCACGTGCTGCTCGGCCTGCCGTACATCAAGATGCTGGCCACCGACGAGCAGAAGAAGCGCTACCTGCCGAAGTTCGTCACCGGCGAGGAGATGTGGGCCCTCGCGATGACCGAGCCGGGCACCGGCTCCGACCTCGCGGGCATGAAGACCACCGCCAAGCTCTCCGAGGACGGCACGCACTACGTCCTCAACGGCGCCAAGACCTTCATCACCGGTGGCGTGCACGCCGACCGCGTCATCGTCTGCGCCCGCACCTCGGCGCCCACCGCCGAGGACCGCCGCTTCGGCATCTCCCTGTTCGCCGTCGACACCAAGTCCGAGGGCTACTCCGTCGGCCGCAAGCTCGACAAGCTCGGCCTGAAGACGTCCGACACCGCCGAGCTGGCGTTCGTCGACGTCAAGGTCCCGGTCGAGGACCTGCTCGGCGAGGAGAACAAGGGCTTCTACTACCTGGGCCACAACCTCGCCTCCGAGCGCTGGGGCATCGCCTTCGGCGCCTACGCGCAGGCCAAGGCCGCCGTCCGGTTCGCCAAGCAGTACGTCCAGGAGCGCACCGTCTTCGGCAAGCCGGTCGCCTCCTTCCAGAACACCAAGTTCGAACTGGCCGCCTGCCAGGCCGAGGTGGACGCCGCCGAGGCGGTCGCCGACCGCGCGCTCGAGGCGCTCGACGCCGGTGAGCTCACCCCCGCCGAGGCCGCCAGCGCCAAGCTGTTCTGCACCGAGGTCGCCCACCGCGTCATCGACCGCTGCCTCCAGCTGCACGGCGGCTACGGCTTCATGAACGAGTACCCGATCGCCCGCTTGTACGCGGACAACCGCGTCAACCGCATCTACGGCGGTACCAGCGAGATCATGAAGACGATCATCGCGAAGGACATGGGCCTGTAAGGCTCCTGCAATTACCGGCCCGTAGAAAAGGTGCCATGAACGAGGCACTCCAGGACCTCCTCGATCTGCTCGACCTCGAGCAGATCGAGGAGAACATCTTCCGCGGCCAGTCCCGGTCCGCCGTCGTCCCGCGCGTCTTCGGCGGACAGGTCGCGGCCCAGGCGCTGGTCGCGTGCGGGCGCACGGTTCCCGCGGACCGGCACGCCCACTCCCTGCACGCGTACTTCCTGCGGCCCGGCGACCCGGGTGCGCCCATCGTCTACACCGTCGAGCGCATCCGCGACGGCCGCTCCTTCACCACCCGCCGGGTGGTCGCGGTCCAGCACGGCCGGCCGATCTTCTCCCTGTCGGCGTCCTTCCAGACCCACGAGGACGGCCTCGACCACCAGGCCCCGATGCCGCCCGCGCCCGACCCGGTCACCTTGCCCACCTCGCAGGAGCGGCTGCGCGGCTACGACCACCTCGACCCCGGCATCGTGGAGAAGTTCCTGCAGGCCCGGGAGGCCATCGACCTGCGCTACGTCGAGGAGCCGCCGTACGGGAAGTACGGCGAGCCGCGCGAGCCGCACTCCCAGGTCTGGTTCCGCACCAACGGCAAGCTCGACGACGACCCGCTGCTCCATGTCGTCCTCGCCACCTACGTCTCCGACATGACCCTGCTCGACTCGGTCCTGCTCGCGCACGGCCGTGGTGGCTGGGCGGTGGGTGACGTGGTGGGGGCGTCCCTGGACCACGCCATGTGGTTCCACCGCCCGTTCCGCGCCGACGAGTGGCTCCTGTACGACCAGGAGTCCTCCTCGTCGTACGGCGGCCGTGGCCTCGGGCAGGCCCGCATCTACACGCAGGACGGGCGGCTGGCGATCTCGGTGATCCAGGAGGGCGTGGTCCGGGTCCCCCGCTGACGGCGGACCGTCAGGCCAGGCCCGCCTCCGCGAGCAGGTAGGCGGTCATCGGGTCGTAGTGCCGGGGGCTGACCACGTGGTCGTCGAGGGGGACCGTGACCTGCAGGGTTCCCTCGGACTCGCCGAGGAAGAGGGCGGGGTCGTTGCTGTCGGCGTAGCCGACCGAGTCGACCCCGTGCTGTCCGGCGTACCCCGCCCAGCCGTGGTCGGCGACCACCAGGTCGGGCAGCGGACGGCCCTCCCGCTCCAGCCCCTTGAGGATCGCCTTCATCGGCTCCGGCGAGTGCGTGTGCCACAGCGAGGCGCCGTGCTCCAGCACCGCCACGTCCGCGAACTGCATGACGTACCCCTCGTCGGTCTGCAGCCCTTCCGGGATGACGACGATCTCGCAGCCGGCGCCGCGCAGAGCGTCCGCCGTGGCGCGGTGCACGTCGAGCAGGCCGCCCGGGTGGCCCGTGGCGAACAGCACGCGCTGCTGCCCCTCGGCCGCCTTGCGCAGCCGGCCCGCGAGCCGCTCCAGCGCGGCCACCGTCAGCTCGGGGTCGATGGTGTCCTGGCCGTACCGGTACTCGGGGTCGTCGTTCACGCCGACCCGCTCCGCCATCACCGCGAGCACGTCCTGCTCGTCGCTCCAGCGGTCGCCGAGCTCCAGACCGAGCCAGTAGTGGCGGTCGCCGTTCGCCAGCCTGCGGTAGTGGCTGAGATTGTTCTCGCGGGGCGTCGCGACGTCGCCCGCGATACGGGTCCGGACGAGGTGGTCGACGAGCTCGGCGCGGCTGGGGGTCCCGGGTATCGGCATGTGTCCCATTGTGAGGCAGCCGCCCGCGCCGGTCCCTGGTGTCCCGCACGCTGGGACGTGGGTCACGTACTCATCCGCCTGGTAGGTCCAGCTCATTGCCTGCCTCTTGCCTGCCTATTGCCGCCGCAGCGCGAACCACAGCTCCATGCGTACGTCGGGGTCGTCCAGGTCCGTGCCGAGCAGCGCCGCGCACCGGGCGATCCGCTGCCGCACGGTGTTGCGGTGCACGGACAGGGCGATGGCCGTACGGTCCCAACTGCCGTGCAGGGACAGCCAGGTGCGCAGCGTCTCGGTGAGCGCGGGCGCCTCGGCGATCGGCGCGAGCAGCACACGCGCGTGTACGGCGGCCTCGTCCGCCGGCACCAGGTCCGCGAGCCCCGCCCGCGCACCGTGCCGGACCAACGCGGCCCGCGTCGCCCGCGCCCGCGCCTGCGCCCGCGCGGCCTGCGCGTCGGCCACCCCCCACGCCTCCGGCCCCACGACCCCACTG
>NZ_WVUG01000118.1 GCF_017614965.1 Streptomyces griseorubiginosus | reverse complement strand
GCCCTGCCCACCCAGCCGGTGATGCCGAGACCGTCGGCCCAGGAGGTGTCGAGGTCGGTGTGGAACAGGGAGGAGGAGGGCGCGCCGCCGTCCGTGAAGGCGATGACGTACGGACCCTGGAGGCCGAAGCGTTCCGCCTCGGTCTGGGCCTCGTTGTAGTGCAGGATCTCGTAGAGCCCGGCGCCGCCCTCGTTGGAGTGGCGCAGCAGGGAGCGGTAGAACGGGCCGCCCGACGCCTTCTCGTGGTTGGACCGCACCAGCCACAGACCGACCGAGCCCGTCGTGAAGCCGACGTAGTCGTAGTCGATGGTCCTCTTGCCCGAGTAGTGCTTGGAGTGGGTGGTGCCGTCCGGGGCCCGCCAGACGTCACCGGCCTCGATGACCTTGTCCTTCGTCGAGTCCCAGGCGTCCGAGCCGGTGTTGGGGAACACGCCGGGCTTGACGCGGACGATGTAGCGGGTCGCGGTGAAGGAGGCGTCCGCCTTGTTCGTCCACAGATAGACGTTGTTCTGTCCGCTGCGGGCCGCGTACCACTGGGTGATCGGTCCGTGCACGACCTTGATCAGGACGGTCGCTCCGGACTGCCGGACGGTGACCGTGGAGGCGCCGAGGCCG
Organism: Streptomyces griseorubiginosus; assembly: GCF_017614965.1. GTDB lineage: Bacteria > Actinomycetota > Actinomycetes > Streptomycetales > Streptomycetaceae > Streptomyces > Streptomyces griseorubiginosus_B. The sequence goes on along the minus strand of NZ_WVUG01000118.1, from coordinate 24,953 downwards.
GACTCGACGTGCGAGTGCCTGCCGCCGTAGCCCTCGTACTCCTTGCCCTGGTAGACGAGTGAGGTGAGGTCCCCGGTCGACTTGGAGACCTTGAAGACCAGGGAGGCCCCGGTGTCGACGACGTAGTTCCTGCCGTCGTCGTGGTAGCCGAAGCCGGCGGCGGACGCCGTCGTGAGGAGGCCGGTGCCGCCCGCGACGGCGGCGCCGGTGGCGGCCACGCCGATCGCGGAGGCCCCGAGCACCCGTCTGCGGGTGAGGTGCTTCTTGTGCGCGCTCAAGGGTCGGGATCCCGTCGTACTTGAAATTTCACTCAGCTGGGTGGAGGGAGCCTTGCGCTTCCTGGTTGCCGCAGCGGAGGAAAAGGGTTGCCGCCCGTCGCAGATTTTCTTACGAGTCGCCCTCACCGGAGGTGTGCGCCGCGAAGTCGCCGCCCACGGCACGCCGATCGCCGTCCGCTGACGCGTTGATCGTGTACGAGTCGCCCCTGGCGTCCCGGCCGCCGGTCCGGTGGTTGTACTGCCCGGCGAACACCCACTCGCCCTTGGGGACCGTACGGCCCTCCTTGAGCACCCAGGTGTATACCAGGAACCCGTCCTTCTCGCCGACCGTGAAGGTGAAGTCCTGCTCCGGCAGCGAGCGCCAGGCCCCGGTCGAGCTCACTCCGCCGGTCTGCGCGACCTTCAACTGGACGGTCAGGGCGGTGAGCTGCTCCTGGGTCTTGAGCGTGACGTTGCTCTGCGCCCAGAAGTCGTTGCTGTGCGGGTCGACCGAACCGTCCGACCACAGCGGGCCGTCGCTCACCCGGCCGGCGGACGGCAGCACGGAGGCGGGGGCCGAGGGCCGCGCGGTGGACGGGGTGCCGCTCGGCCGGTGCGTCGTCCCGGGCGCCCGGCTCGGGATCGGGTTCACCGGCGGCAGCGGCGCCCGGCTGGTGGCGTCCGGTGACGGCGTGGGGGTCGGCGAGGCCTCGACCGTCTGCTGCCGGGTGGGCGGGTCGTCCTTCACCGCCGACGCCACCGCGTACCCGCCGACCGCGAGCATGCCGGCCACCGCCGCCGTGGCACCCACGACCCGGGCCCAGCCCCACACCGGGGGACGTGTCGCCCGGTGGTCGCGGCGGTCCTGTCGGGCCATGCCCCGCTCGACACGGGCCAGGATGCGGGCCCGGTCCGGCTCGTGCGCCTCGGCCGCCTCGTGCAGCCGGGCGCGCAGCTCGTCGTGCACGTCCTGCTGCCTCATCGGTCCGTTCCTCCGGTCTCGCCGCCGCGCGCCATCGCCACGTGCACCTTCTGTGGAGCGCCCTGGGAACCGAGGATCTTCTGCAGCTCGGCCATCCCCTTGGACGTCTGGGACTTAACCGTACCGACGGAAACACCCAGGGCGAGCGCGGTGTCCTTCTCCGACAGATCGAACGCGTGCCGCAGCACCACACAGGCCCGCTTGCGGAACGGCAGCCTGCGCAGGGCCTCCTGCACATCCACCACGCCCGCTATGTCCGGATTCGCGGTCTTCTCCTCACGCTGCGACCAGAACAGTGAGACCCGCCGGCGCTCGCGCACGGCACTGCGGACCCGGGTGCGGGCCAGGTTGGCGACGACGCCACGGGCGTAGGCGACCGGGTGATCGGCCGCGCGCACACGGTCCCAGCGGTGCCACAGGGTGAGCAGCGCGTCCGCGGCCAGATCGTCGGCGGCGTCCGCCTCACCGGTCAACAGATGGGCGAGCCGGGACAGTTCGGCGTAGTGCCGCTCGAAGAAGGCATGGAACTCCATGGAGGCCGCGTCGTCGACGACAGTGCCCACGGGCACCCTTCCTGTGCGTGCCATGTGAATGACATGTGATCTTCCGGGGCGGGCCCGGCGAGATCCGGAAGCGTAGCAGCGATCGTTGTCCTGGTTCGTACGGGGCTTCGAACACGGTGTGACGGGGCGATCGATTCCGTAACACGAAAGGAACCTGAAAGGGGTTCAACGCGGGAACAATCCAGCCAGCATCCGCACACGATCAATCAGTCCACGAGGAGTACCCGCCATGTCCGACACGAAGAAGGCGGCCGACCGGCCAAGTGCCGCGCCGCCGGCGGCGAACGGTGTCGACCGGTTCTTCCGGATCTCCGAGCGGGGATCCACCTTCGGCCGGGAGATACGCGGCGGCTTCGCCACGTTCTTCACGATGGCCTACATCCTTGTCCTGAACCCCATCATCCTGGGCAGCGCGAAGGACAAGTTCGGCCACCAGCTCGACACCGGCCAACTCGTCACCGCCACCGCGCTGGTGGCCTGTGTGATGACGATCATCATGGGCGTCGGCGGCAACCTTCCGCTCGCCATCGCCGCGGGCCTCGGCCTCAACGCCGTCGTCGCCTTCCAGTTGGCCCCGCTGATGAGCTGGTCCGACGCGATGGGCCTCGTCGTCCTCGAGGGCATCCTGATCTGCGTGCTGGTCGTCACCGGGCTCCGCAAGGCGATCATGGACGCCATCCCGCAGCAGCTCAAACAGGCCATCGGGGTCGGCATCGGGCTCTTCATCGCGTTCATCGGGTTCGTCGACGCGGGGTTCGTCAGCCGTATCCCGGACGCGGCGCAGACCACCGTGCCGGTGCAGTTGGGCGCGGTCGGCCGGCTGACGGGGTGGCCGGTGCTGGTGTTCTGCCTCGGCGTGCTGCTCACCATCGCGCTGCTCGCGCGCAAGGTGAAGGGTGCGATCCTGATCAGCATCGTGACCATGACGATCGTCGCGATCATCATCGACGCGGCCGCCGACATCAAGAGCTGGGGTCTGACCACCCCGCACGTGCCCGACAAGATCGTCTCCACGCCCGACTTCGGGCTCATCGGTCACTTCAGCCTGTTCGGCGGGTTCGCGAAGGCGGGCATCCTCACGGCCGTCCTGCTGGTGTTCACGCTGATCCTGTCCGACTTCTTCGACGCCATGGGCACGATCGTGGGCATCAGCGCGGAGGCCGGACTGCTGGACGAGCAGGGGCAGGTGCCGGGGATCGGTCGCGTGCTGTTCATCGACGGCGCGGCGGCCGTCGCCGGCGGCCTCGGATCGGCCTCCTCCAACACCGCGTACATCGAGTCGGCGGCGGGTGTGGGTGAGGGGGCGCGGACCGGGTTCGCGAACCTGATCACGGGCGGGCTGTTCGGGCTCGCGCTCTTCCTCACGCCGCTGCTGACGATCGTGCCGCTCCAGGCGGCCGCGCCCGCGCTGATCGCCGTGGGCTTCTTGATGATGACCCACGTCAAGCACATCGACTGGGACCGGTACGAGATCGCCATCCCGGCGTTCCTGACCATCGCCGCGATGCCGTTCACCTACTCGATCACGGACGGCATCGGGGCGGGGTTCATCGCCTATGTGGTGATCAAGGCGGTGCTGGGGAAGGCGAAGGACGTGCACTGGTTGCTGTGGGGGGTCTCGGCGCTGTTCCTGGTGTACTTCGCGATCGATCCTGTGGAGCAGGTTCTCGGGGTGAAGTGAGGGCCCTGCGCGGTCGGTGCGGGTTGGTGTCTTCTAGTTGAGGGCTGCTTTCATCTAGTTGAGGGCTGCTTTCATCATCGCCTTCGCCACGGGGGCCGCCAGGCCGTTGCCGCTCACCTCCGAGCGGGCCGCGTCGGACTGTTCGACGACCACCGCCACGGCGACCTGCTTGCCGCCCGCCTTGGCGTAGGAGGTGAACCAGGCGTACGGGGTCTGGCTGTTGTTCTCGCCGTGCTGGGCGGTGCCGGTCTTGCCGCCCACCGTCACGCCCGGTATCTGCGCGTTCGTACCCGTGCCCTTGTCCACCACCGTCTGCATGGCGGACTGCAGTTGGTCAGCGGTGGAGGAGCTGATGATCCGCTTCGTGCCGGCGTCGTCGTCGTAGTCCTTCAGGACGTCGCCGCCGCTGTCGGTGATCTGCGAGACCATGTGCGGCGAGACCAGCTTGCCGCCGTCGGCTATGGCGGCGGACACCATGGCCATCTGGAGCGGGGTCGCGGTGACGTCGTACTGGCCGATGCCCGTCAGGGCCGTGGACGACTTGTCCATGTCGGACGGGTAGACGCTGGTGTACGCCCGCACCGGTACGTCCTGCCTGGTGTCGTTGAAGCCGAACTTCTCCGCCATCGCCCGCACCTTGTCCTGGCCCAGGTCGAAGGCCATCTTTGCGAAGACGTTGTTGCAGGAGTACTCCAGCGCGGTGCGGATCGAGGCGTTCGTACAGGGCGCGGACGGGTTCTCGTTGGACAGGTCGCGTGTGGTGCCCGGCAGCGTGTACGGATCCGGGCTGTCCGTGCTCACGTCCACCGACGAGTACAGGCCGTCCTCCAGCGCGGCCGCCGCCACGACCAGCTTGAACGTCGAGCCCGGCGGCAGCGGCTGGCGCAGCGCGCGGTTGGTGAGCGGCTTGTCCGGGTCCGCGTTCAGCTTCTTCCAGGCGGTCCCGGCGGTGTTGGCGTCCGTGAGCGACGTCGGGTCGTACGACGGCGTCGAGACGACCGCGAGGATCCTGCCGGTGGACGGGTCGATCGCGACGGCCCCGCCCTTCTTGTCGCCGAGCGCGTCGTACGCCGCCTTCTGCACGTCCGGGTCGATCGTCGTGACCACGTTGCCCGGTGCGGCCCGCTGGTCGGTGATCGTGTCCATCACGGTCCTGAGCCGGCTGTCCGTGCCGTTGAGGAGGTCCTGGTAGATGCCCTCCAGCTGGGTCGGCGCGTAGGCCTGCGAGGCGTAGCCGGTCACCGCCGCGTACAGCGGCCCGTATCTGTACGTGCGCTTGTACGCGAGGTCGCCGCCCGTCGTGCGCGCGGAGCCGGTGATCGAGTCGCCGGCCACGATGATGTTCCCGAGCGGCTCCGCGTACGTCTCGATCGCGTTGCGCCGGTTGTCCTTGTCGTCCGCGAGGGCCTTGCCGTCGTAGAACTGCACCCAGGTCGCCCTGATCAGCAGAGCGAACACCAGGAGCAGTACGAAGACGGAGGTCCGCCTGATCGTCTTGTTCATCCCGATCAAGAAGACGAACGGCACGGAGTGGACGTTCCCTCCGTCCCGGATTCTCATCGGACGCTCAGGAAGCGCGGTCAGCCGCGCAGTGTCATCACGACCTCGTCGATCTCCTCGCCCCGCGCGTTCGCGAAGCCCGTCGCCGTCGCCGTCAGCCGGAAGCCGCACTTCTCCAGCACGCGCCGCGACCCGGTGTTGTCCGCCGCCGCGCGGGCGTACAGCGGCCGCTCCGGCACCTCGGCCAGCAGCCCCCGCAGCGCCGCCGTGGCCACCCCGCGCCCCCAGTACGCCCGGTCCACCCAGTAGGTGACCTCACGCTCGCCCGGCTCCCCGTACACCGCCGCGCTGCCCACCACGTCACCGTCGACCAGGATGGTGCGCAGCACGTCCGCGGAGGCCCGCACCCGTTTCCAGTGGGCGTCGAACGCCTCCCGGTCGGCGGGATCCTTCGGCGTGAAAGCGGCCATCCACAGCGCCTCGGGATCGTTCATCTGCCGGAAGAAGACCGGCAGATCACTGTCGTGCACGTTCCGCAGTACGACATCCATGGGCCCCGAGCCTAGGAGTCAGAGCCTCCTGGTCGCCAGGGTGAGTCGGTCGCGTGCGTCGAACAGGGCGTCCTTGACCATCTGTTCGTGGGCGGGGGTGAGCCGGGCCACCGGTACCGAGCAGCTGATCGCGTCGCGTGCCGGGGTGCGGTAGGGGATCGCCACGCCGAAGCAGCGCAGCCCCAGCGTGTTCTCCTCGCGGTCGACGGCGATGCCCTGCTCCCGTACCTGGTGCAGCTCCTCGATGAGCTTCTCCCGGTCGGTGATGGTGTTCTCGGTGAGCGCCGGCAGCGTCTCCGGGAGCATCTTGCGGACCTGCTCGTCGGTGTAGGTGCTCAGCAGCGCCTTGCCGAGGGAGGTCGAGTGCGCCGGCAGGCGGCGGCCGACGCGGGTGAAGGGGCGCAGGTAGTGCTGCGACTGGCGGGTGGCCAGGTAGACGACGTTGGTTCCGTCCAGCCGCGCCAGGTGGATGGTCTCCGTGGTGTCGTCCGAGAGCCGGTCCAGCGTGGGCCGGGCCGCCGCGACCACCTCGTCGCCGTCGATGTACGACGTGCCGACCAGCAGCGCCCGCACCCCGATGCCGTACCGCGTGCCCGTCGCGTCCGTCTCCACCCAGCCCAGCTCCACCAGCGTGCGCAGCAGCATGTAGAGGCTGGACTTGGGATACCCGACGGCCTCCTGGACCGACGCGAGGGAGTGCATGCCGGGGCGACCGGCGAAGTATTCGAGCAGTTCCACGGTCCGCACCGCGGACTTGACCTGCGCCCCGCCGTTTGTCTCGGCTGCCGACATCGCCCTTGACCCCTTCGTTGGACGAGAAACCGAAGATATAGTCTCCAACAGCATATTCATCATCAGAGACGGCGTTCAGTATATCGAACGACCCTGGTGAATGACCCGGATACACCTGGAGGGACCCGCGGTGGCAGCAGCACCAGTCTGGAGTGTCGACCCCCGAACCGGGAAGCAGCGTGAACAGGTTGCGGTGGAGGCCACAGCACAGGAGGTCGACGCCACCGTCCGCGCCGCCCACGCGGCACGCGCCTCCCTCGCCGACCGCGCCGTCCGCTCGGCGTTCCTGCGCACCGCCGCGGAGCAGCTCGAGGCGGCCAAGGACGGGCTCGTGGAGACCGCCGACGCGGAGACCGCGCTCGGCCCGGTCCGGCTCACCGGCGAACTCGCCCGCACCTGCTTCCAGCTGCGGGCCTTCGCGGACATCGTCGACGAGGGCGCCTTCCTCGACGTGATCATCAACCACCCCGACGACACCGCGACCCCGCCCATCCCGGACCTGCGCCGCTACAAGGTGCCCCTGGGCGTCGTCGCCGTCTACTCGGCCTCCAACTTCCCCTTCGCCTTCTCCGTCGCCGGCGGCGACACCGCGAGCGCGCTGGCCGCCGGCTGCCCGGTCGTCGTCAAGGCGCACCCCGACCACCCGGCCCTGTCCGAGCTGGTCGCCAAGGTGCTGCGCCGGGCCGCCGCCGCGCACGGCATCCCCGAGGGCGTCGTCGGCCTGGTCCACGGCTTCGAGGCGGGCGTCGAACTGGTCAAGCACCCGCTGGTCGCCGCGGCCGGCTTCACCGGTTCCGTACGGGGCGGCCGTGCCCTCTTCGACGCGGCGGCGGCCCGTCCCACCCCAATCCCCTTCCACGGTGAACTCGGCTCCCTCAACCCGGTCGTCGTCACCGAGGCGGCGGCCGCCGAGCGGGCCGAGGCGATCGGCAGCGGACTCGCCGGCTCCATGACGCTCGGGGTCGGCCAGTTCTGTGTGAAGCCCGGCCTGGTGCTGGCGCCGAACGGCGCGGCCGGGGACCGGCTGCTGAAGTCGCTCACGGACGCGGTCAGCGACACCGACGCGGGCGTGCTGCTCGACCACCGGATGCGGGACAACTTCATCGCCGGTGTCGCCGAGCGGGCGGAGCTGCCCGAGGTCGAGTCGCCGGTGACCCCGGGCGCGGGCGGCGAGCACACGGTGAGCGCGGGCTTCCTGACGGTGTCTGCGGACAAGCTGGCCGAGGAGGGGGCCTACGACCTGCTCCTGGAGGAGTGCTTCGGCCCGGTGACGGTCGTGGCCCGCTACGAGGACGAGGACGAGGTACGGTCCGTGCTGTCCCGGCTGCCCGGCAACCTCACGGCGACGGTCCACCTCTCGAGCGAGGAGGCGGCCGGGGAGGGCCGCGGCGCGGAGCTGCTGGCCGAGCTGACGCCGCTCGCCGGGCGCGTGCTGGTCAACGGCTGGCCGACGGGCGTCGCCGTCGCCCCGGCCCAGCACCACGGCGGCCCGTACCCGGCGACCACCTCGACGTCCACGTCCGTCGGCGGTACGGCGATCGAGCGCTGGATGCGGCCGGTCGTGTACCAGGGCGCGCCCGAGGCACTGCTGCCGCCCGAGCTGCGGGACGACAACCCGCTCGGTCTCCCGCGCCGCTACGACGGCCGCCTCGAAAGGTGAACGGCCCCACCTGACACAATCGCCGGATGGACGTCGAACTTCCCGAACTCCCCTTCGCCCTGCGCACATACGGCCCCGAGGGCAACTGGTCCTACGAGGACGGAGTGCTCACCGGATGGGCCGGGCCCCGGCAGGACCGGTTCGTCCCGCCCACCGGGGAGGCGCTGGAGCCGGCCTCCGACGCGCCCCGGCTGCTGGGCTGGCCGGAGGGGGACTTCCAGCTGATAGCCCGGGTCACCGTCGGCTTCGCCGGGGCGTTCGACGCGGGAGTGCTCTACGTCCATGTCGGCGAGCGGGCCTGGGCCAAGCTGTGCCTGGAGTACTCCCCGGACGTGCCCACCGTCTGCACGGTGGTCACCCGGGGTCACTCCGACGACGCCAACTCCTTCACCGTCGAGGGCAGTTCGGTGTGGCTCCGGGTGAGCCGCACCGGACGCGCCTTCGCCTTCCACGCCTCCCGCGACGGGAAGCGCTGGACCTTCGTCCGACTGTTCACCCTGGGCGGCGAGAAGGAGACGGACGCGGCCCTGGTCGGCTTCATGACCCAGTCGCCGATGGGGGAGGGGTGCGTGGTGACCTACGACCACCTCGAGTTCAGGCCGAACTGGCCGCGCGACCTGCGAGACGGAAGCTGAGTCCGAAGGTCAGCAGGAGCAGGCACGCGCCGATCACCAGGCTCAGCCGCATCCCGCCCGTGAAGTCGCCCGCCACCAGCGCCCCGAACACCGCGATCCCGAGGCCGCCCGCCACCTGACGCGCCGAGTTGAGCACCCCGGCCGCCAGCCCCGCCCGTTCGGCGGGCACGGCGTCCATCATGGCGGCGGTCAGCGGCGGAACCGTCAGCGCGCAGCCCAGCGCCAGTGGTACGAGGAGCAGGGCCACCAGGGACGCGGGGGTGCCCTCGTCGACGTACAGCAGAAGCAGCGAGCCCGCCGTCGCCAGCCCCTGGCCGACCAGCATCGGCAGCCGGGGGCCGTACCGTCCCGCCAGCTTGCCCGACAGGAGGTTGGTCACCCCGATCAGGCCCGTCATCGGCAGGAACATCAGCCCGGCGTACAGCGGGGAACGGTGCTGCACCTGCTGGAAGAAGAGCGAGAAGACGAACACCATGCTGTAGAAGGCCACACTCACCGCGGCCCCCGCCGCCACGGTCACGGCCACGGTCCGGTTGCGGAACAGACCGAGCGGCACGACCGGATGCGCCGTGCGGGCCTCGATCCGCGGGAACGCGACGGCGGCGGCGACGGCCACCCCCAGCGCCGCCCACCCGGCCGGCCCGCCCTCGATCACGGCGAACGTCAGGGCGGTGAGCCCCACCACCGCGGTCGCCTGTCCGGGCAGGTCCAGCGGGGCCGGACGGCGCGGTGAGCGCGGGGCCTTCAGGAGCAGCAGCAGAATCGCCGCGCCGACCGGCAGGTTGACGAAGAAGATCCCCCGCCAGTCCCAGGCCGTGATCAGCGCACCGCCCGCCAGGGGGCCGAGGGCCAGCGCCGCCGAACCGCCGGCTCCCCAGGCCGCGACCGCCCGGGTCCGCCGCGCCGGGTCCGCGTACGCCTGCCGCACCAGCGCCAGCGACGCCGGCAGGACGACCGCGGCCGCCGCGCCCTGCACCACCCGCGCCCCGATCAGCGTCGGCAGGCCGGGTGCCAGTCCGCAGGCCACCGAGGCCACGGTGAACACCGCGGTGCCGAGCGCGTACGCGCGGCTCGCGCCGGCCCGGTCCGCGAAGGCGCCGGTGGAGAGCATCAGGGCGGCGAAGGCGAGGGTGTACGCGTCAACGACCCACTGCAGTCCGGACATCCCGCCGCCGAAGTCCGAACCGATCGCGGGCAGGGCCACGTTCACCACGGACGCGTCGAGGGTGATCAGCGCGAAGCCGAGGAGCGCGGCGGTGAGGGTGAGGGCGGGGGAGGGCCTCTTGGGCGCCAACTCGCCTTCGATACGGGTGATTTGCTCACCGCTGAGGGTCTGGTCGGTCGACATGCGTCCATGCTGCGGGGGCGTGCCGTCGTACAGTAGTGGCCCGAATGCCAGGTGTCCGGAGGTTCTGGCCATGACCGAGCGGCTCGCCCCGCACCGCATCGCCGTGATCGCCCCCTCGCCCGTCTCGATGTTCAACCTGGCCATCCCGGAGATGCTCTTCGGCAAGGTCGAGGTGGCCGGGCGGCCGGGATACGACGTCGTCATCTGCGCCGCCGAGCCGGGGCCCGTCCCGACCGGCGGAGGGCTCGACCTGTTCGTGCCCCACGGGCTGGAGGCGGTGCGTGAGGCGGACACCGTGGTCGTCGCCGGCACCGGCGCGCCCTACGAGCCGGACGCGCGGATCGTCGCCGCCGTCCGTGAGGCGGCCGACGCCGGCAAGCGGATCGCGTCCCTGTGCACCGGCGCCTTCCAGCTCGCCGCGGCGGGGCTGCTGCACGGCCGCAGGGCCACGACGTACTGGGCGCACGCCGAGGAGCTGCGCAGGCGGTACCCACAGGTCGACCTGCAGCCGGACGTGCTGTACGTCCAGGACGGGCCGTACGTCACGGCGTCCGGGTACGCGGCCGGCATCGACCTGTGCCTGCACGTCATCCGCACCGACTACGGCGCCGCCGTCGCCAACGAGGTGGCCCGGCGTGCCCTGGTCGCCCCCGTACGGCCCGGCGGCCAGACCCAGTTCACGCAGACCCCGCTGCCGCCGGAACGCGGCACGGCCTGCGCCGACACCCGGGGCTGGGCCATGCGGAACCTCGACAAGCCCCTCACCCTCACCGACCTGGCCCGCCACGCCGGCGTCAGCGTCCGCACCCTCACCCGGCGCTTCCACGCGGAGAGCGGCGTGAGCCCCCTCCAGTGGCTCCTCCACCAGCGCATCGAACGGGCCAAGGAACTCCTGGAGACCACCACCCTCCCCATGGACACCGTGGCCCGCTCCTGCGGCCTCGGCACCGCCGACTCCCTCCGCACCCACCTAACCCGCCGCACAGGCCTGACCCCGACGGCGTACCGGGCGCAGTTCAGCCGCGTGGGAACCACGGCGGCCGGGAACACGTCCTCCGCCGCATGATCAGTAACCGAGTCGTGGGTGGCCGGATGATCCGCACGGCGCTGCCCGCCGAGGCCGAGGCGATCACGTCGCTGCACGCGCGGGCCCGGGCGACTTACTACCCGGATGGGGTCCCCGAGGACGGCACGGACTGGCTCGCCGCCTGGCGAGGTGCGATCGAGCGGCCGGACGGGCAGGTGCTGTGCCTCGTCGAGAAGGGCCGCGTCGTCGCTGTCGCGTCCTTCAGTACTCCGCGGGACGCCCCGGCGGAAACGGTCAAGCTGTACCAGTTCCACGTCGACCCCGACACCTGGCGCCGCGGCATCGGCACGGCCCTGCACGACGCCTGCGTCGCACAGTGGCGCGCCGACGGCAGACGTACGGCCGTCCTCGACGTGCACGTCGACAACCATCGCGCCCAGGCCTTCTACGCCCGCCGGGGCTGGGTGCCCGACCCCGAGGGCCCGCCGGCCGAAGGCGATCACCATCTGTTCCTGCGGTACGCGGTGACCGGGGAATGATCCCCGCTGCTTGAATGTTCAGCGATCAGGCGGAGGGGGCCTCCGTACGTATCCGTAGCTGCTGGAGAGAACATGAAGGTCGAGATCTGGTCGGACATAGCGTGCCCCTGGTGCTATGTCGGCAAGGCCCGTTTCGAGAAGGCGCTCGAGGCCTTCCCGCACCGTGACCAGGTCGAGGTGGTGCACCGGTCCTTCGAGCTGGACCCGGGCCGCGCCAAGGGCGACGTGCAGACCGTGGTCTCCATGCTCTCGAAGAAGTACGGCATGAGCGAGGCACAGGCCGAGGCCGGCGAGGACAACCTCGGCGCCCAGGCCGCCGCCGAGGGCCTGGCGTACCGCACCCGCGGCCGCGACCACGGCAACACCTTCGACATGCACCGCCTGCTCCACTTCGCCAAGGAACAGGGCAGGCAGGACGAGCTGATCCAGATCCTCTACAAGGCGAACTTCGCCGAGGAGCGCTCCCTGTTCACCGAGGGCGACGAGCGGCTCGTCGAGCTGGCCGTCGAGGCCGGCCTGGACGCCGACGACGCCCGCAAGGTCCTCGCCGACCCCACCGCCTACGCCGACGCCGTCCGCGCCGACGAACGCGAGGCCGCCCAGCTCGGCGCGAACGGCGTCCCCTTCTTCGTCCTCGACCGCAAGTACGGCGTCTCCGGCGCCCAGCCCGCCGAGGTCTTCGCCCAGGCGCTGACGCAGGCCTGGGGCGAGCGCTCACCGCTCCAGCTGATCGACCAGGGCGACGCGGACGCCTGCGGCCCCGACGGCTGCGCGGTACCGCAGCACTGAAACACCAGGTCAGCGCCCATCCATAAGGGTTCCTTCGCGAACCCACGCACAATTCGTCAATGGACCGGGACCTCTCCCGGGCCCACAGTGGACCCATGGAGACCTTCGAGAGCCTCGTCCGAACCGAGTTCGCCCCGAAGAACACCTATCTGAACACCGCGAGCACCGGCCTGGTACCCGCCCGCACCGTCGCCGCCCTGCGCACCGCCGTGGCGGCCTCGGCCGCGGGCGAGCCGACCGACATGTTCGGGGACGTGGAGGCGAGCCGCGCCTGCTTCGCGCGGCTCGCCGGCGTACCGCCGCACCGCGTCGCGGCCGGCGCCTCGGTCGCCGTCTACAGCGGACTGATCGCCGCCTCCCTCCCCGAGGGCGCCGAAGTCCTCACCGCGGAGGGCGACTTCAGCTCCGTGGTGAACCCCTTCCACGTCCGCCCCGACCTCAAGGTCCGCGCCGTGCCGCTGGAGCGCGTCGCCGAGTCCGTCCGCCCCGGCACCGCCCTGGTGGCCGTGAGCGCGGCCCAGTCCGCCGACGGCCGGATCGCCGACCTGCCCGCGATCCGGCGGGCGGCACGCGAGCACGGCGCACGCACCTACGTCGACGCCTCCCAGGCCGTCGGCTGGCTGGACCTCGACGCCGACACCTACGACTACTGCGCCTGCGTCGCCTTCAAGTGGCTCGTGTGCCCGCGCGGTGTGGCCTTCCTGGTCGTCCCGGAGGACCTCGGCGGACTCACCCCGCTGTTCGCCGGCTGGGTGGCGGGCGAGCGCCCCTGGGACGCGTGCTACGGCCCCATCGACGAACTCGCCCACTCCGCGCGGCGGTTCGACGAGAGCCCCGCCCTCTTCTCCTACGCGGGCGCCCGCCGCTCCCTCGAACTCCTCGAGGAACTCGGCGTGGACACCATCCGCGCCCACGACCTCGCCCTCGCCGACCGCTTCCGCACCGGCCTCGCCGCCCTCGGCCACGAACCCGTCCGCGCACCGGGCTCACCCATCGTCTCCGTGCCCGGACTCGGCCACCGACAGCCGGAGTTGAGCGCCGCCGGAGTCGAGGTCTCCGACCGCGCCGGACATCTGCGCGCCGCCTTCCACCTCTACAACACCCCCGCCGACGTGGACCGTCTGCTGGACGCCCTGTCCGGCTGACGACTCTTTGGCCGACCCGCCGGACCCGGCGCTCGCACGGGGCGCATGATGGCGGCAGACTGCTTGCCGGAGTAAGGAGGCGCAGGGTGACCGAGGACGACCACGAGGGGGTCCGCGACCTGCTCGCGGCCTGGGCCTTCGGCACCCTCGCGCCCGAGGAGCGCCAGACGGTCGCCGACCACCTGGCCGGGTGCGCGAGCTGCGCGGCCGAGGCGGAACGGCTGCGGGAGACGGTACGGCTCCTGGACGGGCCCGCGGGCAACGGCGCGGACGGGCAGCCGGACGCCGCGCCCACCGCCGACCTGTACGCCGAGTCCGCGCAGGACCTCTCCGGTGTGCTGTCCGCGGCCCTGCGCGCCCGCCCCGCACTGCCCCGGGTGGCGGGGCACGCCGTCCCCTACGCCGCCGCGGTCGCCGGGCTGAAGGCGCTGCTGCCCGAGGCGGAGGGCCGCTGGCCGACGCCGGTCGTGCACGACTGGGACGTGCACGCGACCCTCGCCCATCTCCTCGCCGCCGACGAGCCCCTCGCCGGGCGCCTGGGCATCGGGCCGCGCGTCCCGGGCACGCCCGTCGAGGACGAGGACGAGGACGAGGGCGAGGGCGACGTCGAGGCCGGGGGCGAGGCGGACTGGGTGGGCGCCTGGAACCGCCGTACCGCCGAGGTCATCGCGCACGAGCACGGCCGTACACCCGCCGAGACGGTCGCCGACTGGTCCGCGCAGGCCGCCGCGCTGCTCGCCGCACCGGAGGCCCACGACCCCGAACTGGCGGCGCGGGCAACGACGTTGATGGGCGTCCGGCTGCCCGTCGCCGAGCACTTCCTGGTGCGGGCCTTCGAGACGTGGATCCACACCGACGACATCGGACGCGCCCTGGGCCTGGCCGTGCCGCCCCCGCCCGCCGACCACCTGGGGCAACTGGTGCGGCTGGCCGTCCGCATCCTCGGCCTCGCCCTCGGACCCACCGCGCCCCCGGTGCTGTTCGCGGTGACCGGCGGCGAGCAGTGGGTGCTGGGCTCCGAGGACGAGCCCGTGGCAGCCGAACTCACCCTGGACCCGGTCGACTTCTGCCTCCTGGTGGGTGGCCGGTACGCACCGGAGGAGGTCCCGCGCGGCACCACGGGCGACGAGGCGGCCGTACGGAACGTGCTGGAGCGGGCCGCGTCGCTGTCCTGGCTGTAGCGGGCGCGGTGTCGGGCTGTCACACGGACCGGCCCGGACCCCTCCCGGGGGCCGGGCCGACTCGTCGCGTCCAACGACGCGTCAGCGCACCGGGGTGAAGTCCCGTGCCCCGATGAACTCCGGTCGCCGTACCGGCGCCGCGAACGGCTCGACGGCCGCGTTCTCCACGCTGTTGAACACGATGAACACGTTGCTGCGCGGGAACGGCGTGATGTTGTCGCCGGAGCCGTGCATGCAGTTGCAGTCGAACCAGGTCGCCGAACCGGCCTTGCCCGTGAAGAGCTTGATGCCGTACTCGCTCGCCATCTTGGTCAGCGCCTCGTCCGAGGGCGTGCCCGCGTCCTGCATCTGCAGCGACTTCTTGTAGTTGTCCTTGGGCGTGGCGCCGGCGCAGCCCAGGAACGTCCGGTGCGAGCCGGGCATGATCATCAGCCCGCCGTTGGTGTCGTAGTTCTCGGTCAGCGCGATCGAGACGGACACCGTGCGCATGTTGGGCAGGCCGTCCTCGGCGTGCCAGGTCTCGAAGTCCGAGTGCCAGTAGAAGCCGCTGGCCCCGAAACCGGGCTTGACGTTGATCCGCGACTGGTGGACGTACACGTCCGAGCCGAGGATCTGCCGGGCCCGGCCGACGACCCGCTCGTCGCGCACCAGGTTGGCGAACACCTCGCTGATCCGGTGCACTTCGAAGACCGAGCGGATCTCCTGGGACTTCGGCTCGATGATCGAGCGCTCGTCCGCGCGGATCTCCGGGTCGGTGGTCAGCCGCGCCAACTCACGCTGGTAGACGGCGACTTCGTCCGGTCCGATCAGCTCGTCGATGGCCAGGAAGCCGTCCCGCTCGAAGGACTGCAGGTCGACCTCGGGGATCGGGCCCGGGGTGTCGGGGGACCCCCAGACGACGGGGTCCTGACGCGGGATCGACACTTCGGCGGGGCCGCGGCTGGGGTAGAGATCGGTGACGGTGGTCATGGGGTTCTCACACCTCCTCGGGCTCGGTGAGCAGGGGGTAGACGCCGTTCTCGTCGTGGTCCTCCCGGCCGGTCACGGGCGGGTTGAACACGCAGATGCAGTGGAAGTCCTCCTTGACCTTGAGCGTGTGCCGCTCATGGCCGTTGAGGAGGTACATGGTGCCGGGCGTGATGTGGTACGTCCGCCCGGTCTCGCGGTCGGTCAGTTCGGCGTCGCCCCGGGTGCAGACGACGGCCTCGATGTGGTTGGCGTACCACATGTGCGTCTCGGTACCCGCGTACAGGATCGTCTCGTGCACCGAGAATCCGACCCTCTCCTTGGCCAGGACGATGCGCTTGCTCTCCCAGGTGCCGGACGCGGATTTCACATGCCGGTCGGTGCCCTCGATCTCCTTGAACGAACGGACGATCACAGTGCTGCACTTCTCCTTTGTCCGAGTGGGTTCTGAGTGGGTTCTCAGTGGGTTTCTCAGCGGGTTCTCAGTGGGTGCTCAGTGGGTTTCGCGTACGGCGCGGGCGAGGACGCTGAGGCCCTCGTCGAGCTCGTCGGCGGTGACGGTGAGCGCCGGGAGGAGTTTGACGACCTCGCTCTCCGGGCCCGACGTCTCGATGAGCAGGCCGAGTTCGAAGGCGCGCCGGGCGACCCGGCCTGCGCGCTCCTTGTCGTGGAACTCCATGCCCCACACCAGCCCGCGGCCCCGGTACTCCTTGACGTCTGCGCGGTTCTCGTCGCTGATCGCGGCGAGCGCCCGCTCGACCTGTTCGCCGCGCGTCCGGGTCTGCTTCTCCATCGCGGACCCGTCCGCCCAGTACGACTCCAGGGCCGCCGTGGCCGTGACGAAGGCGGGGTTGTTGCCGCGGAAGGTGCCGTTGTGCTCGCCCGGCTCCCAGATGTCCAGCTCGGGCTTGAACAGGCAGAGCGACATGGGCAGTCCGTAGCCGCTGATGGACTTGGAGACCGTGACGATGTCCGGGGTGATGCCCGCCTCCTCGAAGGAGAAGAAGGCACCGGTGCGCCCGCACCCCATCTGGATGTCGTCGACGATCAGCAGCATGTCCTGCCGCTCGCACAGGTCGGCCAGGGCGCGCAGCCACTCCGGCCGTGCCACGTTGATGCCGCCCTCGCCCTGCACGGTCTCCACGATCACGGCGGCGGGCTTGTTGAGCCCGGAGCCCTGGTCCTCCAGCAGCCTCTCGAACCACAGGAAGTCCGGGACCTTGCCGTCGAAGTAGTTGTCGAAGGGCATGGGCGTGCCGTGCACCAGCGGGATGCCCGCACCGGCCCGCTTGAAGGCGTTGCCGGTGACGGCCAGCGACCCGAGCGACATCCCGTGGAAGGCGTTGGTGAACGACACGATCGCCTCGCGCCCCTTCACCTTCCGCGCCAGCTTCAGCGCGGACTCCACGGCGTTGGTGCCCGTCGGCCCCGGGAACATGACCTTGTAGGGCAGGTCGCGCGGCCGCAGCACCAGGTCCTGGAAGGTCTGCAGGAAGGTCCGCTTGGCGGTCGTCGACATGTCGAGCCCGTGCGTGACGCCGTCCCGCTCCAGGTAGTCGATCAACGCCCGTTTCAGCACCGGGTTGTTGTGGCCGTAGTTGAGTGAGCCGGCGCCGGCGAAGAAGTCCAGGTACTCGTGGCCGTCCTCGTCGTACATGCGGCTGCCCTGCGCGCGGTCGAAGACGGTGGGCCAGCCGCGGCAGTAGCTGCGCACCTCGGACTCGAGGGTCTCGAAGACGCTGAGGTCGGGCTGGGTGATGGTCACGACGAATCGCTCCTCGTTGCGTGGGGGGAGTGTGTGGGGTCGTCCGTGGGCGGCTGGGGAGGGGGGCGGTCAGAGGGAGAGGGGACCGATGCGGTACAGGACCTCGGGGTCGTGCGGTCCGTCCGGGAACGCCTCGGTGGCGAACAGCACATCGCGCTCGACCCCGGCGCCGTGCCGCTCGGCGAACGAGGTGAACAGCCGCTGTGAGGCGGTGTTGCCGGGGGTGATGGTGGTCTCGACGTGGGTGATCCGGGGGGTGGCCGAACTCCGCGCGACGAGCCCGTCCAGCAACTGGGCGGCGAGTCCGCGGCCCCGGTACGCCCTGTCGACCGCCACCTGCCACACCAGCAGGGTGCGGGGGCGGTCCGGCCGTACGTAGCCGGTGACGAAGCCGACCGGTTCGCCGCGGCCGTCGCGGGCCACGGCGGAGGTGGCGGCGAAGTCGCGGCACCACAGCAGATAGCTGTACGACGAGTTCAGGTCGAGCGTCTTCGAGTCCCGCGCGATTCGCCACAGCGCGGCACCGTCCGCCACCGTCGGACGGTCGATTTTCAGTTCTGCTCGGGGTTCTGCTCGGTCTGCTTGTGCGGCAGTCATGCGAAATGAACTTACCGAGCGGAAATGAAAAATGCATGGCCGGACGGGGTTACGCGCAGACGCTCGGTATGTTATCGCGCGGGCGCGAGTTCATGGGTGGGCCCGACGCCGAATCACCCGATTTGCACGGCACATACGGGACAAAACAACCAGCATGTGTAACGCGTCACAACCGTGTAACCCTCACGAGATCTGCCCGAATTAACCCCGCCGGCGTTCGCGAAATCTTTGCGTTTAGAGAGATGAAAAGCGGGCAGAAGAATACGGGAAGCTGCCCGGAAAAGTACCACAAAAAGAATGCCACTAATCACGCCGAATTCAGACCCCGGTCACCCCGTCGATACACTCCCGAAGAATATCCGCGTGCCCGTTGTGCCGCGCGTACTCCTCGACCAGATGAACGAACACCCACCGCAGACTGACGTCGACCCCAGCCATGGGACCGTCGGCGATCCGCCCGACTTCCTCGATCGACCGCCCGGCACACAGCTCCCGCCCTCGCGCGATCTCCCGCCGCCACACCCCCAACGCTTCGTCGAGCCCGCGTTCCGGGGCGAGTCCGTATCCGGTCTCGTTCCCCTCCCCGTACACGGGCGGCACGTCCAGCCCGGCAACGACCCGCTGGAACCAGTTCCGCTCCACCTCGGCGAGGTGCTGCACCAACCCGAGCAGCGTCAGCGAAGACGACCCCGCCGCAGTGGTCCGCACCTGTGTGTCGTCCAGCCCCCGGCACTTCAGCTCCAGCGTGGCCCGATGGAAGTCGAGCCAGCTTTCCAGCATGGCCCGCTCGTCAGCGGTGAAGAGGGGGATGGGCCGACCGTCGGGAAGTGTCTGCGGGGCGTCGGTGGTCATGCCGGGAGCATGCCACGAGGCCCCCGGCGCCAACGGCTCACTTTTCAGCCCCAGTTGGCCTCGACCGCCCGTCGTGCGCCCTCCGTGTCGACGGTGAGGTCCTTCTCCTCCAGTGCCGTGCCCAGTGCCGTCAGGGCGGTGCTTACCGTCTCCGGTGTCGCGTTCGGGCCGTAGTGGTTGAGCCGGATCATCTCGTTGGCCAGGGCGCCGCCGCCCGCGGCCAGCGGGAGGGTGGGGTCCGTGGTCAGGGCCCGGGTCACCACCTCCGACGCCACCACCCCCGCCGGCACCCGCAGCGTCGTCGCCACCGGGGCCGCCTCGCGCGCCTCGTACACGTACGGCTCCAGCCCGCCGCCCAGCGCGAGCGCCCCCGCCCGTGTCGCGGCGGCGGCCGACGCGTGCCGGGCCATCACCGTCTCCAGCCCGACCGCCTCGATCCGCTCGACACACGCCTCCAGTGCCAGCATCTCCAGCTGCGCCGGAGCGTGCGGCAGCGCGGTGCGGCCGCCGTCGGTCCAGCGCTCCTTCCAGTCCAGGAGGGAGAGGTACGACCGCCGCGGCGCCCCCGGGTTCGCCGCCATCCGCGCCCACGCCCGCTCGCTCACCGACACCGCCGACACCCCGGCCGGCCCGCCCATCGCCTTCTGCGCCCCGATGACGCACAGGTCCACACCCCACGGGTCGGGGAGGACCGGCTCGGCCCCGACCGACGCCACCGCGTCCAGGTAGAACAGCGCCCCCCGCTCCCGTACCACCTCACCGATCTCCGCGACCGGATTGGTGTTGCCGGTCGCCGCCTCCGCGTGCACCAGGGACACGAAGTCGATCTCCGGGTGCTCGGCGAAGGCGTCCCGGACCTGGTCGGCGGTCACCGCCGTGTGGAAGGGCACCGCCAGATCGACCACCGTCGCACCGCAGTCCCGCAGCCAGTTCCCGAAGGTCTGCCCGTACGGCCCGGTGATCACGTTCAGCGCGGTCGTCCCGGGACCCGCCACACCCCGGATCGCCCCCTCCAGCGGCAGCAGCGCCTCACCCTGCATGATCACGACGTCCTGCCGGGTGTCCAGCAAACGGGCGACCCGATCCTCGATCTCGGCGAAGCGGGCCGCGCTCAGCGGGGCCAGGTCAAGGAACGGGTGTGTCACGGCGGTGCCTTCTCCTCGGTCATGGGGTACAGGTGTCGAGAGTAACCGGCACCCCACGTCCACCCCTGCCGGTGACTTCGCACTCCCGCCCCACCGGAGGTTCCCGTGTACACCGTCCCCGGCCGCACAAGCCACGCGCTGTCCCGCGCCCTGGCCGCCACCACCGTCACCGCCTCGCTGGTGCTCGTGGCCGCCTGCACCTCCAGCGGCAGTGGCGGCAGCGGAAGCAAGACCGCCGCCGGCGGCGTCGAGCTGGTGAAGGCCGGACAGCTCACCACCTGCACCCATCTGCCGTACCCGCCCTTCCAGTCCGAGATCAACGGCACCGTGCAGGGCTTCGACGTGTCGATGATCGACCTCGTCGCCAAGGACCTCGGCGTGAAGCAGAAGATCCTCGACACGCCCTTCGAGAACTTCAAGACCGGCGCCTTCCTCAACTCCGGCGAGTGCGACCTGGCCGCGGCCGGCATGACCATCACCGCCGAGCGCAAGAAGAACGTCGACTTCTCCGACCCGTACTTCGACGCCACCCAGGCCCTCCTCGTCGCCAAGAGCAGCGGCATCACCTCCCTCGCCGACGCCAAGGCCAAGAAGGCCAAGCTCGGCGCGCAGGCGCAGACCACGGGTGAGGACTACGCCAAGAAGCAGGGCTTCGACCCCGTTTCCTTCGAGTCCTCCGACGCCGTCCTCAACGGCCTGCGCACCGGCCAGGTCAAGGCCGTCATCATCGACTACCCGGTCGTCCAGGGCTGGTTGAAGACCAAGGCCAACGCGGACGCCTTCAAGCTCGCCGACAACATCAACACCGGTGAGCAGTACGGCTTCACGGTCAAGAAGGGCAACACCAAGCTCCTGGCCGCCATCAACAAGGCGATCAAGGACGCGAAGGCCGACGGCACGTACAAGAAGCTGTACGAGAAGTGGATCGGCCCCTACGACCAGTCCGCGGCGTCCCCGTCGGCCTCATGACCGCCACGGACGTACGACTCCAGCCGAAGAAGAAGGGCCTGACCCGGCGTCAGAAGCGCAGTTTGTCGCGCGGCGCGCAGTACGTCGTGTTCGTCGCCGCCGTGATCGCCTTCGCGGTCTCGGCGGACTGGGGCCGGCTGAAGAACCAGTTCGCCCAGGGCAGCATCGCCAAGCAGATGTTCCCCGACGTCATCACGCTGGCGCTGAAGAACACCGTGCTCTACACGCTGTCCGGCTTCGTGGTCGGGCTCGCCCTCGGCATGGTCATCGCGCTGATGCGGCTGTCGTCCGTCGGCCCCTACCGCTGGGTCGCCGGCATCTACATCGAGATCTTCCGCGGACTGCCCGCCCTGCTGATCTTCATCTTCATCGGCGTCGCGGTCCCGCTCGCCTTCCCGGGCACGGAGATCGTCGGCGGCACGTACGGGAAGGTCGCCCTCGCCCTCGGCCTGGTCGCCGCCGCGTACATGGCCGAGACGATCCGCGCCGGCATCCAGGCGGTGCCCAAGGGGCAGATGGAGGCGGCCCGTTCCCTGGGCTTCTCCCCGGCCCGCGCGATGATCTCCATCATCATCCCGCAGGCGTTCCGCATCATCCTGCCGCCGCTGACCAACGAACTCGTCCTGCTCTTCAAGGACTCCTCGCTGGTCCTCTTCCTCGGCGTGACCCTGGAGGAGCGCGAACTGTCCAAGTACGGCCGGGACCTGGCCAGTACGACCGCCAACTCCACGCCGATCCTGGTCGCCGGCCTGTGCTACCTGCTGGTGACCATCCCGCTCGGCTTCGTCGTGCGCCGGATGGAGGCCAAGGCCCAGGAGGCCGTCAAAT
The DNA here is from genome assembly GCF_017614965.1 of Streptomyces griseorubiginosus. Lineage (GTDB taxonomy): Bacteria > Actinomycetota > Actinomycetes > Streptomycetales > Streptomycetaceae > Streptomyces > Streptomyces griseorubiginosus_B. Next base: position 3,181 of record NZ_WVUG01000118.1, on the reverse strand, counting down.
GAGCGAGCAGCAGCCTTCGGCGGGCCCGGAGATCGAGGTCCGGGGCCTGCACAAGTCGTTCGGCGACAACGAGGTCCTGCGCGGCATCGACCTGGAGATCCGCCAGGGCGAGGTCGTGTGCGTCATCGGCCCCTCCGGCTCCGGCAAGTCGACGCTTCTGCGGTGCGTGAACCTCCTGGAGGAGCCGACCAAGGGCCAGGTCTTCGTCGGCGGTACCGAACTCACCGATCCCGACGTCGACATCGACGCCGTACGCCGCCGTATCGGCATGGTCTTCCAGCAGTTCAACCTCTTCCCGCACCTCACGGTCACCGAGAACCTCACGCTGCCGCAGCGGCGGGTGCTGCGCCGGGACAAGGCGACGGCGGCGAAGGTGGCCGCCGAGAACCTGGAGCGGGTGGGCCTGTCGGAGAAGGCGGACGCCTACCCCGCCTCCCTCTCCGGCGGCCAGCAGCAGCGCGTCGCCATCGCCCGCTCGCTGTCGATGGGCCCCGAGGTGATGCTCTTCGACGAGCCCACCTCGGCCCTGGACCCGGAGCTGGTCGGGGACGTCCTCGCGGTCATGCGGATGCTCGCGCAGGAGGGCATGACCATGATGGTGGTCACCCATGAGATGACCTTCGCGAGGGAGGTCGCCGACCGGGTGGTCTTCATGGACGGCGGGTTGATCGTCGAGGACGGCACCCCCGACCAGGTCATCGGCGCCCCCACCCACGACCGCACCCGTCACTTCCTCTCCCGGCTGCTCGACCCCGCCATGGCCCAGGTGGAGGAGGAGACCTCGGACCAGGTCGGCGGGACCGGCTGACGATCCACCCGGGCCGTCCGCACCGGCAACGGGCGGTCGTCCTAGGCTGAGCCCCATGAGCGATCAGGCGGTACTGCACGTGAAGGGGCGGGTCCTCGTGGGGCCCGAGGACGTCCGCGACGAACTGTGGGTGGTCGGCGGTCGTGTCTCCTACGACCGTCCGGCCGGCGTCCGCGACGTGCGGACCGTCGACGGCTGGGCCCTGCCCGGCCTCGTCGACGCCCACTGCCACGTCGGCCTCGGCCCGCACGGCCCGGTCGAGCAGGACGTCGCCGAGAAGCAGGCGCTGACCGACCGGGACGCGGGCACCCTGCTGATCCGCGACGCCGGCTCGCCCTCGGACACCCGCTGGGTCGACGACCGCGAGGACCTGCCGGAGATCATCAGGGCCGGCCGGCACATCGCCCGCACCCGCCGGTACATGCGCGGCTACGCCCACGAGATCGAGCCCGAGGACCTCGTCGAGTACGTCGGCCGGGAGGCGCGGCGAGGCGACGGCTGGGTCAAGCTGGTCGGCGACTGGATCGACCGCGACCTCGGCGACCTCGCCCCCAGCTGGCCACGCGGGGCGGTGGAGGCGGCCATCGCCGAGGCCCACCGGCTCGGCGCCCGGGTCACCGCGCACTGCTTCGCCGAGAACTCCCTGAAGGACCTGGTCGAGGCCGGCATCGACTGCGTCGAGCACGCCACCGGCCTGACCGACGACCTGATCCCGCTCTTCGCCGAGCGCGGGGTCGCCATCGTCCCGACCCTCGTCAACATCGCGACCTTCCCGCAGCTCGCGGCCGGTGGCGAGGCGAGGTTCCCGCGGTGGGCGGCCCATATGCGGAGCCTGTACGAACGCCGCTACGACACGGTGCGCGGCGCCCACGACGCCGGCGTCCCGGTCTTCGTCGGCACCGACGCCGGGGGACACCTCGCGCACGGCCTGGTCGCGGGCGAGGTCGCCGAGCTGGTCACGGCAGGCATCCCGGCCGTCGAGGCACTGTCGGCGACGACGTGGGGCGCACGGCGGTGGCTCGGCCGGCCGGGCCTGGAGGAGGGGGCACCGGCGGACCTCGTCGTCTACGAGCACGATCCGCGCTCCGACGTACGCGTGCTCGCGGCCCCGCGCCGGATCGTGCTGAACGGGCGGATCGTCGGCTAATTGACGCGCCGCGCGCCGTCTCACGCGCCCCTGCGCCACCCTCCGGGCCCGGACACAAGGCGGTGTGGCGGTGAAAAAGTGGAACGTCAGTGCCGGAGAATTCGAAAACGTTCACGCAGAACCCACGATGGGGTGAACTGGCGCCGGAACGCCGCCAGTTCACTCGTCGTGCGTAATTCTTGGCGGGTCCCGAGCACGTATCCTCCGAGGGGTCCCCACCTTGAACGGCAAGAACTTCCGCATGCCCGCACGCCGTCTGGCCACCGTCGCCACGGCCACCGCCCTGGCCGCCGGTCCCGCGGCCCTGGCCGGCGCGGGCACCGCGCACGCGACCGGTGACCAGGGCCGGGCGAGCGCCGTCGTGCTGCGCACCGGGCTCGACGTGTCCCTGGCCGACAAGACCGTGAACGTCCCGCTCGCCCTCGCCCTCAACCAGGTCGAGGCGCCGCGCAGTGCCGAACGGACGGCGCTGAGCGCGAAGTTGGACGGGGTGGACGGCGGAAGGCCGTTCAGTGTGCTGGACGCGCGGACGGCGACCGCGAGGGCCACGGTCACCGGCAGCGGGGCCGAGGCCTACACCAACCTCGCCGACGCCAAGGTGCATGTGCCGGGCCTGCCCCTGCTGTCCCTCGTGGAGATCGAGCAGGTCACCTCCAGGGCGACCTGCGCGGCGGGCCGGGCGCCGGTCGCCGAGACGAAGCTGCCCGGCGCGGTGACCGTGCTCGGCAGGAAGGTCACCGTGACGGCCGGCGGCCCGACCGACGTCAAGGTCCCCGGCGTCGGCGAGGTCCGCCTGGATCTGTCGAGGCGGGAGACGGCGTCCCGCACGGCCGCCGCCACCGCCCTCGTACTGCAGGTTTCCGTCAACCCGTTGAAGCTCAACGTCGCCGACGTCAAGGGCACCCTCACCCTCGCCAAGGCCACCTGCGAGACCCCGGCGGCCCCAGCGGCGGCGGATCCGAGCACGGAGCCCGCCGGAGACGTCGAGCCGCAGGGCACCCCCGCCAAGGAGGCGGTCGAGCCCCAGGGCGCCCCCGCCAAGAAGGCGGACCTGGCCGAGACGGGCGGCAGCTCCCTGACCCCGTACCTCGCGGGCGGCGCGATCGCCCTGGTGCTGGCGGGCGGGGGAGCGGTGGCGTGGACCAGGCGGGGCCGGAGCTGATCAACCTCGCAGCACACCAGCCCGTCCGACTCTCGAGGACGAGGCCCGGAGGGCCGATCGGGGT
>NZ_WVUG01000117.1 GCF_017614965.1 Streptomyces griseorubiginosus | reverse complement strand
CCTCAAACCGGCCGGTTTGAGGCGGGGTGGTCGACCGGCCGGTTTGAGGCGGGGTACTCGACCGGCCGCTCTGAGTGGCGAGTGGCCGCCCGTGGACTCCGGCTTTCGGGCTTCCCCTACCGAGACGCCGGCACCGTGAGCCCCCAGGCCCCCTCCCACACCGTCCACGTCCGCCTGCGCACCGGTCCCCACACGCCCGCGTCCGCCCGGTAGCGGAAGTCCGCCCCGGAGACGCTCACCGTGCGGCCCCGGGCAAGGAGCGGTGACGCCTCCGCGCCCACCGACAGGGGGCGGACCTCCACCTCGGCCACCCCGCAGGCGCCCGGGCTCACCGACACCGTCTCCACCGGCTGGTCCAGGTCCACCAGCGTCACGCCGTCGACCTCGACGCGCAGCCGGGCCGGCCGGGGCGCCGGGAGCGTGGTCTCGCGGGCCGGGACCAGGGTCCGTACCAGCGACTGGGCCGTACGCAGCCAGGGGCGGCCCTCCTCGACGACCGGCTCCCGCTGGACCACCGAGGGAATCCGCAGCGCGCCCAGGACCACACCGTCGCTGTCGTCCACCAGCAGGTCCAGCCGGCGCTCGGCCCCGTCCAGCACGGCCCGCGCCGCCGCCACCGTCCCCATGGGCACCCCCAGCGCCCCGGCCACCGTCAGCGCGGCACCCACCGGCACCATCGACAGCGCACATCCGGCCAGTTCCCGCCGCCGGTGCAGCACGGACACCGCACGCACCAGAGCCCGGTCGTCACCGACGACCACCGGCCGTCGCGACCCCCGCCTGATCAGCGCCCGGGCGAATTCCTCCGGTCCCTCCGGCAGACAGACCTTGGTCTGCGCACCCGCGCTGAGCACGTCTTTCGCGATGCGAACCGACTCCCCGTCCGTCCGTCGGGCCACCGGATCGATCACCACCAGCAGCTGATCGGAACTCGCCTCGGAAGTCGCGGAAGTCGCCACCTCGGTCCTGCCTCGCTTCCTCGGGTAGCATCTTTGTGCAAGAGCCCCTTGCGCTATTGCGCCAGGGGCTTCGTCTATTCCGGGGCCATCCGGTCCGACGGTTCGCGGCCAACGTTGCTCGCGGCCGGTCGTGGTGCACGCGGCGGGAAACCCTACGCGTACGCCCCTGACCTTGGACATGCCCCGCCCGGAAGGGGTGTACGCGCGTGCCCGCACTTGTGCTGCTCGGTGCTCAGTGGGGTGACGAAGGCAAGGGAAAGGCGACGGACCTGCTAGGCGGCTCCGTCGACTACGTGGTGCGCTACCAGGGCGGCAACAACGCCGGCCACACGGTGGTCGTGGGCGATCAGAAGTACGCCCTTCACCTGCTCCCTTCCGGGATCCTCTCGCCGGGGTGCACCCCGGTCATCGGCAACGGTGTCGTCGTCGACCCGTCGGTCCTGCTCTCCGAGCTGAGCGGACTGAACGCCCGCGGCGTCGACACGTCCAAGCTCCTGATCAGTGGCAACGCCCACATCATCACGCCGTACAACGTGACGGTGGACAAGGTGACGGAACGCTTCCTCGGAAAGCGGAAGATCGGCACCACCGGACGCGGCATCGGCCCGACCTACGCGGACAAGATCAACCGCGTCGGCATCCGGGTCCAGGACCTCTACGACGAGTCGATCCTCACCCAGAAGGTAGAGGCGGCGCTCGACGTCAAGAACCAGATGCTCACCAAGCTGTACAACCGGCGCGCCATCGCCGTCGAGCAGGTGGTCGAGGAGCTGCTGGAGTACGCCGACAAGCTCAGGCCGTACGTCGCCGACACCGTGCTGGTTCTCAACCAGGCGCTGGAGGACGACAAGGTCGTGCTCTTCGAGGGCGGCCAGGGCACGCTGCTGGACATCGACCACGGCACGTATCCGTTCGTGACGTCCTCGAACCCGACCGCGGGCGGTGCCTGCACCGGCGCCGGCGTCGGGCCGACGAAGATCAGCCGGGTCATCGGCATCCTCAAGGCGTACACGACCCGTGTCGGCTCGGGTCCCTTCCCGACGGAGCTGTTCGACGCGGACGGCGAGGCGCTGCGCCGCATCGGCGGCGAGCGGGGCGTGACGACCGGCCGTGACCGGCGCTGCGGCTGGTTCGACGCGGTCATCGCCCGCTACGCCACCCGCGTCAACGGCCTGACCGACTTCTTCCTCACCAAGCTCGACGTCCTCACCGGCTGGGACGAGATCCCGGTCTGTGTCGCCTACGAGATCGACGGCCGGCGCGTCGAGGAACTCCCCTACTCCCAGACCGACTTCCACCACGCCAAGCCGGTCTACGAGTACCTCCCGGGCTGGAGCGAGGACATCACCAAGGCCAAGTCCTTCTCCGACCTGCCGAAGAACGCCCAGAACTACGTGAAGGCGCTGGAGGAGATGTCGGGCGCGCCGATCTCCGCGATCGGGGTGGGCCCGGGCCGGGACGAGACGATCGAGATCAACTCGTTCCTTTAGGCCCCTTTTGTGCCTGGGCAGTTGGGCCGGTCATGGACTTCCTTGACCGGCCCATGGCTTGCTCCTGGTTCCGTACGGAAGTGACGGGGCGCAACCATCTACGCGGGTAGTCCCGCCGCCGCGCCCTCTCCAGTCCCTCCGTTCCCAGGAGCCCGTATGCCCGCAAGTCCGCTCAACCGCCGGGAGTTCGTGAAGAAGTCGGCCGTCACCGGGGCCGCCGTCGCCGCCGCGGGAGCGGTCGGCAGCGGTACCGCGCAGGCCGCCGAGCGCGCGCCCGAGCACCACCGGAAGACCTGGTCGTTCTCCATCCTGGGCACCACCGACCTGCACAGCCACGTCTTCGACTGGGACTACTACAAGGACGCGGCCTACTCCGACAGCAAGGGCAACTCCGTCGGCGTCGCCCGCGTGGCCACGCTCATCAAGCAGCAGCGCGCGGCCAAGGGCGAGCACCGCGTCCTGCTCGTCGACGCCGGCGACATCATCCAGGGCACCTCGCTGGCCTACTACTTCGCGCGCGTCGACCCCATCACCAGCGGGGTGAAGCACCCCATGGCCGTCGCGATGAACCACATGCGCTACGACGCCGCCGCGCTCGGCAACCACGAGTTCAACTACGGCATCGACGTACTGCGCAAGTTCGAGAAGCAGTGCCACTTCCCGCTGCTGGGCGCCAACGCCCTCGACGCCAAGACCCTGCGCCCCGCCTTCCCGCCGTACACCGTGAAACGGATCTGTGTGCCGGGCGCGCCGGACATCAAGGTCGGCATCCTCGGCCTGACCAACCCCGGCATCGCCCTGTGGGACAAGGACAACGTCAGCGGGAAGATGGTCTTCCCCGGGCTGGTCGAGCAGGCGAAGAAGTACGTGCCGCGGCTGCGCGCGCTGGGCTGTGACGTCGTCTTCCTGACCGACCACTCGGGCCTGGACGGCAGTTCCTCCTACGGCGACGAACTCCCCTACGTCGAGAACGCCTCCAACCTCGTCGCCGAACAGGTCCCCGGCATCGACGCGATCCTGGTCGGCCACACCCACGTCGAGGTCCCCTCCTACACCGTCAAGAACGCGGAGACCGGCGAGGACGTCCTGCTCTCGGAGCCGTACTGCTGGGGCTACCGGCTCAGCGTCTTCGACTTCGAGGTCGAGCTGGAGCACGGCCGCTGGAAGGTCACCTCCAAGACGGCGCAGACCCTCAACCCCAACACGGTGGACGAGGACCCGGAGATCAAGAAGCTCCTCCAGGCCGACCACCAGCTGGTCGTGAAGTACGTCAACACCCCGGTCGGCACCTGCACCGAGGACCTCTCGGCGGCGGAGTCCTGCTGGAAGGACGTACCGATCATGGACTTCATCCACCAGGTCCAGACGGCCACGGTGAAGGCGGGCCTGTCGGCGTCCGACGCGGCCCTCCCGCTCATCTCGGTCGCCGCGCCCTTCTCCCGCACGGCCGACATCCCCGCGGGCAGCGTCACGATCAAGGACATCGCCGGTCTCTACATCTACGACAACACCCTCTACGGCAAGAAGCTCACCGGCGCCCAGCTGAAGGACTACCTGGAGTACGCGGCGAAGTACTACCACCGGGTCCCGTCCGGCACGAAGGTCGACACCGCGACCCTCACCAACGCCAACAACTTCTGGGACTACATGTACGACACGGCGGCGGGTGTCTCGTACGACATCGACATCGCCCAGCCCGAGGGCTCCCGCATCAAGAACCTCACCTACAACGGCACGGCGGTGGCGGACGACCAGGTCTTCGTCGTGGCCGTCAACAACTACCGCGCCAACGGCGGCTCGGGCTACCCGCACATCGCCTCGGCGGACATCGCCTACAGCTCCACGAACGAGATCCGCCAGCTGATGATCGACTACGTGACGTCCAAGGGGACGCTGAACCCGGCGGACTTCGCGGTGACGAACTGGCGGCTGACGCAGAACGGAGTGGCGGTGTTCTAGACGGGCGGTGACACGGATTTCCTCAAGCCGAAAAGGGGCCCACCAGTGAGGTGGGCCCCTTCCGCGTGTCGTGGGGCAGTTCAGTCGGTCAGCGCGACCAGTCGGTGCAGCTTCGCCGCGCAGTGCGGAGCGAGCGGTACTTCCGCGCTGTCCAGCCGGAATCTGCCGCTTCCGGACGTGAACACGAACATGTCCTCATCGGCCACCTCGTCACCCGGTGTCGCCGCGTCCACGAGCGCCAGTTCCCCATCGGATTGCAGTACCGGGCCCTGGTGCCATGCGATGGCATCGAGATCGACTTCGGAGGCATGTTTCCGCATCTCGTCCTCCGAGTCCCCATGGATCCATTGGACGATCAGCGACCGGGATTCGATGATCGTGGCCGGCAGGGGCTCGTCCCCTAGAACCACCACATTTCTCTCCGGTACGGCGTAGGGCTCGGAGTGACCCGAATCCGTCATCTCGATGACGAGATCGTAGTCACCGTTGTACCCCGTCCATGAGGGGAGCAGTGCAACGGGACTCAGCAGAAACGGACTGCCGTCCGTCTCAAGCCACCGCCGTCCGTCAATACTTGGCTGCTGCGCCATAGATCCCTCTCATCACGCCTTTCAACCGGCCAGCCCAACCACCCTGTCGGCTACTGCACGGGCGGCACTGCGGATACAGCCGCTGGGGCGTACCGTCCGGAACCCACGAGCTGATCGGTTGGTGGTCGGGTACGAATCTGCCGTTGCCGCCGGGATCAAGACTTCCACAGGTGTGGCATCCGTGCTTGAAGCCCAGTTCGTCGATCTGGTCGTGTTCCTCGTCCGTGAACCTCTGCGACTTACTGCGGGCCGGAATGGAGTCGACAGCGTAGTTCCCGATGGGACAGACCTGCTCGGGGTCACTGCGCTTGCCGGAATTGTGGACGAGGACGGGGTCCTCGCCGGCAAGCACATAATACGTGTGCAGTTCACTGACCGTGAGGTTGTGCACGGTCGCGGTCAAAAGCGTCCAGCGCTTCACCGCCGTGATCTGCACGCGCTGCCCGGAGCTGGTGCGCAGCCACTCACCCGAAAGCAGGTCGGTCGCGCGAAGCCAGGCGTCGAGTTCCGGCACCCAGAAGGGATGTCCGTCGGTCGCCGTGACCGACGCCGTCCGAGAACCCCTGTCACCGTCGACGTCAACGGTGACCTTCACGAGATGCTTGAGTCCCGTGCCCTTGATCTCGGCGGTGACCGTCTCGGCCTTGGTCTTCCCCGTCTCCGGGTCGGTGGCCAGAACCTTGTCGCCGATCTTGACGTTCTTGATCTTCTTAGTGGTGCCGTCGGCCATCAGCACCCGTGTGTCGGGTGTGAAGCTGTTGCAGACCTTCCCTACGGTCTCGGCCGCCTCCTCGGCCTCCTTCGCCGCCTTCTCGCTCTTGCGCCAGTCCTTGAAGGTGTCCCAGAGCTTGCGGCCGAGGCCGACGATGCGCTTGCCGAGGGCGTAGGCCTTGTCGACGCGGTACCAGTACTTGGAAACCAGCTTGCCGACCGGGCCGCCGCCGATGAGCGAGGTGACGATGTTGGCCGCGGTCGCTCCGCAGGAGCCCAGGCTGCCGGTGGTGAAGCAGTCGAGCGCGTCCGTGATGCCCAGTTCGTCGGCGATGATCTTGCCGAGTTCCTTGGCGATGGCGATCGCGCGCTTCTTTGCGGCGTCCTCCCTCGCGCGGGCCTCGTCCGCCTTGGCCTTGGCCGGGGAGTAGCCGCTGTTGCCCTTCGAGTCCCCTCCGCCGCCGTTGCCGGAGCGGGACTTGCCGTCGTGGCCGGTGCCTCCCTCGTTGATCGTCTTGATGGTGTCCCGGGTGCAGCTGTAGTTCGGGTAGCAGCTCTCCGTGCCCGTGGGGTCGCTCAGCGAGACCGGGCTGTTGTTGGCGTACGCGTAACCGTTGATCTGCTGCGGGTCGCGGTAGTCGACGATCGGGTCCGCCGAGATGAAGCGGCCCGTGTCCGCGTCGTACTCACGGGCGCCGAGTGTCGTCAGACCCGTGGTCTTCTGGATGGTGCCGCCGACGAAGCCCTTGTCGTTCACCCAGCCCGTGGAGGAGGACGAGGACGAGTCACGCGCGTTGCCGAACGGGTCCGTGCGCCGGCGGGTCGTCGAACCCGTCTTCGCGTCGACCGCCAGCTCCGCCGTTCCCTGGTGGTCGGTGGCGAGGAAGTGGACGCCGTCCGCCTCCCGCATCGCGACCGTCATACCGGCGAAGGAGTAGTAGCGGGTCGTCGTCACCTTCGACGAGGACTTGTCCAGGTGCAGCTCCATGCCCGGCAGGTAGAACGTCTTGTCCGTCGGGGTGTCCCGCAGCAGCCGTTCACCGTTCGCGTCGTACTTGTACGACGTCACCGTCCCGTCGGCGTTCGTGACCGTCGTCAGCTCGCCCTGCTTGTCCCAGTCCAGCGACTGGGTGTCGCCGTCCAGGACACGGGTCTTGGTGTTGCCGGACGCGTCGTAGGTGTAGGTGTCCCGGGAGGTGACCTGCGGCGTGGTGCTCGTCGCCGTGGTCGTCTGGGTGACCGAGGACACCGTGTGGGCGCCGGACACCGCGCCGCCCGGGCCGGAGCCCGTCTCGCCGTACTTGTAGGAGCGCGAGGAGGTCCCCGCCCCGTTCAGCCCGTGCCGCACCTCGCTCGTGCGGTTGCCGATCGAGTCGTAGCCGTACTCCGTCCAGAACGGGGACACGCCTCCGACGGTCGAGGACGACGCGCCCGCGGCACAGGCCGCGTCCGTGCCGCCCGTGCCCTTGGCGCCGTTCGGTGTCACCGACGACGTCCACGTCTGCTTCAACCGCTGTAGACCGTCGTACGAGAAGCACTGGACGTCCGAGGTTCCGCCTGTCGGCGTGTCCGCGATCGAGAGGACGTTGCCGTTGGCGTCGTAGGTGTAGTCGGCGTCGTAGGCGACGCTGGACGCGCCCTCCACGTCGACCCGCGAGTTGATCAGCCGGTCGGTGCCCGCCTCGTAGGAGTTGGTGAGCCACGTCTTCTTCGCCGACGACTCACCGGTGTACAGCTCCAGCTGTTCCAGGTTCGACGTCGGTGAGTACGACGCGTCCGTGACGTAACTCAGGCCGCCGAGGGAGGTGTTCAGACCATCCGGGCGCTGCAGGGCGTCGTAGGAGTACGTCAGCGCCTCGGCGGACAGGTCGCCCGCCGCCGGCAGGCCCTCGCCCTGGACCGAGCCGTCCCGGTTGTACTGGGTGGTGAACTCGTACGTGCCGCCCAGCTGCGGTTCCGCCGTCTTGGACAGGAAGTACTTCGTCGAGGTCGGCTTGAAGTCGTTGGTCTCGTCGAGCACCGGGTACGTCACCGACGAGTAGACCGCGCCGTCCTTGTAGGTGTAGACGCCGTACAGCTCGCCCTTGGCGACGGTGTCGTACTTGGTGACGGAGAGCTTGGTGCCGGTGTTGGCCTCGCCCTGCCAGGTCGAGACCGCGCGGCCCAACTCGTCGTAGACGGTGGATGTCTTGTCGCCGTTCACGGTGACCGACGTCTGGCGGTCCAGTTCGTCGTACGTGTACGACGACGATCCCGTGTCGGGGTCGACGGCCGTCTTCTTGTTGCCCAACTGGTCATACGTGTATGACCACTTGTTGCCCTTGTCGTCCGTCACGCGGGTCAGCTGACCGGCCGGGTCGTAGCCGTAGGACGTGGTGACGGCGGCACCGTCGCTCGGGTACTCGATCTGGGTGGTCGTGCGGTCCCGGGCGTCCGTCACGGTCGTCGTCTTCGTTCCGCCCTGGGGCGGGGTGGTCGTGACGCGGTCGCCGCCGTAGGCGTAGCTCGTGCGGTACTTCTCGGTGCCCTGGACCTTGAGGACCGAGGCCGTGGTGCGGCCCGCGCCGTCGTACTCGGTGACCGTCTGCGCGTCGAGGTCGGCGTTCACCGGCTCGAAGAGGGTCGAGGACGGAGCGCCCTTGGCGTAGTACGTGTCGTTGACCTGCCGCACCCGGCCGGAGCCGTCGTACAGCGTGTCGGCGACCATGCGGCCGCCGTCCGCACCCTGCGTCTGCTCCTGACGGGGCCTCAGCCAGCCGTCGTACAGCGACCATTCACTGCCGTACGTCGTCCCGTCGGCCTGGATCTTCTGCGTGTGCACGGCGGTCGGGCCGGCGTCGGCGCGGATCAGGTACTCGTACTTGAGCGACGGGGTGAAGTCCGACGCCTTGGGGCGGTCGGGCAGCCAGACCGACACCAGGCGGCCGAGGCCGTCGTAGGCGAGGTCGGTGCGCTTGCCGTTCATGTCGACCTTGGCGCTCGGCACACCCCAGGCGGGCGCGTACTCGGTGGAGGTCGTCCAGCCGAGCCGGTTGGTGACGGTCGACTTCGTCGCCAGGCCGTAGGTGTCGGTGTAGGTGGTGGAGGAGGTGTACGTCGTCGAGGACGAGGCGGTCTGCGCGTCCTTCGCCACCAGCGGACGGCCGTAGTCGTCGTACGTGGTCACAGCCGTCGTCCGGTACGTCGCCGTCGTGCCGTTGTGCGAGGACAAACGCTTGGTCATGGTGACGTCGCCCTTGGTCGGGGCGGCGCCCAGCGTGGTCGAACCGTCGTAGTAGGTCAGGTCGTCGGAGATGACGTCCTTGGAACGGTCGGGGGTCGAGGCGCAGTCGACGGCCACCTTCTCCACTCGTGAGACCAGCGAGTAGATGTGCGCGCTCGCGCTGTCCGCGTACTCGGTGCGGGTGCACTGGTTGTCGGCGACGCCGACCTCGCCGTCGTCGTCGACCGTCGTCGCTCGACCGGTCGAGTCGTCGTACGTGGTGGTCGACTTGGTGTGGCGCCAGCCGCCCACCGCGAGGGCCGTGTAGGTGTCGGTCGAACCGGTCGACACATAGCGGGCCCTGCGGGTGCCCCAGTCCTGCGTCTGGGTCGCCGTCACCCTGGTCCACGGCACGGTCACCGACTTCTCGGTGATGTCCGAGCCGTCGTAGGTGACTGTCTCCAGCTCCTGGCCGGCCTTCCAGTCGGAGTCGTCGTAGGAGACGCCGTTGGAGTCCGTCACCTTCACCGAGCGGGTGGTGCCGTTCTTGTCCACGTCGCCGTCGAGTCCGCGGAAGAAGGTGTGCTCGCTCTTGGTGTTGGACGCGGAGTTGGTGCCGTCGGAGGTGACGACCCGCACCTTGCCGTAGCCGCGCCAGTCGCCCCACGTGCGGTACTCGGACTTGGTGATGCCGTCGGCCGGCGTCTTCCGCCAGCCCGCGTCACCGAGGTAGGTGTACGAGGTGACCTGGTCGGCGCTGTCGCCGGTGAGGTCGGTCTGGACGACGGAGTCGACGACGTACTTGTGGAACCAGTCGACGATCGGGTTCGCGGCACCGGGCGGGTTCCATTTCACCGGGAAGCAGCGCACCTTGGACGAGTCCTCTGCCGGTAGGTTGCTCGTCGTGCACTGGTTGTCGGCGTAGTTGACGCTCAGCGCGCCGCCGGACTCGTTCTTCACCCCGGACAGCCGGAAGCGGTAGAAGGGCTGGAGGTTGTCGCCGGTCTGGTCGACGCGGTTGGGCAGTTGCTTGCCGTACAGCTCGACGGAGGGGACCGAGGTGTCGGTGCCGACCTTGCCCGTGTGGTCGATCTTGCTCAGCCACAGCGACTTGGAGCCGTCGCCGTTGTCGGTGAAGACGTGGGTCAGGCTCCACACGTCGACCGGGGTGTAGGCCGCGTCACCGGTGCGGATCTGCGTGGTGATCTTCGTGAGCTTCTTGCGGGTCCAGAACGTGGGCGAGTTCTGGCCCGGGCACTTGCTGTCCGCCTTGCAGTTCTGGTCCCACGGCACGTCCGGCCAGTCGGCGGCGGTGGAGTCCGTGAGCGCGCCCGCGGAGCAGTCCGTCAGGGAGCCCACGCACCGCTCCGCGGTGGTGAAGACGACCTGGGCGGCAGGCTTGGTGGAGTACACCTTGCCGTCGCGCTGGCCGTAGTCGACGCGCTTGAGGTAGCCGCCGCGGACGTAGGGCTTGCCGTTCTCCGTGGTCTTCAGGCCCTGCGTGTAGTAGTTCGTCTCCGTGCCGTAGAAGTACGACATGGCGTTGCCGTGCGGGTCCACGACGTAGTCGAGGTTCCAGCGCCAGGCCTGGGTGCAGTAGGCGCTCGCGAAGGTGGCGTTGTAGCAGGGCTCGCCGGAGTCGTCGCCGTAGACCGGCTCGGTCCAGGTCGAGTTGGTCTCCTCGTTGCCGCTCGCGTAGCCGGTGAGGCGGTTGAGACCGAAGTAGTACTGGGTGCCGTCGGCGGTGGTGATCTTCCAGTACTCGCCGTTGTTGTCACCGTTGGTGGTGCCGGTCAGGTGCTCGACCTTGGCGTTGTCGTCGGAGCCGACCCGCCACTGGCCGGTGGTGTCGTCCTTGATCAGCTGACCGGAGGTGCCGCCGGTGAGCGACAGCGTCGCGTTGTCGAACGCCCAGCACTCGTCGCCGTTGTTCGCGTCGTGACCGTCGTCGGCGCACGCCTTGTAGCTGCGCTCGATGTAGCCCGGGTCATAGGAGAAGCCCTGGCCGATCCACGAGCCCTGGTTGTTGGTCGTAGCCGTCTGGCCGTCGATGGACTGGGAGTTGTAGCTCAGGCCGACGGTCGGCTGGAGGCCGCCGGGGACGGGCGGTGTGGTCAGCGGGTAGTTCCAGGTGAAGGCACCGGAACTGGTGTCGACGCCCCACTGCGAGGACTGAGACAGGCTGGTCGCCTTGTAGTCGCCGCCGTCACCGCTGCTGCCGGACGTGGCCGCCACGACGGTGGCCGAGGCGGTGCTCGCACCTGCCTCGAGGAGCTGGCTGGAGGGACCCGAGGCGTCCGCGGCGGCGGTCACGGTCCCCGTCAGTGTCTGCTTCGCCTGGTCGTTGGTGCTCTTCAGATACGTCGGGGTGGAGCAAGTCCTCTTCTGAGGCGTCGTCAGCACACAGGCCGGATAGGTGGCGAGGCGCAGTCGTGAGCCGTAGTCGCCGCCGTAGGCGTCGGCGAAGTCGGAGTAGTCCAGGGTGACTTGGGCCGGGCCGCCGGTGTTCGCGCCGTCGGTGCGGGCGACGGTGAAGAGAACTCCGTCGACACCGGCGTCCTGCGCGGCCTTGCGGCCGAGCATCTCGACGCGTACGGACTCGGCCCCGTTTTTCCCGGCGGCCTTGGCGGCCAGCGGGAGTCCCGTGGCGCGGACGGCCCTGGTGGTGAGGTCGACGTCCGCGCTGCCCGCCTTCGGCCAGTGCGCCTTGACAGTCCTCTTCACCGCGGCCTTCTTGGCCTGGTCGGTCTTCTTGAAGGTCTTGGCGGTGGCGTTGCTGCCGCGCACCGGGTCATCGAGGTCGGTCTGGGTCTTCGGCCGGGTCAGACCGCCGGCGGAGGCGGTGGCCGCCGGGGCGTACTGCGGGAGCAGTCCTATGGACAGCGTCAGTCCGAGGACCACCGCGGCGCGTCTGCGGCCGCTTCGCCAGGCCGGTCGCACCGACCGGAACCAGGGAGGCGATGACATCAACTCTCCTAGAGGTAAGGGTGTCGGGATGTGGCACGCATGCCGAGAAGGGCGGGCGGCACAGTGGCCGCCCGCCCGGGTGTGGAAAGGACTACGCCGAGGTCTCGTCGATGCTGGAGCCGCCCGGCAGGACCGCCACGGTCGCCACCAGCGAGGCGTCCAGCGGACCCTGGTACATGCGCACCTCGTCGACGGCGCCGGAGAAGTACTCGCTCGCCGTCGTCCCCTTCAGCGCGCGTCCGACCTGGAGGCTCGTCGTGCTGAAGTCCCAGGTGTTGTCCCAGGCCGCGTCGGCGACGGCGGTGCCGTTGACGTAGAGCAGAACGTCACCGAAGACCGCGTTGTAGACCAGCGCGAGGTGATCGCCGTCGCCCTCCGAACTCGGCGGGTCGGCGGCGTCGAGGAGCGTGGTCGTCACCGGGGAAGCCGAGTCCGCGCCGGTCACCACCAACTGCCAACGGCTGTTGGAGGCCAGGTACTTGACCTTGATCGCGGAGTTGTTGGCGCCGGTGAGCGACAGCACCGTCTCGTCCGTCGTCGGGTTCGCCGAGGCGAGCCGGGCACGGGCGGTGAGGGTGAAGCTGTCCTGGGCGGTGAGCGGTCCGGCGGCGGCGCGGGTGGCGTAGGCGTTGGTGCCGTTGAGGGCGAGGTGCCCGTCACCCCACAGCGGCGCGGCCGGCGCGGTGCAGTCGGGGTCGGCCTCGGGGTCGCAGGACTCGTCCGGTACGTAGATGGACGCACCGCCGCCGAGGGTCAGCCCGGTGCCGCCGCCCGTCTCCGGGGAGACACCGGAGGTCGCCCCGTCGAGCTGCCAGTAGGCCAGCTGGTGCGGCTGGATGCCGCCGAGCTCCTGGCCCTCGGTGGGCGGGATGACCCGGTCGTGGATCTTGACGTCGGCGACGCTGCCCTTGAGGTTTCCGGTGTAACCGTCGAGGTCGAGCCGACGGCCGATCTGCACGGCGCCGGTGGCGCTCCATGTGGTGTGCCGCGCCTGTACGTCGTCGGCGACGAGCACGCCGTTGACGTACAGCATCATCTTGCCGAGCTCGCCGTCGTACACCCCGATCAGGTGGGTCCAGCTGCCTGCGACGGCCGCCGCGCCGGAGACCTTCCAGGTGCCCAGCGACTCCATGTCGCTGACCGGGATGCGGAAGGTCCAGGAGGCGGAGTCCACGTCGTAGCCGAGCTCGAAGCCTGGCTGCGCGGTGCCGTCCTGGCTGACGACGGTCATGCTCTGGGTGGGCAGCGCCGGCAGCATCACCCAGGCGCTGACCGAGAACGTCTTACCGGTGTCGACCGTCGCCGTGCCCGAGTCGAGGTAGGCGTTGTCGGTGCCGTCGAAGGAGGCCGCGGTGTCGGTGGAGCCGAGCGGGCCCGCGGCGCCGAAGCCCACCCCGGAACCGGCGCCGGCCGCGGGCGTGCCGCTCGCGCCGGCCGCCTTCGTCGAGCCCTTGGCGTCGCCGAGCGTCCAAGCGGCCTTCGGGGCGCGCCCGTCACTGACCAGGAAGACATGGACGGTCGGTGTCTTCTGCGCGTTTCCGGCCCCGTCGACCGCGGTCACATGGAGGGTGTAGGTGCCCTCGCTCGGCGGCATCCACCGGATGGTCGCCGGACCGCCGGTGGACTCGGCGGTCACCGTCTTCTTGCCGTTGTCGGCCTGCGGGCCGGTGAAGTAGTACGTGTACTTGGTGACGTCGGTCGACGGCGAGTCCATGGTGAAGTCGCCGTAGTCGCCGACGCCCGTGTGCCAGGCCTCGTCGTCGGGGTACTGGGCCGAGGTGATCGTGGCCGACTTGGGCTTGCCGGTGTCGTAGATGAACTCGCAGCGGGTCTGGTTCCCGTCGCTGGACCAGGCGCCGTACGACTGCTGGTCGTAGCCGCGGACGGCCCAGCCGATGGTGGTGTTCTGCGGGATGCTGAAGCCCGGCTCGCCGTCCCCGGCGACATCGCTGCCGACGGTGTAGAAGAACGTGGCCACGCCGGTCTGGTCGCTCCAACTGGAGTCCACCGTGGTCTTCTTGGGGGTCGTCGCATAGTGCGTGACCGTGGTGCCGCCGGAGGTCCACCAGACCTTGAACTGGGCCTGCAGCGTCTCGGTGTTGGATCCGGTGTCGCCGTGGTCGTAGTCCCGGATCACCGCGGACAGGCGCGGGGCGTCGGTGACGTAGTGCTCGGTGGCACTGCCGTACTCGCACGTGCCGCCCGGCTTCATCTGCAGGTCGTCCTGGACGGGCTCCAACGGCGGCCGGTTGTACGTCACTTCGAGGTGCGCGTTGCCGCAGAACCGCTTCCAGTACGAGGTGTCGGACTCACTGCCCGCCTTGAGGCGGAAGGTGGTCGTGTCCCAGCCGTTGTCGGCGGCCTTCTGGATGGTGCCCGTCACGCCGAAGCGCACGTTCTGGTTGGTGGACGTGCACGAACCCGCCGTCTCCGTCGGGGACTTGGTGGCGATGGTCTCCTTGGAGGAGGGCTGGTTCGACCAGTTCGTGCCGGAGCTGATCGCGCTCGCGCCGGTGCTGTTGACCCGGGCGAGCTGCACCTCGCGCGCGGCGGAGCTGTAGGTGAAGACCTGGGTCACCGCGAACTCGGCGCTGACGATGTCCTTGCCCTCGAAGCTCCCCGTGGGGATCGCGAAGAACTGCCGCTTGACGTCGTCGGAGCTGGAGCAGCGGTACGACACGTCGGACGGGCAGCGGCCCACGCCCTCGTCGTCGTCGAACTTCCAGAACTCGGCGGTCGAGTAGTGCGAGGACACCATGGTCCAGGAACTGCGGTTGGCGGTCTTGACCACGGGGTCGATGTAGACCGGGTAGACGGTGTCCTGGTCGGTGAGCAGGCCCGCGTCGGGGCTGAGGGTCATGCTCCCCGGGCCGAGGTCCACACCGACGTCGGCGACCTGTGCGCCCTCGGGTGGTGTCTGGGTGCTCTCCTCGGCTGCCTTCGTGTCGTCTGCCGTGGCGTGGCTGGAGTCCCACATCACCGGCTGGGGTGCCTCGAAGACCGTGCCGCCGGAGCCGGTGTCGGTGGCGGTCAGGCCGCCGTCCCCCGTCTCCTTCAGCTTCACCGAGGAGGTGTCGAGCGGGAGGTGCAGCTTGGCCAGCTCGGGGTTGGTGGCGGCCTTCGCGTTCTTGACGACCAGCACGTGCGAGAGGCCGTCGGCGCTCGCGGTGACCTTGAGGTCGACGCCGTCGAGGACGTTCGCGTAGGTGGCGGTGGAGCCGTCGACCTTGGGCCTTGGCAGCCTGTCCGGCCAGTCGAGGGAGAGCGAGCGCCCGTCCTTCTCGATCTCGGCGAAGGTCGTGTCACCGCCGCCGGAGAAGGACATGGCGGCGAGCGCCGCCTTCGGGGCGAGCGTGCCGTTCTTCCGCCTGACCAGCGTGGTGTCGATGTCGGTCCACTTCCCGTCGACACGGGTGCGGACGGGCTGGACGTACTCGCTGGTGGTGAAGGTGCCGTCCGGGTTGGCGACGGTGGTGCTGCGCTCGTCACGCAGGCTCTGGATCTCGACCGGCTTGCCGGACTTCTTCGCCTTGGTCTGGGCGCCGTTCGGCGAGAGCGAGGCGCTGCTGCCGCCGCTCTTGTCCTTCTCCCCCTTCACCTGCTCGGCGGCCGGCGCGGGGGCGACGCTCATTCCGGTCGTCAGCAAGGCCGCGGCCGCGGCGGCCGCGACGAGGGAACGGCGTCCGGGTCTCGTGTACGTACGGCTGTGCATGACGCTGTGTCTTCTTCTCCTCGGCCCGCCGCTCATCCGATCACTCCGAAGGCCGAGCCCGCGTCGGGCAGACCGCCGGCTCCGGGCCGGTAGGTGGTGGTACCGGTGCTCGTGGTGCCGTCGACGTCGGTCCACGGCTGGACGTAGAGGACGCCCTTGTTGGTGGCCGGTTCCTTGCTGTAGGGGATGCCTACGTAGAGGTTGGTGGCGCCGGCGACGAGCGAGACTCCGGTGTAGTCACGGGCGGTCGCTGTGCCGGGCAGCCCCGAACCTCGTGTCAGCTCCTTGTCGTTGGTGCCGAGGCCGGTGTCGAGCGGCCGGAAGATGTGCACGGCGCCCGCGTCCCTGACCGTCGCCGTGTCCTTGCCGGGCTCGCCGACCGCGAGGCGGACGTTGGCGGAGCTGGTCACGACATTGGCGTCGGTGTTGGTGATCGCCACGCGCTGGCCCATGAAGTCGTCGGCCACTGCGTCGCCCTCGACGTCCGGGACGCTGTTGTCGAACGCCGCGATCTGGGTGTACGCGCCGGACGGCTGGATACGGATGACGGCGACGCCACCCGCGTCCGGAATGCTGCCGATGTCCTCACCGGGGATGCCGACGGCCAGCAGGACGTCGGAGTTGTAGGTCTGGTCGCTGGGCCGGTAGCCGGTCATGGAGACCGAGAAGCCGAAGCGGTCGCCGGCCTCCGACGCCCCGCCGATGCCGTCCGTGTCCTGCGCCAGCCCCACGAGTGGCGTGGGCATGCCACCGGAAAGGGTGTGGCTGAAGACCGTGACCCCGCCCGCGAACTCCTTGTCCCCGATGGCCTCGCCCGGGGTGCCCACGGCGAAGTAGCGGTTGGTGCCGGCGAGCGAGTAGCCGAAGCGGTCGTTCACCTCGGGGTCGCCCGGGACGCCGGTGGAGTACTGGCTCACGGAGACCTTGGTGCCGCCCTGCACGTACTCGATGCAGCCGGCGTCGGCGTACGTCGTCCCCCCGAAGGTGACTCCCTCACCGGGCACCCCGATCACCAGGTACGGCGTTCCGCTCGCGTTCGTACCCGCCTTCAGTGCGAAGCCGAACCAGTCGTACGCCTCGGTCGTGGAGTTGGAGTCGAACCCCGCCTGGCTGTACCCGTCGATCACGGAGCCCGTGCCGATGCCGGTGGGTGTGCCGTGAATGATGTGGATCAGCCCGGCGTCGACGAGGTTCTTGCCGTCCTTGACGACGTCCTCGTAGGGCGTGCCGACCACCAGGTCGCTGCAGCCGTCCCCATCGGCGTCGTAGGCGGCGTAGGAGGTGCCGAAGCCGTCACCCCCCTCGGGTGCGGCGTTCATGCCCGCGGTGGCCTGGGAGATCTCGGAGACCCCCTTCCCGCCGCCGAGCACCACGCGCACGAGCCCGGCCCGCCTGGCCCCGTTCACCGTGGCGTTCGGGTCCGCGATCACCGTGTCCTGCACGCCGTCGCCGTTGAAGTCGCTCGCCGTTCCCGCCGTGCAGGTGGCTGCCGCCGCCTGCTGTGACGTCAGCGTCACGCCCCCCGTAGTGGCCAGGAAAAGGCCGGCCAACATGGCGAGCCCCCCGGCCAGATGTGTACGCGTACGCACACTCCACCCCTCGTTGTCCGGGTACACCCAGGTAAGGCCACCCTATGAATGACGTAAGAACTGACTAAATACGAGCCTGATTAAAGGCGTCAAGGCTTTTCAGAAAACCGGCTGCACACAGCATCTACGCAGAGTGTGATCATCTTCGCCTTATGCGCCGCAATGAACGGGAAGCGGGCGGAGGGTGCAGAGAATCGGATAAAAGGCGTCATTTCGCCCCACAAGTCGACGTCAGGCGACGGCAGTTCACCGGATCAGCACGCTACGGACTCAGGAAGGGCGTGATACGTTCACTGGTGGAGGAGTGTTTGTCTGCGCAATTCCCTCCACTTTAATATTGAATTAGCTCCGATATTCGCTGGGGAAAATCGGTCTCGGTCGCCACCGGGTCACCCTTCCGAAGGCCGGCACTTCTCCCGCCGACACCGCAGTTCGCGACGGCACCTTCCTGTCCTGGCAGGGCGATCCGTGCATACCGGGCATACCGTGGACTCGTGCAGCTGTGCGTCGATCAGAAGAAGGTGAGTGCGATGCGCGTACTGCTCAAGGCGTCCATGAACACGGAGAAGACGAACGAGGCCATCCGGAACGGCACCATGACCAAGCTGGTCCAGGAGGCCATCGAGCACATCAAGCCCGAGGCGGCCTACTTCACCACCGACCACGGCAAGCGCACCATGTTCCTGGTCTTCGACATGCAGGACAGCGCGCAGATGCCGGCGATCGCCGAGCCGTTCTTCCTCGACATGGAAGCCGAGATCAGCTACACCCCGGTCATGAACGCCGAGGACCTGAAGCGGGGCCTGGCGCAGCTCGGCTGAGCCTCAGCTGAAGACGATCATCGACCCCTGCGCCAGACTCCGCGTCGCCGCCGCGTGCAGGCCGAGCCACACATGCCGCTCCCGGGCGAAGGGGCTCGGGTCGTACGGCGCCGGGACGGCCGGCTCCTCCAACTCCGTGGGGGCGCGTGGCGGTTCCGGCGCCGCAGGGGGGTTGGCCGGGTCGATGCCGATGGCCGGTGCGACGTACTCCAGCTCGCGGAGCAGGGCCTGGGAGGAGCCCAGGGGGCCGCCGCCGGCCAGCAGGTCGTCGTTGGAGAGCGGGTGCGGGAAGTCGACGGGGACGTAGGCGCCGGCGTGGTCGTAGTGCCACACCAGGTGCGACTGCTGGGCCGTCGACTCGAACATCTCCAGCAACTGCTCGTAGTCGCCGCCCAGTTCGTCGACGGGCGTCATCGGCAGACCGCAGACCTGCAGCAGATAGACACGGCGCAGGAAGTGCAGGGCGTCGTAGTCGAAGCCGGCCACCGGGGCGACCTCGCCGGACAGGCCCGGCATGTACTGGTACACCGGCACCGGGGGGAGCCCGGCCGCGGCGAGCACGCTGTTGTACTGCGCGAGTTCGTCGGCGAAGGGATTGTCGGGGGTGTGGCACAACACGTCGACGAGCGGTACCAGCCACAGGTCACAGGCCAAAGAGGGCTCCCTAGCGAGGTGGTCAGTCATGGCAGGGTAGTCGGTGCGGCTCGGGGAGTGCCCCGTTCGGACAGGTCGGCTCAGCTCAGCTCCCCTTGTGCAGGTCCCATACCCATACGCCGTCCACCCACTTCCCGCCATGGCCGACCAGTTCGGAGACGGCCGTGCGCAGGGCGCCGTCGTTGGGCTGCGGGGCCACCACCAGCGCTCCCGCCTTCCAGAAGGCGAAGTCGCGCCGGGCCTGGGCCCGCCAGTTCTTGCCGATCGTGGGGATCTTCCCGCTGTAGCGGACGTCACGGAGCATGTTGGAGGTGTAGCGCGGGGAGGCGGTGTAGATGCCGACGCGGTCCGGGCCGTAGGGGCCGTTGAAGTAGCCGCCGGGCATTCTGAAGCCGAGGCCCGCCTCGACCTGCCAGTGCAGCTGCTCGGCGTACCCGGAGTCGGGCAGCGGGACGATCACCAGGGACTCGTCCCTGCCCACGTACGCCTTCCACGCCCCGTCGGTGAAGAAGGCCGGTGTCTGCGGGCGCTCGACCGCCTTGAGCGGGGCCGGGATCAGCGGGATCAGGGCGAGGCTGATCCCGAGCAGGCCGATGTACTGCGTGCCGATCTTCTTCGTCGCCGCCAGCCGTTCCAGCGCCAGGGCGAGCAGCATGCCGAGCACGGGCGCGCAGATCATCGCGACCCGGCCCTCGATCACCGACTCGAACAGCGGCATCTTGGCGAGCAGCGCCCAGGGGCCGGGGTAGACGTCGTCCGTCATCGGGACGCGGATCCTCGGGCCGAGGGAGAGCAGCGCCGCGCCGACCGCGGTGAACGCCAGCACCCTGACCAGGGCCCGCTCCCACAGTCGTACGACGATCGCGAACGCCACCAGGACCAGGGGCCAGCCGTAGAAGGCGTTCTGCTCGGTCGGGTTCAGGGACAGGGAGTTCGCCCGCAGCTCGTCGCCCGCGACCAGCGAGCGCTCCGCGAAGGACAGCAGGGACAGGGGGCTGTTGCCCGCGTTGTCGCCGTGCAGGATGCTCTTGTAGCTCTGCGGACCGGCGAACTGCCAGGTCAGCGCATAGGCGACCAGGGGGAGACAGACCGCGCCCGCGATCGCCAGTCCCTTCAGCAGCGGACGCCAGGCGGCCCGGGCCACGTCCGGGCGGGCGACGGCGTAGGCGCCGGCGAACAGGATCATGCCGAGCGCCGCGAGCAGCAGGGGCTCCTCGCCGAGGAAGATCTGGTACGTGGCCATCAGGCCCAGCACCACGCCGTCCCGCACGACCCGCGTGCCCTCGCACAGGCGCAGGGCGCGCTCCACGATCAGCGGGATCATGAACAGGACCACGAAGTTGGGGTGCGCGTTGGCATGACTGACCATGGGCGGCGCGAAGGCGGCCAGTGAGGCGCCGACGAAGGCCGCGGGGCGGTGCCGTACGACCCGCTTCACGATCAGCCGGTACCAGGCGGCCGCGGTCGCGGCGAGGCCCAGGGCCATGCAGACGCTGAGGGAGACCGCCGGGCCGGCCAGCAGGGTGAGGGGCGCGAAGGGGACGGTGAGGCCCAGCATGACGGTGTTGGCCATGAGGTTGACGCCGTCGGGGAAGCCCTGCAGGTCGGAGAAGAACGGGTTGTCCAGGTGGGCGAGGTTGTGGGCGGTGACCGCGAAGAACCACTCCCACTGGTTCTGGTCCTGGAGGGAGTCGGGGAGATAGCGGTGGTTGGGGTCGAAGAGACGGCCCGAGTACAGGGCCGCCGACATCAGCAGGAAGAGGAGGGTGACGAACAGGTCCGCCGGGCGCACCGTGCGGGCGCGCAGCCGGACCAGCTCGGTCAGGACCCGGGCGTAGTCGAGGGTGCGCACCTTGGAGCCGGGCTGGTGGGACCAGCGGACGGGGACCTCGGCGATCCGCCAGTCGGCGCGGTGGAAGTGGCGCAGGACCTCGACGTCGATGCCCCAGCCGTTGAGCCGGGAGGCGGCGAAGGCCTCGCGGACCCGGTCGCCGTCGAAGAGCTTGAAGCCGCACTGGGTGTCGCGTATCCCCGGCACGGCGATCCGGCGTATGAGTAAGTTTCCGGCGCGGCCGAGGAGTTCACGTATGCGGTGCTGGCGGCCCTCGATCGTGGCGCCGGGCACGGAACGCGAGCCGATCGCCGCCGAGCCGCCCTGGCCGAGCGCCTTGTCGAGCTGCTCCAGCTCCTCTATCGGCGCCGCGAGGTCGGCGTCCGTGACCAGCACCCGGCGGCCGCGGGTGGCGGCGACCCCCAGGCGCAGGGCGTTGCCCTTGCCGCGGTTGCGGGGGCTGGTGACCAGCTGGATCCGGGGGTCCTGGCGGGCGGTGACCAGCGCGCCGGTGCCGTCGGTGGATCCGTCGTCGGCGACGACGACCTCCCAGGTGCCCCAGCGGCCCTCGTTGTCGCGCAGGTAGCGGGTGACCGCGTCCAGGGTGGGGCCGAGCCGCAGTTCCTCGTTGAAGGCCGGTATGACGACGGAGAGGTTCACCGGCGGGCCGACGGGGAGGCCCACGGCCTCCGTGTCCAGGGCGCTCACCGGTCGGCCAGCCCCTCGATGAGGGCCAGCGCGTGGTCGTTGTACCCGGCGACGATCGACCGCGCCGCCTTGGTGTCCCGGCGGGCGAGGGCGTCGACCAGATCGGTGTGGCCGGACCACAGGGCGCCGCGCAGATCGTCCAGCCGCCGCAGATGCTGCACCGCGCACACCCAGGACTGCACGCGCAGCCGGTGCAGGAAGTCGGCGAGATAGGGGTTGCCGAACATGACGCCGAGCTCGTGCCAGAAGCGCAGGTCGTAACCGATCAGCACGGTGAGGTCACCGGCCAGCGACGCCCGCCGCGCCTCCTCGGCGCGCCGCCGCACCCCGGCGAGGGAGGCGTTGGCGCGGGCGTCGTCGGAGGGTGGGAGCCGGTCGGCGCCGGTCTCCAGGGCGTGGAACATGCCGTCGGTGATCAGGCTGCGGGCCTCGACGATGCCCCGGAAGTCGGCGGTCGAGTACTCGTGGACGTGGAAGCCGCGGTGCTGGTCGGCGTCGAGCAGCCCCTGCGCGGACAGGTCGACCAGCGCCTCGCGCACGGGGGTCGCGGAGACGCCGTACTGCTCGGCGATCTCCTTGACGGTGAACTCCTGGCCCGGTTGGAGCCGGCCCGCCAGCACCTCGTCGCGAAGCGCGTCGGCGATCTGCTGCCGCAGGGTGCTGCGGGTCACGGAGCCGTTGCCGCTGCTGCCGGGCATGGTCGGGGCGTCTCCTCGAAAACGTCGGGTGGCGTACTCGTCCCTATCTACGAGCACGCCACCTTACGCGTTCGGGTTCCCTCGGTGTTTACCCGCGTAGCTGTGCGCGGCCGGTGCGGCACCTGAGGGCGAGCGATCGACTACCCGCGGTAACTCGCCTGCGCGGTGTACTCGTCGGCGACCGACAGCGCCGCGTCCAGTGCCGCGAAGCCCTCCTTCAGTTCCGCCTCGCTGACGTTGCACGGCGGGACCACATGGGTGCGGTTCATGTTCACGAAGGGCCACAGGCCGTGCTGCTTCGCGGCGGCGGCGAAGGCGGCCATCGGCGCGTTGGCCTCGCCGGTCGCGTTGTACGGAACGAGCGGTTCGCGGGTCTCGCGGTCCCTCACCAGCTCCAGCGCCCAGAACATGCCGACCCCGCGCACCTCGCCGACGCTGGGGTGCCGCTCGGCCAGCTCGCGCAGCGCGGGCGCGACGACGCTCTCGCCGAGCCGCCGCGCGTTGTCGACGACCCCCTCCTCCGCCATCACGTTGATCGTCGCGACGGCGGCGGCGCAGGCGAGCGGGTGCCCGGAGTAGGTCAGCCCGCCGGGGTAGGGCCGCCGGGCGAAGGTCTCGGCGATCGCCCCCGATATGGCGACACCGCCGAGCGGCACGTACCCGCTGTTCACGCCCTTGGCGAAGGTCATCAGGTCCGGTGTGACACCGGAGAGGCCGGCCGCGAACCACTCACCGGTGCGCCCGAACCCGGCCATGACCTCGTCCAGGACGAAGACGATCCCGTGCCGGTCGCAGATCTCCCGCACCCCGGTGAGATACCCCGGCGGCGGCACCATGATCCCGGCCGTCCCCGGCACGGTCTCCAGGACGATCGCGGCGACCGTGCCGGGTCCCTCGAAGGCGATGGTCGTCTCCAGGTGCTCCAGCGCCCGCGCGCACTCCTGCTCCTCGGTCTCGGCGTAGAAGCGGGAGCGGTAGAGGTACGGCGCCCAGAAGTGCACGACCCCGGCGGCGGCGCTGTCGGAGGCCCAACGGCGGGGGTCCCCGGTGATGTTGACGGCCTGCTGGGTACCGCCGTGGTACGACCGGTACGCCGACAGGACCTTGGCCCGCCCGGTGTGCAGCCGCGCCATCCGCACCGCGTGCTCGACGGCGTCGGCGCCGCCGTTGGTGAAGAAGATCTTGTCGAGGTCGCCCGGGGTCCGCTCGGCGATCAGCCGTGCCGCCTCCGAACGGGCCTCGATCGCGAAGGCCGGCGCGAAGGTGGACAGGTGTGCGGCCTGTTCCTGGATCGCGGCGACGACCTTCGGGTGCTGGTAGCCGATGTTGGTGTAGACGAGCCCGCTGCTGAAGTCGAGATACCGCTTCCCGTCGTAGTCCCAGAAGTACGACCCCTCCGCACCGGCGACGGCGAGCGGGTCGATGAGCTCCTGCGCGGACCAGGAGTGGAAGACGTGCGCGCGGTCCGCGGCCTTCACGGCGGCGCCGGCCTCGGGGTGTGGCTGAGGGGTCATGGCGGCGAGCGTAGGGAGCGCGGACGGGGGCGCGGTATTGGCGTCATGTCTGTGGTCCGGGGGTTTCCGCGACAGGTTGTCGACCTCTGCATCATTGACAGCATGCTGTCTAAATGGGAGCATGCTGTCATGAATGCCAAGGTTGTCCATCTCGCTGTGTACGACACCCTCGCGGACTGGGAGACGGGGTACGCGACGGCCTACCTCGCCCGCGCCGGTTACGGCATCCGCACCGTGGGGCCGAGCCTCGACCCCGTCGTCAGCATCGGCGGACTGCGCGTCCAGCCCGACCTCGCACTCGAGGACGTACGACCCGAGGACAGCTCCCTGCTGATCCTCCCGGGCGCCGACGCCTGGACTGAGACGGCGGCCGCTACCGCGGCGGGCGGCGACGACCTCGCGCCCTTCGCCCGCAAGGCGCGGGAGTTCCTGGACGCCGGGACGCCCGTCGCCGCGATCTGCGGGGCCACCGCCGGGCTCGCGCGGGAGGGGCTGCTCGACGACCGCGACCACACCAGCGCGGTCTCCTTCTACCTCGCCGCGACCGGCTACCGGGGTGGCGAGCGGTACGTCGACGCGGACGCCGTCACCGACGGGAACCTGGTCACCGCCGGACCCACCGAGCCCGTCGCCTTCGCCCGGGAGGTCTTCCGGCTGCTCGGGGTGTACGAGGGTGAGGTGCTCGACGCCTGGTACCGGCTCCACCACGACTCGGACGCCGAGGCGTTCGCCGTGCTGCAGCAGGCGGCCGCGGGGTGAGCCGGGAGCGACAGGACCTGCTCAGCCGCGGCGCCCTCGGGGTCTTCCGGCTCAACGGCCAGTTCCTCGGGGTGGCCGAGGAGCTGGCCAGGCCCTCCGGACTCACCGCGGCCTGGTGGCAGGTGCTCGGCGCGGTGCTGGGGGAGCCGCTGACGGTCGCCGGGATCGCGCGGGCGATGGGCATCACGCGGCAGAGCGTGCAGCGCATCGCCGACCTGCTGGTGGAACGCGGACTCGCCGAGTACCGGCCCAACCCGGCCCACCGCCGCGCCAAACTCCTCGCGCCGACCGACGAGGGACGCGCGGCGATCCACCGGATCAACCCGGGTCACGCGGCCTTCGCCGACCGGCTCGCGGAAGCCTTCGGGGAAGCCGAACTGGCGGAGGCCGTGCGGGCCCTGGAGCGGCTGTCCAAGGTGCTGGACGAACTGGGACCACCGGGATCCCCCGTTACGGAACCGTAGACACCGCTCCCGTCCTCCTCTCCCCGTGCCCGCACTATCGTGGGGCTGTCGTACAGGGGCGTATCGGGGGATTTCGGGGGGACCTGCGATGGAGAAGCTCGGGGCCGGGGATCCGCAGCGGATCGGGGCGTACCGGCTGCTGGCGCGGCTCGGGGCCGGCGGGATGGGGTTCGTGTACCTCGCCCGCTCGGACCGGGGGCGGACCGTCGCGGTCAAGCTGGTGCGGCGGGAGCTGGCCGCGCAGGAGGAGTTCCGGGCGCGGTTCCGGCAGGAGGTGCAGGCCGCGCGGCAGGTCGGCGGGTACTGGACGGCACCGGTGCTGGACGCCGACACGGAGGCCGCGGTGCCGTGGGTCGCCACCGGGTACGTCGCCGGGCCGACCCTGCAGCAGGTCGTGGGGCACGACCACGGAGCGCTGCCGGAGCGCTCGGTGCGCATCCTGGCCGCGGGGCTCGCGCAGGCCCTCAAGGACATCCACGCCGCCGGGATCATCCACCGCGACCTCAAGCCGTCCAACGTCCTCGTCACCATCGACGGGCCCCGGGTCATCGACTTCGGCATCGCGCGGGCCCTGGAGACGGTGACGGACGGGGGACTGACGCGCACCGGCGCGCTGGTCGGCTCGCCGGGGTTCATGGCGCCGGAACAGGTGCGCGGCGACCGGATCACCCCGGCCTGCGACGTCTTCTGCCTGGGCTCCGTGCTGGCGTACGCCGCCACGGGCGCCCTGCCCTTCGGCACCGCGAACAGCGGTGTGCACGCCCTGATGTTCCGCATCGCCCAGGAGGAACCCGACCTCGACGGCGTGCCGGAGGGGATCGCCGACCTCGTACGCGACTGCCTGAAGAAGGACCCCGCCGCCCGCCCGACGCTGGACCAGGTCCTGGACCGCACGGGCGCCGAGGACACCGTCCAGGACGGCCGCTCCCGGGACCCGTGGCTGCCGAGCGCCCTGGTGGCCCAACTGGGGCGGCACGCCGTGCAGTTGCTGGACACGGAGGATCCGGAGCGGACGGCGGGGGAG
>NZ_WVUG01000116.1 GCF_017614965.1 Streptomyces griseorubiginosus | reverse complement strand
GACCCAGGCCCCCGCGGTCCGCCCCAACGCCGGCCAGCCCGCCCGCTCCGGCTCCTCCAACCGCGTCCGTGCCCGCCTCGCCCGCCTCGGCGTCCAGCGCTCCAACCCGTACAACCCGGTCCTGGAGCCGCTGCTGCGGATAGTGCGCAGCAACGACCCGAAGATCGAGACGGCCACCCTCCGCCAGATCGAGAACGCCTACCAGGTCGCCGAGCGCTGGCACCGCGGCCAGAAGCGCAAGAGCGGCGACCCGTACATCACCCACCCCCTCGCGGTGACCACGATCCTCGCCGAGCTGGGCATGGATCCGGCCACCCTGATGGCGGGCCTGCTGCACGACACCGTCGAGGACACCGAGTACGGCCTCGACCAGCTGCGCCGCGACTTCGGCGACTCGGTCGCCCTGCTCGTCGACGGCGTCACCAAGCTGGACAAGGTCAAGTTCGGCGAGGCCGCGCAGGCCGAGACCGTGCGCAAGATGGTCGTGGCCATGGCCAAGGACCCCCGCGTCCTGGTCATCAAGCTCGCCGACCGGCTGCACAACATGCGCACCATGCGCTACCTCAAGCGCGAGAAGCAGGAGAAGAAGGCGCGCGAGACCCTCGAGATCTACGCGCCGCTCGCCCACCGCCTCGGCATGAACACCATCAAGTGGGAGCTGGAGGACCTCGCCTTCGCGATCCTCTACCCCAAGATGTACGACGAGATCGTACGGCTGGTGGCCGAGCGGGCACCGAAGCGTGACGAGTACCTGGCCATAGTGACCGACGAGGTCCAGCAGGACCTGCGCGCGGCCCGCATCAAGGCGACCGTCACCGGCCGCCCGAAGCACTACTACAGCGTCTACCAGAAGATGATCGTACGAGGCCGTGACTTCGCGGAGATCTACGACCTCGTCGGCATCCGCGTCCTCGTCGACACCGTCCGGGACTGCTACGCGGCCCTCGGCACCGTGCACGCGCGATGGAACCCGGTCCCCGGCCGGTTCAAGGACTACATCGCGATGCCCAAGTTCAACATGTACCAGTCGCTGCACACGACGGTCATCGGCCCCAACGGCAAGCCGGTCGAGCTGCAGATCCGCACCTTCGACATGCACCGCCGCGCCGAGTACGGCATCGCCGCGCACTGGAAGTACAAGCAGGAGGCCGTCGCCGGCGCCTCCAAGGTGCGTACCGACGTGCCCAAGGCCGGCAAGAAGGACGACCACCTCAACGACATGGCGTGGCTGCGCCAGCTGCTCGACTGGCAGAAGGAGACCGAGGACCCGGGCGAGTTCCTGGAGTCCCTGCGCTTCGACCTGTCCCGCAACGAGGTCTTCGTCTTCACCCCGAAGGGCGACGTCATAGCGCTCCCGGCGGGTGCCACCCCGGTGGACTTCGCCTACGCGGTCCACACGGAGGTCGGCCACCGGACGATAGGGGCGCGGGTCAACGGCAGGCTCGTACCACTGGAGTCGACCCTCGACAACGGTGACCTCGTGGAGGTCTTCACCTCCAAGGCGGCCGGCGCCGGACCGTCCCGGGACTGGCTCGGCTTCGTCAAGTCGCCGCGCGCCCGCAACAAGATCCGGGCCTGGTTCTCCAAGGAGCGCCGCGACGAGGCCATCGAGCAGGGCAAGGACGCCATCGTCCGCGCGATGCGCAAGCAGAACCTGCCGATCCAGCGCATCCTCACCGGCGACTCGCTGGTCACCCTCGCGCACGAGATGCGCTACCCGGACATCTCCGCGCTGTACGCGGCGATCGGCGAGGGGCATGTCTCCGCGCAGAACGTCGTGCAGAAGCTCGTACAGGCGCTCGGCGGCGAGGAGGCGGCCACCGAGGAGATCGACGAGGCGGTCCCGCCGACCCGCAGCCGCAGCCGCAAGCGCCGCTCCAGCGCCGACCCGGGCGTCATCGTCAAGGGCGTCGAGGACGTGTGGGTCAAGCTGGCCCGCTGCTGTACGCCCGTGCCCGGCGACCCGATCATCGGCTTCGTCACCCGGGGTAGTGGCGTATCGGTTCACCGCAGCGACTGTGTGAACGTGGAGTCACTGTCCCGGGAGCCGGAGCGCATCCTCGACGTCGAGTGGGCGCCCACCCAGTCCTCGGTCTTCCTGGTCGCCATCCAGGTCGAGGCGCTGGACCGCTCCCGGCTGCTGTCGGACGTCACCCGTGTCCTGTCCGACCAGCACGTCAACATCCTCTCCGCGGCCGTCCAGACCTCCCGCGACCGTGTCGCCACCTCCCGCTTCACCTTCGAGATGGGCGACCCCAAGCACCTGGGGCACGTCCTGAAGGCCGTACGGGGCGTCGAGGGCGTCTACGACGTCTACCGGGTGACCTCGGCCCGCCGGTCGTAACCCGCAGGGCACACGACGAAGGGGCCCCGCACCGGCCGGTGCGGGGCCCCTCTCGGTGCCGTCGGGCGGGGATCAGCCGCCGAACTCCTGCAGACCCTTCAGGGCCTGGTCCAGCAGTGCCTGGCGGCCCTCCAGCTCGCGCTGGAGCTTGTCGGCCTTGGCGGTGTTGCCCTGGGCGCGCGCCTGCTCGATCTGGCCCTTGAGCTTGTCCACGGCGGCCTGGAGCTGGCCGGTCAGCCCCTCGGCACGCGCGCGTGCCTCCGGGTTGGTGCGGCGCCACTCGGCCTCCTCGGCCTCCTGGATCGCCCGCTCCACCGCGTGCATCCGGCCCTCGACCTTGGGGCGCGCGTCGCGCGGGACGTGGCCGATGGCCTCCCAGCGCTCGTTGACCGAGCGGAAGGCGGCCCTGGCTGCCTTCAGATCGGTCACCGGGAGGATCTTCTCGGCCTCCTCGGCCAGCTCCTCCTTGAGCTTCAGGTTCTCGGACTGCTCGGCGTCCCGCTCCGCGAAGACCGAGCTGCGGGCGGCGAAGAACACGTCCTGGGCACCGCGGAAGCGGTTCCACAGGTCGTCCTCGTGCTCGCGCTGGGCGCGGCCCGCGGCCTTCCACTCCGTCATCAGCTCGCGGTAGCGCGCGGCCGTCGGACCCCAGTCCGTCGAACCGGACAGCGCCTCGGCCTCGGAGACCAGCCGCTCCTTGGCCTTACGGGCCTCCTCGCGCTGCGCGTCCAGCGACGCGAAGTGCGCCTTGCGGCGCTTGGAGAAGGCCGAGCGGGCGTGCGAGAACCGGTGCCACAGCTCGTCGTCCGACTTGCGGTCCAGCCGCGGCAGCCCCTTCCAGGTGTCCACCAGTGCCCGCAGCCGCTCGCCCGCCGCCCGCCACTGGTCGGACTGCGCCAGCTGCTCCGCCTCGCTGACCAGCGCCTCCTTGGCGTGCCTGGCCTCGTCCGACTGCTTGGCCCGCTGCTGCTTGCGCTCCTCGCGCCGCGCCTCGACCGTCTCGACCAGCTTGTCCAGCCGCTTCCGCAGGGCGTCCAGGTCGCCGACCGCGTGATGTGCGTCGACCTGCTCACGGATGTGGTCGATCGCCGTCTGCGCGTCCTTCGCGGACAGGTCGGTCGTCTTCACTCGCTTCTCGAGGAGGCCGATCTCCACAACCAGGCCCTCGTACTTGCGCTCGAAATAGGCCAGCGCCTCCTCGGGGGAGCCTGCCTGCCACGAACCGACGACCTGCTCGCCGTCGGCCGTACGCACGTACACGGTCCCCGTCTCGTCGACGCGGCCCCACGGGTCGCTGCTCACAGCGCCTCCTCCACATGATGCCTGCGGAGGGCTTCAGCACCCCCGGGCATCGTCCACAGTTTCGTCACGGCCAACATAGGCGACCGGCGGGTTGCCTGTCCGCATCCCGCGCGACCGAAATTTCGCACCTCGGGGTCGGGATACGGTCCCGACGCGATCAGGATTTGGTGACCGTTGCCTTGTTGATCACGACGGTCGCGTTGGGCGCCCCGTCACCCTGGCCCGTGCTCTCGCCGGCGGCCGCGATCTTCTTCAGAACCTTCAGGCCCGAGGCTGAAATCGTACCGAAGGGCGTGTAGCTCGGGGGAAGCTGACTGTCCTGGTAGACGAGGAAGAACTGGCTGCCGCCGGTGTGCTTCTGGCCGGTGTTCGCCATCGCGACCGTGCCCGCCGGGTAGACCCCGCCCTTCAGGCTTTTGTCCTTGAGGTTCTCGTCCGGGATCGTGTAGCCGGGACCGCCGCTGCCGCTGCCCGTCGGGTCGCCGCACTGCAGCACGTAGATGCCGTTGGTGGTGAGCCGGTGGCACTTGGTGTGGTCGAAGAAGCCCTTCGACGCGAGGAAGTCGAACGAGTTCACGGTGTGCGGGGCCGCCGAGGTCTTCAGCGCGATGTCGATGTCACCGCACGTCGTGGCGAGCTTCATGGTGTACTTCGCCGACGTGTCGATGGTCATCGCCGGCTCCTTCTTCCAGCTCAGCTTCTTCACCGAGCCCGCGGCCGGCTTCGCGCACGGGTCCGGGGCCTTGCTGGTCGGAGCCGCGCTCGGGGTGGTCTCCGAGCTGGCGTTCGCCTTCTTGTCGTCCTTCAGGACCCCGGTCGTGTAGATCGCGACGCTGCCTATCAGGATCACGCCGAGCACCGACGCGATCACCGAGTTGCGCATGCGCGCCTTGCGCCGCGCCTCCGTGCGCCGCTGCTGCTGCCGCAAGAACTTCTCCCGCGCGAGCTGCCGCTTCCGCTGTTCCTGGGTGACCACGGGGTTTTCTCCTCATGCGTCTCGTACGCCGACTGGGACGCGTGCGTCTGGTGAGCCGAGCGCCTGCGTGTGCCCCGTACCGTATATGGGTTCGCTGAGGATTCGGCAGCGCCGGTAGGCTCTGACGACAGCTGTAGCCATTCGTTGACAGCAGCTGTAGCCGCCCGTAATCGACACCACGAAGGACGATCGTGCTCATTGCCGGGTTCCCCGCCGGGGCCTGGGGGACGAACTGTTATCTCGTCGCCCCGGCCGCCGGTGAGGAGTGCGTGATCATCGACCCCGGCCACCAGGCCGCCCAAGGCGTCGAGGAAGCGCTGAAGAAGCATCGGCTCAAGCCCGTCGCCGTCGTCCTCACCCATGGCCACATCGACCATGTGGCCTCGGTCGTCCCGGTGTGCGGCGCGCACGACGTCCCCGCGTGGATCCACCCCGAGGACCGCTACATGATGGCGGACCCCGAGAAAGCGCTCGGCCGTTCCATCGGGATGCCGCTGATGGGTGAGCTGACCGTGGGGGAGCCGGACGACGTCAGGGAGCTGACCGACGGCGCGAAGCTGGCGCTCGCGGGTCTGGAGTTCTCCGTCGCGCACGCGCCCGGCCATACCAAGGGGTCGGTGACCTTCCAGATGCCCGAGACCACGGACATCCCTTCCGTGTTCTTCTCCGGGGATCTGCTCTTCGCCGGCTCCATCGGACGCACCGACCTGCCCGGCGGTGACATGGCCGAGATGCTCGACTCGCTGGCCCGTGTGTGCCTGCCGCTCGACGACTCGACCGTGGTGCTGTCCGGCCACGGCCCCCAGACGACCATCGGCCAGGAGCGTGCCACCAACCCCTATCTGCGGCAGGTGGCCGCCGGCCCGGGAGCGGATGTCGACGCTCCCCGACGAGGAATGTGACGAGAGACTTCCGTGAGCACCTTTCAGGCCCCCAAGGGCACGTACGACCTGATCCCGCCGCGATCGGCCAAGTTCCTGGCGGTCCGTGAGGCGATCTCCGTTCCGCTGCGCAACTCCGGCTACGGCTACGTCGAGACCCCCGGCTTCGAGAACGTGGAACTCTTCGCGCGCGGTGTCGGTGA
Organism: Streptomyces griseorubiginosus; assembly: GCF_017614965.1. GTDB lineage: Bacteria > Actinomycetota > Actinomycetes > Streptomycetales > Streptomycetaceae > Streptomyces > Streptomyces griseorubiginosus_B. The sequence goes on along the minus strand of NZ_WVUG01000116.1, from coordinate 19,982 downwards.
GTCCACCGACATCGTGACCAAGGAAATGTACGCCTTCGAGACCAAGGGCGGGGACAAGCTGGCCCTGCGTCCCGAAGGCACCGCGTCCGTGCTGCGCGCCGCGCTGGAGGCGAACCTGCACCGGCAGGGCAACCTTCCGGTGAAGCTGTGGTACTCGGGCTCCTACTACCGCTACGAGCAGCCGCAGGCGGGCCGTTACCGGCACTTCTCGCAGGTCGGCGCCGAGGCGATCGGCGCGGAGGACCCGGCCCTCGACGCCGAGCTGATCATCCTCGCCGACCAGGCGTACCGCTCGCTCGGCCTGAGCGAATTCCGGATCCTGCTCAACAGCCTGGGCGACAAGGAGTGCCGTCCGGTGTACCGGGCCGCCCTCCAGGACTTCCTCCGCGGCCTGGACCTGGACGAGGACACCCTGCGCCGGGCCGAGATCAACCCTCTGCGCGTCCTGGACGACAAGCGTGAGTCGGTCCAGAAGCAGCTGGGTGGCGCCCCGCTCCTGCGCGACTACCTCTGCGACGCCTGCAAGGCGTATCACGAGGAGGTCCGCGAGCTGATCACCGCCGCGGGCGTGGCCTTCGAGGACGACCCGAAGCTGGTCCGCGGGCTGGACTACTACACCCGTACGACCTTCGAGTTCGTCCACGACGGTCTGGGCTCGCAGTCCGCTGTGGGCGGCGGCGGCCGTTACGACGGACTGTCGGAGATGATCGGCGGCCCCGCGCTGCCGTCCGTCGGCTGGGCCCTCGGCGTCGACCGCACGGTCCTGGCGCTGGAGGCCGAGGGCGTCGAGCTCGAACTCCCCTCCACCACCAGCGTGTTCGCGGTGCCGCTGGGGGAGGAGGCGCGCCGGATCCTGTTCGCCAAGGTCACCGAGCTGCGCAAGCTCGGCATCGCGGCCGACTTCTCCTACGGCGCCAAGGGGCTCAAGGGCGCCATGAAGAACGCCAACCGCAGTGGCGCTCGCTACACGATCGTCGCCGGCGAACGCGACCTCGCCGAGGGCGTCGTCCAGCTCAAGGACATGGAGTCGGGCGAGCAGACCGCGATCGGCGTGAACGAGATCGTGGCGGAACTGGAGTCACGGCTCGGCTAGTACGGCCACAGCACGAGGGCGCCGCCGATACAGGCGGCGCCCTCGTCGTTACCCCGTCGGCTGGGCCGGAGCCCGCTCCGAGGAGGCGTCTCACTGCTCCAGGAGCCCGTGCCGCATGGCGCTGGTGACGGCGGCCGTGCGGTCGTCGACGTCCAACTTGCCGAAGATGCGCAGCAGATGGGTCTTCACCGTCGACTCTCCGATGAACAGCCGTCGGCCGATCTCCGCGTTCGTGCAGCCCTCCGCGACCAGCCGCAGCACGGACGTCTCCCGTTCCGAGAGCCGGGGGCGCTCCGGTCTGGTGCGGAGCCGGTCCACCAGGCGGGCCGCCACCGACGGGGCGAGGACCGTCTCGCCGCGCGCCGCCGCCCGTATCGCCTCCGCCAGTTCGGCGCGCGGCATGTCCTTGAGGAGATAGCCCGCCGCGCCCGCCTCGACCGCGCGCAGGATGTCCCGGTCCGTCTCGTACGTCGTCAGGACGATCACCCGGCACGGCAGACCCGCCTCGCCCATCCGCACGATCGAGTCCACGCCCCCGCCGCCGGGCATCCGCAGGTCCATCAGGACGATGTCGGGCCGCAGTTCGGCCGCCAGCGCCTCCGCCCGCGGCCCGCTCGCCGCGTCGGCGACCACCTCCAGATCCGGCTCGGCGCTGAGCATCGCCCGCAGACCCTCCCGTACGACGGGGTGGTCGTCGGCGAGGACGATCCGGATCATCGAGCGCTCCTCACGGGCGAGACGGGCAGGCTGACCGTCACCGTCGTGCCGTCGCCCGGTGTGCTGTGGATCCGTGCGCTGCCGCCGACCTCGGTGGCCCGGGCGCGCAGCCCCGCGAGGCCATAGCCGGCGCACGGGGTGCCGGGGTCGAATCCGCGGCCGTCGTCCCGCACGGAGAGGGTCAGGGTGTCGTCGGCATAGGTCAGCGCGATGTCCACCACCGCCGAACTCCCGGCATGCTTACGGGCGTTGGCGAGGGCCTCCTGGCAGGAGCGCAGCGCGACGACCTCGGGGCCGGCCGGCAGCTGCCGTACCGGACCGGTCACCACCAGTGTCGCCTCGTGGCGGGCGGCGAGGCGGCTGAGCGCGTCCGGCAGGGACGCGCCGTCGAGGTCGGCGGGCGCGGTCCCGGCGACCAGGGCACGCGCCTCGGCCAGGTTCTGCCGGGCGGTCTCGTCCATCAGGGCGAGGTGACGGCGGGCCTGCGGGAGGTCGTGGTCGAGTTCGGCCTCCACCGCCTGGATCAGCATCAGCAGACTGGTGAAGCCCTGCGCGAGGGTGTCGTGTATCTCCCGGGCCATGCGCTCCCGCTCGGCCAGGGCGCCGTGGGCCGCCGACAGCCGGGAGACCTCGTGCCGGCTGGCGTCCAGCTCGGCGATCAACTCGGCCCGCTCCACGCTCTGTTCGATGATGCGGATGATCCAGCTGCCGATCACGATCGAGAAGACCAGCATCATCCCGGAGAACAGGAAGTTGGAGAAGACCTGTTCGCCGCTCGGCCGCCGCAGCAGGGCCCAGCCCACCACCGGCGCCAGGTTGATGAAGGACACGGTGACCAGGGCCCAGCGCATGCGCAGGGTCATGAAGCACTGCGGGATCAGCGCGAACGCCACCAGCCGCGTCTCGTCGACCAGGATCGCCGACGGCAGGAACAGCGCCATCGCCGCGGCGAGATAGCGCAGCGCCCGCCCCTGCTCCGGCGGATCCTCCTGGATCAGCGCCCGGCCCACCCCCACGTACAGCGGCACCAGCGGGACGAGCAGCCCGGCCGCGACCAGTCGTACGGCCCAGCTCTGCTGCGCCGCGCCCAGCACGAAGGCGACCGTGGCCACCCAGGCGAGGGCGAAGTACAGATCCCAGAGCCGGACCGAGCGGTCCCAGGCGTGCGCCTCGGGCGCGCCACCCGGCAGGGTCATCCCGTGCGCCGGTCCTTCCAGCGGAACGTCAGCAGACACAGCACCAATCCTCCGACGCACCAGGCGGCCAGCACCAGCGCGACCTTCCCGAACTCCCAACTCCCCGCCTGTTCCAGGACCTTCGCGGAGTCCGGCAGGAACACGCCCCGCAGCCCCTGGCACAGCCACTTCAGCGGGAACAGGGCACCGATGTTCAGCATCCAGTCCGGAATGGTGTCGATGGAGATGTACACCCCGGAGATGAACTGCAGCACCAGGAACGGCAGGACGACCACCGAGCTGGCGCTCTTCGCCGACCTGGGCACCGAGCTGATCGCGATGCCGAGCAGCGCGCACCCGGTCAGCCCCAGCACGAAGATCCAGGCGAAGTCGAACCAGCGGGAGGCGTCGGTGGGCAGATCGACGTCGTACAGGGTGGTGCCGACGAGCAGCAGGATCGCCGTCTCCACCACCCCCGTGAACAGCACCAGCCAGATCTTGCCCAGGAAGTAGGCGGACGGCGGCATCGGCGTCCCGCCCAGCCGGCGCAGCACCTTCTCGTCCCGTTCGACGGCGATGGAGATGCCCAGCGACTGGAAACTCGTCGACATGATGCCGGAGGCCATCATCGCGGGCACGTACAGCTGCGAGGCGTTCACCCCGGTGCCGGGCACGCCGTCGCGGAAGATCGACGCGAACAGGAACAGGAAGACGACCGGGAAGCAGAAGGAGAACACCACCTGGTCGCGCTGCCGGAAGAACTGCCTGATCTCCAGCCCGCCCCGCCGCATGCCCAGACCCCACGCCCCGGGCAGCCGCTCCGCAGGCGCCGCGGTCCGGCTCCGTACGGTGGCCGTGGTCATCGCGCGTCCTCCTGTCCGGTCAGCCGGAGGTAGACGTCCTCCAGCGTGGGGCGGGTCACCCTGAGGCCCGGGATCTCGCCGTCGAAGCGGCGCGTCAGTTCGGCGACCGTCCGGGTCGGGGTGTGCGTGCGCTCGGTGCGCGTGACGCCGTCCGGCTCCGTCCACTCGACGGTGGCCTCCGTGCCGTGGCGCCCCCGCAGGGCGGCCGGTTCGCCCTCGGCGACGACCCGGCCGCGCGAGACGATCGCGAGCCGGTCGGCGAGCGCCTCCGCCTCCTCCAGGTAGTGCGTGGTCAGCAGGATGGTGGTGCCCTCCCCGGCGAGCAGCCTGATGAGGTCCCAGAACTGGCGCCGGGCCGCCGGGTCGAAGCCGGTCGTCGGCTCGTCCAGAAGCAGCAGTTCGGGATCGCCGATCACGCCCAGCGCCACGTCCAGCCGTCGGCGCTGACCGCCCGACAGCGCCTTGATCCGGCTGTCCGCCTTCGCCTCCAGACCCACCAGGCGGATGACCTCCTCCGGGTCGCGCGGCCTCGGGTAGTAGCGGGCGAAGTGCCGTACGGTCTCGCGGACCGTCAACTCCGCGGGCGCCGATTCGTCCTGCCAGACGATTCCCACACGGGACCGCCACGCGCGCGTGGAGGCCACCGGATCCGAACCGAGCACCGACACCTCGCCCCCGTCCCGGGAGCGGTTGCCCTGGATGATCTCCACCGTCGTGCTCTTGCCCGCGCCATTGGGTCCGAGCAGGCCGAACACCTCACCGCGCCGGATGCCGAGATCGACGCCGTCCACCGCGGTGACGTCCCCGTACCGCTTGCGCAGCCCCCGGACATCCACCGCGAGTTCGTACGCGTGTGCTGTCATGCCGTCGAGCATCGTCCGGAACCGAACGCACCGGGACGACCGTGCGTACTTCCTTATGTCCACCGAACGGTGGACAGGGGTCCCGGTGCGGCACAATGGCCCCTGCCCGAAGAACGTCCCCCTCCCCAGCAGACGGAATCGACGTGATGAGCAAGACCACAGTCAAAGACGTCTCCACCGAGCCCGAGCCGAACAGCGCGGCCCCCGGGACGCGCGCGCTCGGCGGCAGCCGCGCCTTCGCCCTGCTGCTGATCATCACCGGGGCGGCCGGCCTGCTGGCCGCGTGGGTCATCACGATCGACAAGTTCAAGCTCCTCGAGGCCAAGGTCGAGGGCAAGACCTTCACCCCGGGCTGCAGCCTCAACCCTGTCGTCTCCTGCGGCAGCGTCATGGAGTCCAAGCAGGCCGCCGCCTTCGGGTTCCCCAACCCGATGCTCGGCCTGGTCTGCTACGGCATCGTCATCTGCGTCGGCATGAGCCTGCTGGCCCGCGCCCGCTTCCCCCGCTGGTACTGGCTGACCTTCAACTTCGGCACGCTCTTCGGTGTGGGCTTCTGCACCTGGCTGCAGTTCCAGTCCCTGTACCGGATCAACGCGCTGTGCCTGTGGTGCTCGCTGGCCTGGGTCGCCACGATCACCATGTTCTGGTACGTCACCTCCTTCAACATCCGCAACGACTTCCTGCCGACCCCGCGCTGGCTGAAGAGCTTCTTCGGCGAGTTCACCTGGGTCATGCCCGTGCTGCACATCGGCATCATCGGCATGCTGGTCCTCACGCGCTGGTGGGACTTCTGGACCAGCTGACATCGCCGGCCGCGTTGTCAGTGCCGTGATTTAGGGTTTCAGCGTGGAGCCCGACCTGTTCACCGCCGCCGCCGAAGAACGCCAGGAGAAGGATCCGGCAGGAAGCCCCCTGGCGGTACGGATGCGCCCGCGCACCCTCGACGAGGTGGTGGGCCAGCAGCACCTGCTCAAGCCCGGCTCACCCCTGCGCCGCCTGGTCGGCGAGGGCGCGGGCGGACCGGCCGGACCGTCCTCGGTGATCCTCTGGGGCCCGCCCGGCACCGGCAAGACGACCCTGGCGTACGTCGTCTCCAAGGCCACCAACAAGCGCTTCGTCGAACTGTCGGCGATCACCGCGGGCGTCAAGGAGGTGCGCGCCGTCATCGACGGCGCCCGCCGCGCCACCGGCGGATACGGCAAGGAGACCGTCCTCTTCCTGGACGAGATCCACCGCTTCAGCAAGGCCCAGCAGGACTCCCTGCTCCCCGCGGTCGAGAACCGCTGGGTCACCCTGATCGCGGCCACCACGGAGAACCCGTACTTCTCGGTGATCTCCCCGTTGCTGTCCCGCTCCCTGCTCCTCACCCTCGAACCGCTCACCGACGACGACGTCCGGGGCCTGCTCAAGCGGGCGCTCGGCGACGAGCGGGGCCTGAAGGACGTCGTCACCCTCCCCGAGGACACCGAGGACCACCTCCTGCGCATCGCCGGCGGCGACGCCCGCCGCGCCCTGACCGCCCTGGAGGCCGCCGCGGGGGCCGCCCTGGACAAGGGCGAGACGGAGATCGCGCTGACGACCCTGGAGGAGGTCGTCGACCGGGCGGCCGTGAAGTACGACCGCGACGGCGACCAGCACTACGACGTCGCCAGCGCCCTCATCAAGTCCATCAGGGGCTCGGACGTCGACGCCGCCCTGCACTACCTGGCCCGCATGATCGAGGCCGGCGAGGACCCCCGGTTCATCGCCCGCCGCCTGATGATCTCCGCGAGCGAGGACATCGGTCTGGCCGACCCGAACGCGCTGCCGATCGCGGTCGCCGCCGCCCAGGCCGTCGCCATGATCGGCTTCCCCGAGGCCGCCCTCACCCTCAGCCACGTCACCATCGCCCTCGCCCTGGCCCCGAAGTCCAACGCCGCGACGACCGCGATCGGCGCCGCCCTGGAGGACGTACGCAAGGGGCTGGCAGGCCAGGTGCCGCCGCACCTGCGGGACGGGCACTACAAGGGCGCCGCCAAGCTCGGGCACGCGCAGGGGTACATCTATCCCCACGACCTGCCCGAGGGCATCGCCGAGCAGCAGTACGCCCCGGACACCGTCAAGGACCGCGAGTACTACACCCCGACCCGGCACGGAGCCGAGGCGCGGTACGCGGACGCCGTCGAGTGGACCAGGAAGCACCTCGGTCGGAGGCGGTCCTGAGCACCCTGTAGAATCCCTCGGAGCGCCGAGTCCCGCGCAGTCAGAGCGGGACAGCCGGCCGGAACCCCCAGCGGGTTCCAGGAGCGTCGCGCACCGTCGAACGGTGTCGCGGGCAGCCCACCACCACTCGTCGCAGGACGGGACCGGTCGGTGGGCCACTCGCGTGCTGCACGTATGTGCCCAGACCAGGGGAGCGGCTGCCCACCCGGTCCGGTAACGGACCAGGCGGGATTCCCCGGCTGCGGATGCGACCTCCCCTAACCCTGACAAGCCGAATACCAGAAAGAAGAAAGAGACAGTGGCGAACCAGTCCCGCCCCAAGGTCAAGAAGTCGCGTGCCCTCGGCATCGCGCTGACCCCGAAGGCCGTCAAGTACTTCGAGGCCCGCCCCTACCCGCCGGGTGAGCACGGCCGTGGCCGCAAGCAGAACTCGGACTACAAGGTCCGTCTGCTGGAGAAGCAGCGTCTGCGCGCGCAGTACGACATCTCCGAGCGCCAGCTGGTCCGTGCCTACGAGCGTGCCTCCAAGGTGCAGGGCAAGACCGGTGAGGCCCTGATCGTGGAGCTCGAGCGCCGTCTCGACGCCCTGGTGCTGCGTTCGGGCATCGCCCGCACCATCTACCAGGCCCGTCAGATGGTCGTTCACGGCCACATCGAGGTCAACGGCCAGAAGGTCGACAAGCCGTCGTTCCGCGTCCGTCCCGACGACGTCGTGATGGTCCGCGAGCGCAGCCGCGAGAAGACCCTCTTCCAGATCGCCCGCGAGGGTGGCTTCGCCCCCGACGGCGAGACCCCGCGCTACCTGCAGGTGAACCTCAAGGCCCTGGCGTTCCGCCTGGACCGCGAGCCGAACCGCAAGGAAGTTCCGGTCATCTGTGACGAGCAGCTCGTCGTCGAGTACTACGCCCGCTGATCACCGGCAGGCCGTAGCACCACCTCAGCCCGCCGTCTCCCCGCCCTTGTGGGCGCGGGAGGCGGCGGGCTGCTGTGTCAGCGCGCTCGCCGTCGTGTGCCGCACCGGTCCGCGCGGGGCGGGCAGGGCGCCCAGCGGCCGCTCCAGCGCCCGGGACACCGCCGCCTCCCGCACCAGCCGCGCCCCCTCGCGTACGCACTCCTCGTACCGCTCGTCGCCCAGCCGCTCCCTGGCCGTCGCCTCGCACAGCTCGTGCGGGGCGTTGTAGTACGCCGAGCCGAACAGCGGCAGCCCCACCGACCGCCACATCCGGCCCGCCGCCCCCTGCAGCACCGCCGCCTCCGCGGCGTCGCCCTCCACCGCCGTGACCAGCGCCAGCAGCTCCACCGCCAGCACCGAGCCGAGCAGGTCGTGGAAGGCGTGGGCGCTGCCCAGAGAGTCGGTCAGCAGGGTGCGGGCCCGCGCGAGGTCGCCGTCGGCCCAGGCCGCGTACGCCAGGACGAACAGCGCGTAGGAGCGGGTCCACCGCTCGCCGTGGTCCTCGCACACCCGGCGCACGTCCTCGCACAACCGCACCGCGCCCGGCAGATCGCCCTGGAAGGCGCGGGCCATCGCCAGCTCGACCTGGCCCATCAGCACGTTGCTGTTGAGCTCGCCGATCTCGTGATAGCGGTCGAGCGCCGAGCGCAGCAAGGTCTCCGCGCGGGCCATGTCGTCCGTGACCAGGGCCAGACAGCCGGTGCGGTGCTCGGCGTAGGCCACCGCCGTGGGGTCGCCGGAGCGCTCCGCCTCCTCACGGCACTCCTGGAGCGCGGCCAGCGCGGACACCGTGTCGCCCTGCAGGACCGCCACATAGCCGAGCACCCACAACGCCTTCAGCCGGGACTGGTCGTGGCCCGAGTCCAGCCGGACGACCTGCTCCAGCCAGTGCCGGCCCTCCGACAGCCGACCGCAGCCCGCCCAGCAGAACCACAGCGAGCCCGCGAGGTACTGGCCCAGATGCGCCTCCTCCGGCTCGCTCAGGCAGTGCTCCAGCGCGCGGCGCAGATTCGGCAGCTCCACCTCCACCCGCGCGGCCACCTCGGCCTGGCGCGGCGAGAACCAGTCCAGCTCGCACCAGGTCGCCAGCCCCAGGTACCAGTCCCGGTGCCGGCGCCGCAGCCGGGCCGCGTCCCCGGTCGCCTCCAGCCACTCGGCGCCGTACGCCCGCACGGTGTCGAGCATGCGGTAGCGCACCCCGGCCGGCGTCTCCTCGCGCGCGAGCACCGACTGCGCCAGCAGATCGGTCAGGACGTCGAGGACGTCGTCGGCGTTCAGACCGTGTCCCGCGCACACGTACTCGACGGCCTCCAGATCGAAGCGTCCGGTGAACACCGACAGCCGCGCCCACAGCAACCGCTCCCGGGGTGTGCACAGTTCATGGCTCCAGCCGATCGCCAGCCGCAGCGTCCGATGCCGGGGCAGTGCGTCCCGGCCGCCGCCGGTCAGCAGCCGGAACCGGTCGTCGAGCCGCTCCAGCAAGCGCCCAGGGGACAGTGCCCGCAGCCGCCCCGCCGCCAGCTCGACCGCCAGCGGGATGCCGTCGAGGCGCCGGCACAGCGCACGTACGTCCTGCTCGTCCGCGACCCGCACGCCCTGCAGGGCGGCACGCTCGGTGAGCAGCTCCACCGCCTCGCCCTCGCCGAGCGGCTCCAGCGGGAACACCCGCTCTCCCGCCACGGCCAGCGGCCGGCGCCCCACCGCGAGGACCCTGAGCCCCGGCACCTCGCGCAGCAACTCGCCCACCAGCTCGGCACACGCCTCCACCAGATGCTCGAACCCGTCGAGAACCAGGAGGAGTTGGCGCTCGGCGAGATGCGCGAGCAGCGTCTCGCGCGGCAGCCGTGTCGTGTGATCCGTCAGGCCCAGCGCCTCCACGACCGCGTGGTCGACGAACTCCGGATCGCGCACCGGCGCCAGCTCCGCCCGCCACACCCCGTCGCGCGGCGCGCACCGCGCCGCGGCCCGGGCCGCCAGCCGCGACTTGCCGACTCCGCCGGCGCCGGTCACCGTCACCAGACGCGCGGCGTCGAGCGCCCGCGCGAGCCCCGCGAGTTCGGCCGAGCGCCCCACGAACGCGTCGAGCTCCAGAGGCAGATTGCCGAGGACCGGGCTGTCGCCGCTCTGATGATCCCGCATGGAATACGGAGCGTACTGAGTCGTGTTCAGTCCGTACAATCGCCGAGCGCAACTCGGCAGCGCGCCCGGCGGAATCCGGTACGGAGCGCCGTGCCCGGCGCGATAGGCTCGGTCCACTGCTTTTCCAATGGTTCCGATGTTCAGAGCAAGTTCAGGGAGCGGGTGCGCGTGGTGTCCGGTGGTGAGGTGGCCGGGATCCTGGTGGCCGTGTTCTGGGCGATCCTGGTCTCCTTCCTCGCCGTCGCGCTGGCGAGGCTGGCGCAGACGCTCAGGGCGACCACCAAGCTGGTGGCGGACGTGACCGACCAGGCCGTCCCCCTGCTGGCCGACGCCTCCGCGGCGGTGCGCTCCGCGCAGACCCAGATCGACCGGGTCGACGCGATCGCCACCGACGTCCAGGAGGTCACCTCCAACGCCTCCGCCCTGTCCACCACCGTCGCCTCCACCTTCGGCGGCCCCCTGGTCAAGGTCGCCGCCTTCGGCTACGGCGTCCGCCGGGCCCTGGGAGCCCGCCGCGAGGACGTGCCCGCCAAGGAGTCCCGGCGTACCGTGATCGTGGGCCGGACGGTGCCGGCGTCGCGGCGGGGCAAGCGGAAGAAGGACTGAGACCTAGCGATGTTCCGCCGTACGTTCTGGTTCAGCACGGGCGTCGCCGCCGGTGTGTGGGCCACCACCAAGGTCAACCGCAAGCTGAAGCAGCTGACCCCCGAGAACCTCGCGGTCGGCGCGGCCAACAAGGCGCTCGAGGCCGGTCACCGCATCAAGGACCGCGCGGTCGGCTTCGCGCTGGACGTCCGCGACAACATGGCGCGGCGGGAGGAGGAGCTGGGCGAGGCCCTCGGCATCAACGCGGCCCCCGAGCTCCCCGCACCCCGGCGGTACGCCGCCATCGAGAACCGCAACAACCCGAAGTACGTCGACGGTTCGACGTACCAGACGTACTCGAACAACTCGTACAACTCGTACAACCGGAATGAGGACCACTGATGGAGTCGGCCGAGATTCGCCGCCGCTGGCTGAGCTTCTTCGAGGAGCGCGGGCACACCGTCGTCCCTTCGGCGTCGCTCATCGCGGACGACCCGACTCTGCTCCTCGTCCCGGCCGGCATGGTGCCCTTCAAGCCCTACTTCCTGGGTGAGGTCAAGCCGCCCTTCGACCGCGCCACCAGCGTCCAGAAGTGCGTGCGCACGCCGGACATCGAAGAGGTCGGCAAGACCACCCGGCACGGCACCTTCTTCCAGATGTGCGGCAACTTCTCCTTCGGCGACTACTTCAAGGAAGGCGCCATCAAGTACGCCTGGGAGCTGCTCACCACGCCCCAGGACAAGGGCGGTTACGGCCTGGAGCCCGACCGTCTGTGGATCACCGTCTACAAGGACGACGACGAGGCCGAGCGCATCTGGCACGAGGTCGTCGGGGTGCCGAAGGAGCGCATCCAGCGCCTCGGCATGAAGGACAACTACTGGTCCATGGGCGTCCCCGGACCCTGCGGCCCCTGTTCCGAGATCAACTACGACCGCGGCCCCGAGTTCGGCGTCGAGGGCGGCCCCGCCGTCAACGACGAGCGGTACGTGGAGATCTGGAACCTCGTCTTCATGCAGTACGAGCGCGGCGAGGGCATCGGCAAGGACAACTTCGAGATCCTCGGCGAGCTCCCCAGCAAGAACATCGACACGGGCCTCGGCCTGGAGCGGCTCGCCATGATTCTGCAGGGCGTGCAGAACATGTACGAGATCGACACCTCCATGGCCGTCATCAAGAAGGCCACCGAGCTGACCGGTGTCGAATACGGCGACGCGCACGACTCGGACGTCTCCCTGCGCGTGGTCACCGACCACATGCGCACCTCCGTCATGCTCATCGGCGACGGCGTCACCCCGGGCAACGAGGGCCGCGGCTACGTCCTGCGCCGCATCATGCGCCGCGCCATCCGCAACATGCGCCTGCTGGGCGCCACCGGCCCGGTCGTGCTCGACCTGATCGACACCGTGATCGGCATGATGGGCCAGCAGTACCCGGAGCTGGTCACCGACCGCGAGCGCATCGAGAAGGTCGCCGTCGCCGAGGAGAACGCCTTCCTCAAGACGCTGAAGGCCGGTACCAACATCCTCGACACCGCCGTCACCGAGACCAAGCAGGCCGGTGGCACGGTCCTCGCCGGTGACAAGGCGTTCCTGCTCCACGACACCTGGGGCTTCCCGATCGACCTCACCCTGGAGATGGCCGCCGAACAGGGCCTGTCCGTGGACGAGGAGGGCTTCCGCCGCCTGATGAAGGAGCAGCGGGAGCGCGCCAAGGCCGACGCCCAGGCCAAGAAGACCGGCCACGCCGGCGCGGGCGCCTACCGGGAGATCGCCGACAAGGTCGGCGAGACCGACTTCATCGGCTACACCGACACCGAGGGCGAGTCCACGATCGTCGGCATCCTCGTCGACGGCGCCTCCTCCCCGGCCGCCACCGAGGGCGACGAGGTCGAGATCGTCCTCGACCGCACCCCCTTCTACGCCGAGGGCGGCGGCCAGATCGGCGACACCGGCCGCATCAAGGTCGACTCCGGTGCCGTCATCGAGGTCCGCGACTGCCAGAAGCCGGTCCCCGGCGTGTACGTCCACAAGGGCGTCGTCCAGGTCGGCGAGGTGACGGTCGGCGCGAAGGCCCACGCCTCCATCGACGCCCGCCGCCGCACGGCCATCGCCCGCGCCCACTCGGCCACCCACCTCACCCACCAGGCGCTGCGCGACGCGCTCGGCCCGACGGCCGCCCAGGCCGGTTCCGAGAACCAGCCCGGCCGCTTCCGCTTCGACTTCGGCTCCCCGTCCGCCGTCCCGACGGCCGTGATGACCGACGTCGAGCAGAAGATCAACGAGGTCCTCGCCCGCGACCTCGACGTCCGCGCCGACATCATGGGCATCGACGAGGCCAAGAAGCAGGGCGCCATCGCCGAGTTCGGCGAGAAGTACGGCGAGCGGGTCCGCGTGGTGACCATCGGCGACTTCTCCAAGGAGCTGTGCGGCGGCACGCACGTCCACAACACCTCCCAGCTGGGCCTGGTGAAGCTGCTCGGCGAGTCGTCGATCGGTTCCGGTGTCCGCCGTATCGAGGCCCTGGTCGGCGTCGACGCCTACAACTTCCTCGCCCGCGAGCACACGGTCGTCGCCCAGCTCCAGGAGCTGATCAAGGGCCGTCCCGAGGAGCTTCCGGAGAAGGTCTCCGCCATGCTCGGCAAGCTGAAGGACGCCGAGAAGGAGATCGAGAAGTTCCGCGCCGAGAAGGTGCTCCAGGCCGCAGCCGGTCTCGCCGAGTCCGCCAAGGACATCCGCGGCATCGCCGTCGTGACGGGCCAGGTCCCGGACGGTACGACCCCCGACGACCTGCGCAAGCTGGTCCTCGACGTCCGCGGTCGCATCCAGGGCGGACGGGCCGCCGTGGTGGCCCTCTTCACGGTCAACAACGGCAAGCCCCTCACGGTCATCGCCACCAACGAACCCGCCCGCGAGCGGGGTCTGAAGGCCGGTGACCTGGTGCGCGCCGCCGCCAAGACCCTCGGCGGCGGCGGTGGCGGCAAGCCGGACGTCGCCCAGGGCGGCGGCCAGAACCCGGCCGCCATCGGCGAGGCCGTCGACGCGGTCGAGCGGCTGGTCACGGACACGGCGAAGTGACCATGCGCCGAGGCCGACGGCTCGCCATCGACGTCGGGGACGCCCGGATCGGGGTCGCCTCCTGCGACCCCGACGGGATCCTCGCCACCCCGGTGGAGACGGTCCCCGGCCGTGACGTCCCGGCGGCCCACCGCCGGCTGCGTCAGCTGGTCGAGGAGTACGAGCCGATCGAGGTCGTCGTCGGACTCCCGCGCTCCCTCAAGGGGGGCGAGGGACCGGCCGCGGTAAAGGTTCGGGCATTCGCCCAGGAGCTGGCCAAGGGCATCAAGCCCGTCCCGGTCCGTCTGGTCGACGAACGGATGACCACGGTGACGGCCAGTCAGGGACTGCGCGCCTCAGGGGTGAAGACCAAGAAGGGCCGCTCGGTGATCGACCAGGCAGCCGCTGTGATCATCCTCCAGCAGGCCCTGGAATCCGAACGGGTGTCAGGTAAAGCACCCGGCGAGGGCGTCGAAGTGGTCATCTGATCGCGATACGGTAACGTTCCGCGCGACTGCGCCGCTGATTCGAACAGCCGGTGCACAGCAAGAGGCGGAACGGTGAGCGGGCCCGACGAAGGCCACGTGATCGCCCCGCCTCGCGGCTCTAGGGGTTTGATGACTGAGTATGGCCGGGGCCAGGGCTCCGAACCGTGGCATCCGGAGGACCCGTTGTACGGGGACGACGGATGGGGTGGACAGCAGGCCCACGCGGGCCAGCAGTCCCCCTACGGCGGCCAGCCGCAGCATTATCCGGAGCAGCCGCAGCAGCAACAGCAGTACTACGACGGCGGCTGGGGCGAGGGCCAGCAGGCCCACTACGGTCAGGCGCAGCAGTACCAGCAGTACGACCAGCAGTACTACGCGGGTCAGGGACAGCAGCAGTCGTACGACCAGCAGGCCTGGGGTCAGGGCACACATACGCATGTCCAGTACACGGACCCCCAGGATCCCTACGCCCAGCAGGCGTCCGCCGGGTACGGCGGCGAGCAGCCCGACTACTACGGCACCCAGGACGCCTACCCGCCGCCCGAGCCGCCGAGCCGCCGCCAGGCCGAGCCCGAACCACCGCAGACGGACTGGGACCCGGGCCCCGACCAGGGCGAACACGCCTTCTTCGCCGGTGACGGCGACGGCGATGCGGACGAGGAGGACGAGGACGTCGACCCGGGTGAGGGTCGCAAGGGCCGCGGCGGCAAGAAGCCGAAGAAGAAGAGCCGCAACGGCGTCGCCTGTCTCGTCCTCGTGCTGGTCTTCGGCGGCGGTGCCGCCGGTGTCGGCTATTTCGGCTGGCAGTTCTACCAAAATCGTTTCGGCCCGGCGCCGGACTACGCGGGCCAGGGTGACGGCGCCCAGGTCACGGTCGTCATCCCCAAGGGTGCCGGCGGCTATGTGATCGGGCAGAAGCTGAAGGAGGCGGGCGTCGTCAAGAGCGTCGACGCCTTCGTCTCGGCGCAGCAGTCCAACCCCGACGGCAAGAAGATCCAGGACGGCGTCTACACGCTCGAGAAGCAGATGTCGGCCGCGAGCGCGGTCGAACTGATGCTCAGCCCGAAGAGCCGCAGCAACCTGATCATCCGCGAAGGCCTGCGCAACTCCCAGGTCTACGCGCTCCTGGACGCGCGTCTGGGCTTGGCGGCCGGCACGACGGCGAAGGTCGCCAAGAACGACTACAAGAAGCTCGGCCTGCCCTCCTGGGCACTGAACCACCCCAACCTCAAGGACCCGCTGGAAGGGTTCCTCTACCCGTCCAGCTATGCGGCCACGAAGGGCCAGAAGCCCGAGGCCGTCCTGAAGGACATGGTCACCCGGGCCAACGACAAGTACGAGGAACTGGGCCTGCGGACCAAGGCCAAGAGCCTCGGGCTCGACAGTCCCTGGCAGCTGCTCACCGTGGCGAGCCTGGTCCAGGCCGAGGGCACGAGCCACGACGACTTCCGCAAGATGGCCGAGGTCGTCTACAACCGCCTCAAGCCCGGCAACCCCGAGACCTACGGCTCGCTGGAGTTCGACTCCACGTACAACTACGTCAAGAACCAGAGCAAGATCGACCTGAGCATCGCCGAGCTGCGCAAGTACAACAACCCGTACAACACGTACTACGTCAAGGGACTGCCGCCCGGCCCGATCGACAACCCCGGCGAGGAGGCGATCAAGGGCGCGCTCGACCCGACGCACGACGGCTGGTACTACTTCATCTCCCTGGACGGCAAGACCAGCAAGTTCACCAAGACGCTGGCCGAGCACGACAGGCTGGTCCAGGAGTTCAACGCGTCGAGGAACAAGAACTGATGGCAACACCCCACCGGGCGGCCGTGCTCGGCTCGCCCATCGCCCACTCACTGTCGCCCCGGCTGCACACCGCTGCGTACCGGGCGCTGGGCCTGGACGACTGGTCGTACGACAGGTTCGAGATCGACGAGGCGGCGCTGCCCGGATTCCTCGGCGGACTCGGTCCCGAGTGGGCCGGGCTCTCGCTGACGATGCCGCTCAAGCGTGCGGTCATCCCGCTGCTGGACGAGATCACCGACACGGCGGCCTCGGTGGAGGCCGTCAACACCGTGGTCTTCCGTCCGGACGGGCGGAAGGTCGGCGACAACACCGACATCCCGGGCCTGATCGCCGCACTGGAGGAGCGGGGCGTGGAGAAGGTCGAGTCCGCGGCCATCCTCGGCGCCGGAGCCACCGCGTCCTCGGCCCTCGCGGCCCTGGCCAGGCTGTGCGGCGGCGAGGTCACCGTGTACGTGCGCAGCGAGCGGCGCGCCGACGAGATGCGGCAGTGGGGCAGCAGGCTCGGCGTACGGGTCCGCCCGGCGGACTGGGCCGAGGCGGTACGGGCCTTCGAGGCGCCCCTGGTGATCTCGACGACGCCCGCCGGAGGCACCGACCAGCTCGCCGCGTCGCTCCCCGACGGGGTCGGCACGCTCTTCGACGTCCTGTACGACCCCTGGCCCACCCCGCTCGCCGCCGCCTGGCGGGACCACGGCGGGCAGGTGCTCAGCGGCCTCGACCTACTGGTGCACCAGGCCGTCTTCCAGTTCCACCAGTTCACCGGTGACCCGCGCTCTCCGCTGGACGCGATGCGTGAGGCCGCCAGGCCGGTCTGATCTGTCCGTCTGCCGGACTCGGATCTGAGCCGTCCCCGGGACGTGGGAGGATCGGAGGTGGCGGGCCAGATCCGCGCACCTGGTCGCGCCGTCGCCGTACGCGAGGACGCGCGTACGCAGCAGTACCAGGGCGCGAGCACTGAGGAGCACCGTTGAGCAGGTTGCGCTGGCTGACCGCGGGGGAGTCCCACGGTCCCGCACTCGTGGCGACGCTGGAGGGTCTTCCCGCCGGCGTGCCGATCACCACGGAGATGGTGGCGGACCACCTGGCCCGGCGCCGGCTCGGTTATGGACGCGGTGCGCGCATGAAGTTCGAGCGGGACGAGGTCACCTTCCTCGGCGGTGTGCGGCACGGTCTGACCCTCGGCTCGCCGGTGGCCGTCATGGTGGGCAACACCGAGTGGCCCAAGTGGGAGCAGGTCATGGCGGCCGACCCCGTCGACCCCGAGATCCTGGCCGGGCTGGCCCGCAACGCCCCGCTGACCCGTCCCCGGCCCGGCCACGCCGACCTGGCGGGCATGCAGAAGTACGGCTTCGACGAGGCCCGCCCGATCCTGGAGCGTGCCTCGGCGCGGGAGACGGCGGCCCGGGTGGCGCTGGGCGCGGTGGCCCGCTCGTACCTGAAGGAGACGGCCGGCATCGAGATCGTCAGCCATGTCGTGGAGCTGTGCTCGGTGAAGGCCCCGCAGGGCACCTACCCCACCCCGGCGGACGTGGAGAAGCTGGACGCCGACCCGCTGCGCTGCCTGGACGCGGACACATCCAAGGCGATGGTCGCGGAGGTCGACCAGGCCCACAAGGACGGCGACACCCTCGGCGGTGTCGTCGAGGTGCTGGCCTACGGGGTGCCGGTGGGCCTGGGCTCGCACGTGCACTGGGACCGCAGGCTGGACGCCAGGCTGGCGGGTGCGCTGATGGGCATCCAGGCGATCAAGGGCGTCGAGGTCGGTGACGGGTTCGAGCTGGCGCGGGTGCCGGGTTCGAAGGCGCACGACGAGATCGTGGGCACGCCGGAGGGCATCCGGCGCGTCTCGGGCCGCTCCGGCGGCACCGAGGGCGGTCTTTCCACGGGGGAGCTGCTGCGGGTGCGGGCGGCGATGAAGCCGATCGCGACCGTGCCGCGGGCGTTGCAGACGGTGGACGTGGCCACCGGCGAGGCCACGCAGGCGCACCACCAGCGCTCCGACGTCTCGGCCGTGCCGGCGGCCGGCATCGTCGCCGAGGCGATGGTGGCGCTGGTGCTGGCGGACGCGGTGGCGGAGAAGTTCGGCGGCGACCAGGTGGCCGAGACCCGCCGCAACGTGCGCTCCTATCTCGAGAACCTGGCCATCCGGTGAGCGGGCCGCTTCTCGTCCTCATCGGTCCGATGGGCGTGGGCAAGTCCACCGTCGGGCAGCTCCTCGCCGGCCGGCTCGGTGTCGGCTACCGCGACACCGACGACGACATCGTCGCCGAGCAGGGCCGCACCATCGCCGAGATCTTCGTCGACGAGGGCGAGCCGGTCTTCCGGGCGGTCGAGAAGGCGGCCGTGCACCGGGCGCTCGGCGAGCACGAGGGGGTGCTGGCGCTGGGCGGCGGCTCGATCCTGGACCCGGACACCCGCGCCCTGCTGGCCGGGCAGCGGGTGGTCTACCTCTCGATGGACGTCGAGGAGGCGGTCAAGCGCACCGGGTTGAACGCGGCCCGTCCGCTGCTCGCGGTCAACCCGCGCAAGCAGTGGCGCGAGCTGATGGAGGCCCGGCGGCACCTGTACGAGGAGGTCGCCACGGTCGTGGTGGCCACCGACGGCCGCACACCCGAAGAAGTCACTGAAGTCGTCCTGGACGCTGTGGAGTTGAAGCAGGCATGAGCGAGGCAGTCACCCGGATCCAGGTCGGCGGGAGCGCGGGCAGCGACCCGTACGAGGTTCTGGTGGGCCGTCAACTGCTGGGCGAGCTGGCCGGGTTGGTGGGGGAGAAGGCCAGGCGGGTGGCCGTGATCCACCCCGAGGCGCTCGCCGAGACCGGTGACGCGCTGCGCGCCGACCTGGCCGAGCAGGGCTACGAGGCCGTCGCCATCCAGGTGCCCAACGCGGAGGAGGCCAAGACCGCCGAGGTCGCCGCCTACTGCTGGAAGGCACTCGGCCAGTCCGGGTTCACCCGCACCGACGTCATCGTCGGCGTGGGCGGCGGCTCGACCACCGACCTGGCCGGATTCGTCGCCGCGAGCTGGCTGCGTGGTGTGCGCTGGATCGCCGTCCCCACCACCGTCCTGGCGATGGTGGACGCGGCCGTCGGCGGCAAGACCGGCATCAACACCGCCGAGGGCAAGAACCTGGTGGGCGCCTTCCACCCGCCGGCCGGTGTCCTGTGCGACCTGGCGGCCCTCGACTCCCTCCCGGTCAACGACTACGTCTCCGGACTCGCCGAGATCATCAAGGCGGGCTTCATCGCCGACCCGGTGATCCTGGAGCTCATCGAGTCCGACCCGGAGGCCGCCCGCACCCCGGCCGGCCCGCACACCGCCGAGCTCATCGAGCGCTCGATCCGCGTCAAGGCCGAGGTGGTCTCCTCGGACCTCAAGGAAGCGGGTCTCAGGGAGATCCTCAACTACGGCCACACGCTCGGCCACGCCATCGAGAAGAACGAGCGCTACAAGTGGCGGCACGGTGCCGCGGTCGCGGTCGGCATGCACTTCGCCGCCGAACTCGGCCGTCTGGCGGGCCGGTTGGACGAGGCGACGGCGGACCGCCACCGCACGATCCTGGAGTCCGTCGGCCTCCCCCTCCACTACCGCTACGACCAGTGGCCCAAGCTGCTGGAGACGATGAAGGTCGACAAGAAGTCCCGCGGCGACCTCCTGCGCTTCATCGTCCTGGACGGTCTCGCCAAGCCGACCGTCCTGGAGGGACCCGACCCGGCCGTGCTGCTCGCCGCGTACGGCGAAGTGGGCGAGTAAGTCTCCCCACGCACCATCCGTCCGATGTGCCTTGCCCATAAGGGCACTTCACACCGCCCCCGGCCGTTCACCAAACGGCGGCCGGGGACGGTACCGTTCGGTAGGGAGCGGGGTTCCACCCCGCTGCCAGCGCCAATTTGCCTGACGAGACGGAGTGGCACCGGATGCAGCACGCAGTGGGTTCTCCGCTGCCGCCGCCCCACCAGCCGGGGCAGGGACCGGCCGTAGGCCGGCCACCGGCCGCACAGCACCCGGGCCACCCCGGCCCGCACCAGGGCTCGGCCCCCGTTCCGCCAC
>NZ_WVUG01000115.1 GCF_017614965.1 Streptomyces griseorubiginosus | reverse complement strand
CCGCACCACCGCCGCCCCGCAACACCGCCACCCCTCACCACCGACTCATCCACCGAGGAGAACCGTTGACCAGCCATCGAAAAGCACGACCTACCCGCAACCCCCTCACCCGCCGCGCCCTCGGCATAGGGCTGTTCGCGGCCGGTGTCGCGGGGGCCGCGACCGCCGTGCCGGCGCAGGCCGCGGGCGGGGTGTCGCACGCCGCGTTCGCGTCGGACCATGTGTTCACGCACGCCGACCGGGCGCACCACACCCAGGCCCGGGACTCGTTCACGGTGCGCCAGTTCGGCACGGTGAACGCCGCCGCCGCCCGTAACCAGGCCAACGCGGTCTCGGCGGGCTGCTCGGCGGACGACGCCTGCCGGTCCGTCGCGCTGTCGTTCCAGATCGTCACGATGGCGGGCGAGCACACGCACCTCAACGCCGTGAACCTCAGTGACGCGGCCAACAAGAAGTGCACCGGCTGCCAGACCCTGGCCGGGGCCTACCAGTTCGTCGTCTCCACGCCGACCGCCTTCAGCCTGAACGCCGACACCCAGCGCAAGCTCGCCGACATCCACCACCGGCTGGACGAGCTGACCCGCTCCTCGCTGCCCGCGGCCGACCTCAAGACCCGGGTCGACGGCCTGGCCGGCGAGGTCACCGCCGTACTGCGCGACGCCGTGGCGAACGCCCCCAAGGGCGACGTGAAGCCCGACGTCACCCTCCACCGTCACCTCGACGGCTGGCCCCCGGCGCACTGATCCCGGCGGCCCCGTGCCGACCGCCGTGTCCGTCTCCCACGGCACGGCGGTCGGCCATTGACATCCCCCCGCAGGCGGGCGCAGACTCACATCCCAGAAGCTGGTGAACTAAATTTCACTCAGCGAACAAGCGCGGAACAAGACAGCGAACCAGACGACCAAGGGATGCGGGATGCGTACCACCGTCGGCATCATCGGCGCCGGCCCGGCCGGCCTCCTCCTCGCCCGGCTGCTGCACAACGCCGGGATCGACTCCGTCGTGCTGGAGAGCCGCGACCGGGCCTACGTCGAGCACCGCCAGCGCGCCGGGATCCTGGAGCAGGGCACGGTGGACGTGCTGCGCGCGGCCGGCGCCGGCGAGCGCATGGACCGGGAGGGCCTCCCGCACGACGGCATCGAACTGCGCTACGACAGGAAGCGCCACCGCGTCGACTTCCCCGCCCTCACCGGCGGCCGGTCCGTGATGGTGTACGCCCAGACCGAGGTCTGCAAGGACCTCATCGCCCTCCAGCTCAAGGAGGGCGGCCCGCTGCTGTTCGAGGCGGAGGCCCTCGCCGTCGAGGGCGCGGACACCGGCACCCCGTCCGTGCGGTTCCGGCACGAGGGGCGGGAGGACGTGCTGGAGTGCCGGTACGTCGTCGGGTGCGACGGGTTCTGGGGGGTGGCCAGGAAGGCGATCCCCGCCGAGCTCAGCCGCGTCTTCGAGCGGACGTACCCCTTCGGCTGGCTCGGCATCCTCGCCGACGTCCCGCCCTCCCACGACGAGCTGGTCTACGCCCGCCACGACCGCGGCTTCGCCCTGCTGTCCATGCGCTCCCCGTCCGTCTCCCGCCTCTACCTCCAGGTGCCCGCCGACACCGACGCCGAGAGCTGGGGCGACGACGAGATCTGGGACGAGCTGGAGCGCCGCTTCGAGACCGCCGACGACTGGCGCCTGGAGCGCGGCCCGATCACCCAGAAGTCCGTCACCCCGATGCGCTCCTACGTCCACGAGCCGATGCGGTACGGCAGCCTCTTCCTGGCCGGCGACGCGGCGCACATCGTCCCGCCGACCGGCGCCAAGGGCCTCAACCTGGCCGTCGGCGACGTGGTGACCTTCGCGCGGGCGCTGTCGCACGAGAAGGAGACCGGCTCGGCCGAGCTGCTCGACGCCTACTCGCAGACCTGTCTGCGCCGCGTCTGGCAGGCCGAGCGGTTCTCGTACGACATGACGACGATGCTGCACCCGGCCCCCGACGCCACCCCCTTCGACCACCGCCTGCAGCTCGCCCGTCTGGAGCGGATCGCGGCCTCGCGTGCCGCCGAGGCCGACCTGGCCGAGGGCTACACGGGTTTTCCCCTGGACTGACGACCGTGTGAACCCCCGCGGTGAGGGGAATCACGGATCCGCGTAGCGTGTTGCGCTGCACGACGAGGGAAAGATCCTCCCCAAGCACTAGGGTCAATCCTTTGCCTACCTATTACTCTTGAGCCAAGGCCGCGACGTGTGGCCATGGAGGAGTGAAATGAGGAGCAGAAACCCGGTCTTCTCGCGACGGGGGTTCAGCCGCGACAACGGCTACGCGGGCTTCAACACCGCGCCGCAGGCCGGGGGTCCCGCTGTCGGAACGCAGGCCAACCCCTACGCGGGCGGCAATCCCTACGCGCAGAACCCGTACGCCCAGCAGGACCTGCAGTACGGCGCCCCGCCCCAGGCCCCGGCCACCACCGGCCGGATGACCATGGACGACGTCGTCCTGCGCACCGCGTCCACCCTCGGCACCCTGATCGTCACCGCCGCCCTCGCCTGGGCGCTGCTGCCGGTCGACGACGCCAACATCAACCGTTCCTACGGCATCGGTGTCGGCGCCGCGCTGGTCGGCATGGTCCTGGCGCTCGTGCAGTCCTTCAAGCGCAAGGCCACGCCCGCGCTGATCCTGTCGTACGCCGCGTTCGAGGGTGTCTTCCTCGGAGTGGTCTCCAGCGTGGTCGACAACCGCATCGCGAGCGGCGCGGCCATGCAGGCGGTGATCGGCACGATGGCGGTGTTCGCCGGTGTGCTCGTGGCGTACAAGGCGGGCTGGATCCGCGTCAACCGCCGTTTCTACGGCTTCGTGATGGCGGCGGCGCTCGGCTTCGTGCTGCTGATGGTCGTGAACCTGCTGTTCGCGGTCTTCGGCGGCGGTGACGGCCTCGGCTTCCGCAGCGGCCCGCTCGGTGTGTTCTTCGGCATCGTCGGTGTGCTGCTCGGCGCCTGCTTCCTCGCCCTGGACTTCAAGCAGGTCGAGGACGGCATCGCCTACGGCGCGCCGAAGGAGGAGGCGTGGCTGGCGGCCTTCGGGCTGACGCTGACGCTGGTGTGGATCTACATGGAGTTCCTGCGGATCATCGCCATCCTCAACAGCAACGACTAGCCGCCCAGCGGCTGTCACCCGGCTGACACGAAGGGCCTCCGGTGCTCTCACCGGGGGCCCTTCGTCATGTCGTGGTGCGCGCCTAGAGCAGTTTGCGCGCTGCCCTCCTCAGGTCGTATTCGTGGACGATCGCCTTCGCGTGGCCGTACGCGAGGTTGTGCTCGTGGCGGAGCCAGCTGACCTTTTCCTCGAAGCGGAAGAGGGCGGGGCCTTCTTCGACGGTGCGGATCCAGTCGGACACTTCACGACCGGTGCAGTGGGGAATGCGGGCGAGCATGTTGCGGTGGGTCTCCTCGGAGAGGACGTGGGACATCGGCGCCTCCGAACGCAAAGGGGATGTAAGCCGGTCCTTCAGGTCACGGTGCCTGAGCGTTCGCCTGTTGGCAACAGTCTGGCGGTGCCGCGTACGCTCGTTCTGTGGTTGATACGACGCCCTTGACGCGAGCCGTGGATCACTTCGCCGACCGGTTGAGGGCGGCTCCGCAGAGCCGGCTGCAGCGGGGTGCCGCCGCCGAGGCCCTGCAACTGGCCCGGGAGTTGGCCTGCCGGGCGCAGGTCCTGGAGGACCCGGGGACGGAGCCGCGGCTGATGCCGGACGCCGGGATGTTCGCCGCCGCCGACCAAATCACCGTCGCCGCACACGACTTGGCCCTCGTGCTCAAGGACGAGGGCCAGCTGGAACAGGCGGTGGAACTGGTGGCTCAGGCGCAACAGCGCGCCGGCGTCTGATCCCTACAGGGACGCTATGACCCGGTCCGCCAGGATGTACACGTTCTCCTCGCCGCACTCGAAGGTCAGCGTGTAGGCGCCGGAGACGCCCGAACCGCCGAGCAGGACCGGCGTGCGGCCCGCGCGCAGGGCGGCCGCCAGACGTTCGGCCGTCTCGCGGTGGCCCGGGGTCATGCACAGGGTCGTGCCGTCGGCGAAGACGTAGACGTCCAGGGTGCCCAGCGGGCCGGGGCGGACGTCGGTCAGTTCGGTGCGGGTGGCGGCCAGCTCCTCGAGGGTGGCCACCGTGCGTTCATGGTCGTTCGCCACGGGTGACTGCACCGGGACGAAGTCCGGGTGGGAGGGGTGACGGCGGCGGGCCGCGGCCAGTTCGGGGGAGTCCCCGGCGAACTCGTCGGCGTCGGCGGCCTGCTCGGTCACCGGCTCCAGCGGCTCCAGCCCCACGAAGTCGCTCTGCCGGGGCAGATACAGCTCGCTGTCCGGCAGGCCGAGGAGCGAGGGCGCGTCGGAGCCGTCACGGGACTCCTGGGCGGCCCAGAAGGCACGCGCCTCGGCCAGTTCGCGCTCGCGTTCCTCGGCGAGTGCCTCGGCGACGGCGGCGCGTATCTCGTCGGCCTCCGTGGACAGACGGGCGGCGGGCACGAGACCGTGCGGTGTGTGCTGCTCGGCGAGCTGGGTGTGCAGGGCGGCGACCTCACGTCGCAGCACCATGAGGGTGCGCAGGACGGCGACGCCCACGGCGCCCGTGGCGGCCGTGATGAGCAGCAAGGCGATCGGCATGGCGCTCACTGACGTACTCCCGGTTCAAAGTCGACCCCCGACTTCCTACATCAGCTTGAAGGGCGGACTGACCAGCTGTCAGTGCGTAACGTCACGAACCGGACAGGACTTTGGGTCCCAGAAGGGTTGTCGTACCCGCCCTGAGCTGCGTGAATCCCCCCGCTAAGGGAGATAGGTCACATCCTGGGGGAGATTGGATCACAAAACGGCCCGGAGGCCGGTGGTGTTCCGGACTCCGGGCCAGAAGCTCACTGTTGGTGCCTCTGCGGTTACGCAGCGGTCAGCTCAGGCGCTCGATGACCATCGCCATGCCCTGGCCGCCGCCGACGCACATCGTCTCCAGACCGAACTGCTTGTCGTGGAACTGCAGTGAGTTGATGAGGGTGCCGGTGATGCGGGCGCCGGTCATGCCGAAGGGGTGGCCGACGGCGATCGCGCCGCCGTTGACGTTCAGCTTCTCCAGTGGGATGTTCAGGTCGCGGTAGGAGGGGATCACCTGGGCGGCGAACGCCTCGTTGATCTCGACCAGGTCGATGTCGTCGATGGTGAGGCCGGCCAGGCGCAGGGCCCGCTGCGAGGCCTCCACCGGGCCGAGGCCCATGATCTCCGGGGACAGGCCCGAGACGCCGGTCGACACGATGCGGGCGAGCGGGGTCAGGCCCAGCTCGCGGGCCTTGGTGTCGCTCATGATGACCACGGCCGCGGCGCCGTCGTTCAGCGGGCAGCAGTTGCCGGCGGTGACCAGGCCGTCGGGGCGGAAGACCGGCTTGAGACCGGAGACGCCCTCCAGGGTCACGCCCGGGCGCGGGCCGTCGTCCTTGCTGACCACCGTGCCGTCGGGCAGCGTGACCGGGGTGATCTCGCGCTCCCAGAAGCCGTTCTTGATGGCCTCCTCGGCGAGGTTCTGCGAGCGGACGCCGAACTCGTCCATGTCCTGGCGGGTCACGCCCTTCCAGCGCGCCAGGTTCTCCGCGGTCTGGCCCATCGCGATGTACGGGTCGGGGAGCAGGCCGTCCTCGCGCGGGTCGTGCCAGGTGGAGCCCTCGGAGGCGGCCGTGGCGGCGGTACGGGCCTCGGCCTCGGCGAAGAGCGGGTTGCGTCCGCTCGGCATGTCGGAGCTGCCGTTGGCGTAGCGGGAGACCATCTCGACACCGGCCGAGATGAAGACGTCGCCCTCGCCGGCCTTGATGGCGTGCAGGGCCATGCGGCTGGTCTGCAGCGAGGAGGAACAGTAACGGGTGATGGTGCAGCCCGGCAGGTGGTCCATGCCCATCTGCACGGCGACGATCCGGCCGAGGTTGTGGCCCTGCTCGCCACCCGGCAGACCGCAGCCGAGCATCAGGTCGTCGATGTCCTTCGGGTCCAGCTCGGGGACCTTGGCCAGGGCGGCCTGGATGATCGTGGCGGTGAGGTCGTCCGGGCGCAGATCCTTGAGCGAGCCCTTGATGGCACGGCCGATCGGGGAGCGGGCGGTCGAGACGATGACGGCTTCGGGCATGACGGCTCCATTGGCGACGAGCAGGGGCAGGGGCTGCCTGCGAAGCTACCCGTACGTATGGTCAGGGTCACGTCTGTCGCGGTGTGACCCTGACCGCAATTTTCTAAGCGCTTGCTTTGTGGCTCACGGGGCCGACCGCGTCGAGGAGACGGAACTCTGCTGCGGTGCCGGCTCCTGCACCCGCCGCCTGCGCCTGCGCTTGAGCAGCGCCCAGGGCCCGCGCGGACCCGTCGGCATCGCCGCCGTGACCTCGGTGCCCGGCTCGGACGCCGCTTCCGCCGCCGCCCTCGCCACGGGCAGGAAGCCCTCCCGCCGCGACACGTCCGGACGCTCCTCCTCGGCCGGCCACAGGCCGAGCGCCGCGCACACCGTCGGCAGGACGGCCATCGCCGCCGTCGCGTAGCCCTCGGCGGAGGGGTGGTAGTTGTCCGGGCCGAACAGCTCGCGGGGATTGGCCTCGAACTCGGGGCCCAGCAGGTCCCCCAGGGACACGGTGCGGCCGCCCTGTTCGACGGTTCCGATCGTCTGGGCGGCCGCCAGCTGACGGGAGGCGCGGCGGGCGAGCCAGCGCAGCGGCTGCTGCACCCGTTCCACCGTGCCCAGGTCCGGACAGGTGCCGACCACCACCTCCGCGCCGGCCGTGCGCAGCCGCCGTACCGCCGCCGAGAGATGGCGGACGGAACGGGTCGGGGGCATGCGGTGCGTGACGTCGTTCGCGCCGATCATGATCACGCAGATGTCCGGGACCAGGGCGGGGTTGGCGAGCACCAGGGCCACCTGGCGGTCGAGGTCGTCGGAGGTCGCTCCCGGAAGGGCCACGTTGTGGAGCTCCACCGGGCGTTCGGCCACCGCCGACAGCCCCGAGGCCAGCAGCGCGCCCGGCGTCTGGCCCGCCCGGTGCACACCCTGCCCCGCGGCCGTGGAGTCGCCGAGCATCGTCAGCCGCAGGGGAGGTTCGTCGGGCACGGTGTAGGCGGTGCCGTACAGGCCGTCCGCCACCGGCACCCGGCCGCTGCTGCCGTTGCCCACATGGCGCTTGGCCAGCTGGACCTCCGCCAGCAGCAGTCCCATGGCGGCCGCACCGGCCAGCCCGATCCCGCCGCCGCCGTACGCGGCACCGGCCGCGATCCGCCGGGCCACCCGTGCCCTCGACATGCTCGTCATACCTCGCCGCCACCTCCTTCGTTGCCGTACATCCACTCCTTGCCCCGTACCGACCGTTCGCCAATCTCAACGGGGAGTGAACGACCGCCGTGGGCGGACGACAGGGCCTACGCTGGCGGAACCACTAGGACCACTTCTTTTGCAAGCAACCGGAGACAACGGTGCAATTCCACGACTCGATGATCAGCCTCGTCGGCAACACCCCGCTGGTGAGGCTCAACAACGTGACCAAGGGCATCAAGGCGACCGTCCTGGCCAAGGTCGAGTACTTCAACCCGGGCGGCTCCGTGAAGGACCGCATCGCCCTGCGCATGATCGAGGCGGCCGAGGAGAGCGGGGCGCTCAAGCCCGGCGGGACGATCGTGGAACCGACCAGCGGGAACACCGGGGTGGGGCTCGCCATCGTGGCGCAGCAGAAGGGGTACAAGTGCATCTTCGTGTGCCCCGACAAGGTGAGCACCGACAAGATCAACGTGCTGCGGGCGTACGGGGCCGAGGTCGTGGTCTGCCCCACGGCCGTCGACCCGGAGCACCCGGACTCGTACTACAACGTCTCCGACCGGCTGGTGCGCGAGACGCCGGGCGCGTGGAAGCCCGACCAGTACTCCAACCCCAACAACCCGCTCTCCCACTACCACTCGACCGGCCCCGAGCTGTGGGAGCAGACGGAGGGGAGGATCACCCATTTCGTGGCGGGCGTGGGGACCGGAGGGACCATCTCCGGCACCGGCCGCTATCTGAAGGACGTCAGCGACGGGAAGGTGAAGGTGATCGGCGCCGACCCCGAGGGGTCGGTGTACTCCGGCGGCTCCGGGCGGCCGTACCTGGTCGAGGGCGTCGGTGAGGACTTCTGGCCCACCGCCTACGACCGGACCGTCGCCGACGAGATCGTCCCGGTCTCCGACAAGGACTCCTTCCAGATGACCCGCAGGCTCGCCAAGGAGGAGGGGCTGCTGGTCGGCGGCTCCTGCGGGATGGCGGTCGTCGCGGCGCTGGAGGTCGCGCGGCGCCTGGAGGAGGACGACGTGGTGGTGGTCCTGCTGCCGGACAGCGGGCGCGGCTACCTGTCGAAGATCTTCAACGACGAGTGGATGGCGGACTACGGCTTCCTCGAGGACGAGGGCCCCAGCGCCCGCGTCGCGGACGTGCTCAGCGACAAGGAGCACGGCGCCATCCCCTCGCTCGTCCACATGCACCCGGACGAGACCGTCGGCCAGGCCATCGAGGTCCTGCGCGAGTACGGCGTCTCGCAGATGCCGATCGTGAAGCCGGGGGCCGGTCACCCGGACGTGATGGCCGCCGAGGTCGTCGGCTCGGTCGTGGAGCGGGAGCTGCTGGACGCGCTGTTCGCCAAGCGGGCCTCGCTGGAGGACCCGCTGGAGAAGCACATGTCCGCCCCGCTGCCCCAGGTGGGCTCCGGCGAGCCGGTCGCCGACCTGATGACGGTGCTCGGCGCGGCGGACGCGGCGATCGTCCTGGTCGAGGGAAAGCCGACCGGGGTGATCAGCCGGCAGGACCTGCTGCACTTCCTGGCCAAGGGCGGAAAGTGACGGCGAACGTCCGGTGAACGGAGCCCCACCACGGCGAACTTGCGGTTGCCTACCGAATCGGTGGACTTCGCGGAAGTGGTACGAGCGTGTCACGTGCACGCAGCACACGCTTAACACGGCTCCGGCACATTAGTGGGTGTCGGCAGGGCGGGAGCGGCTCCCCGCCCCAGCCGGCGCCGAACGTCCAAGGACCTCCGGAGCGGCTCCCGGACCTCCATGGACGCCGGACGCGAGACCCGGCCCTGACCCGGTCAGCGTCCTTCGCGGGGACCGCCGTCGTCCCGCCCCCCGGCAACGGGGGTGCGGCGGTCCCCGCGCATTACTTTGCGCCTAAACCGGCGCCGCTCTCGCGGACGTGGTTGCTCGCCGTTGGGGTTCCTCAATTGATGGTGGCGGCCGTCGTCGCATGACAAACAGCAGTCACTCCTCCCAGCGGTCCTCGTCCTTGTCGCGCTTTCGGCGCCCGCCGAACAGGCCCGGGTTGACGCGGGCCGCCGAGAAGGCGTTGACGCCGACGATCCCCGCCCAGGCGACCAGCAGGCCGGGCAGGTGTGCGATGCCGCCGCCGATCGCGGACAGCGGGATCGCCAGGACCAGGGAGACGATGCCGAAGCCGAAGCGCTCGCCCCAGGAGTCGGTCGGTTTCGGCGCCCGCGCCCCCCGGGCCACCACCATCTGCTGCTCGGCCATCTGCCGCCGCACCCGGCGCTCCACGGCCCCGTCGATGCGCTGGTCGACCTTCTCCAGGAACGAGTCGACCAGCGCGGACTCGTACTCCTCACCCAGTTCCCTGCGGGCCTGCAGAGTGGCGTTGAGCTCCTTCTTGAGCTCGGCGTCCCGCGCGTCCATGCTCGTCTCCATTCCCGTCATGACAATCCACGGTAAGGAGCCGCGCCGCCCGCCGCACTGGGGTTAGCCCCCCTGTTCGGGCTGGGGATCAGACCAGCCCGTGCTGCTTGGCGTAGGCGTCGGCCACGTCCTCGGGGTCCTTCTTGTCGTTGTCGACCCGGCTGTTGAGCTGGGTGAGCTGCGCGGTGGTGAGGATGTTGCCGAGTTTGGCCAGGGCCTTGCGGACCGTGTCGTCGGCCTTGCGGTCGGCGATGAGCGGGACGATGTGCTGGCTGGGGATGAGGTTCTTCGGGTCGGCCAGCACCACCCAGCCGTTGGCGGCGATGTCGGTGTCGGTGGTGAAGAGGTTCGCGACGTCGACGTCGCCCTTCTTCAGGGCGCCCTTGACCAGCGGACCGTCGGAGTCCAGCGACTTGAACTCCTTGAACTCCACGCCGTAGAAGTCCTTCAGGCCCACCGCTCCGACCCTGCGCTTCTTCACCTCGGGCGCGGCGCCGATGACCAGCTTGCCGTTCTGCTTGGCGAGGTCGGCGAGGGTGGTCAGGCCGTACTTGCGGGCGGTGGCCCGGGTGACGACGAAGCAGTCCGAGTCGGCCGCCTGTCCATAGGGGAGCACCTGGAGGCCGGCCGGGAGCGCGAGGGTGAGCGCGTTCTGCATGGTGCCGGGCTCCGAGGAGTTGTCCTTCGGCGCGAGGTAGTTCAGGAGGGCGCCCTGGTACTCGGGCAGCAGGTCGATGTCGCCGGCCTTCAGCGCGGGGATCACGATCTCCCGGGTGCCGAGGTTGGGGCGGACCTTGACCTTGACACCGGCGGCCTTCAGGACGGCCGCGTAGAGGTAGCCGAGGACCTGGTTCTCGGTGAAGTTGGCGGTGCCGATGGTGATCCCGCCCTTGCTGGAGCCACCGCCGCCGGACGTGGAGCCCTGGCCGTCGAGCGAGGTGATGCCGCTCGCACAGGCGGACAGGGCGGGGACGGACGCGGCCGCGAACAGGCCGCCGAAGAGGGTGCGTCGGTTCATGATCGGGGTTCCCTAGGCGGTGCGATGGCGGAAGAGGAAGCGCTGCAGGCCGGAGAGGGCCAGGTCGAGGACGACGGCGACGACGGCGACCAGCACCGCGCCGCCCAGCACCTGCACGAGGTCGCGCTGGGCGAGGCCGTCGAAGACGTAGCGGCCGAGGCCGCCGAAGGAGACGTACGCGGCGATGGTGGCCGTGGCGACGACCTGGATGAGGGCGAGCCGCAGACCGGTCATGATCAGGGGGAGCGCGAGGGGCAGCTCGACCTGGAACAGGACCTGGTGGCCCCGCATGCCCTGGCCGCGCGCCGCGTCCTTCACGTCCGGGTCCACGGCGGTCATCCCGGCGTAGGTGTTGGTGACGATCGCCGGGACCGCGAGGGCGACGAGAGCGACGTACACCGGCAGCATCGACAGCCCGCCCGCCAGGAAGACCAGCACGACCAGGCCGACGGTCGGCAGCGCGCGGCCGAAGGACGCGAGGTTGATCGCGACGAAGGCGCCCCTGCCGGTGTGGCCGATGAGCAGGCCGAGCGGGAGGCCGATCGCGGCGGCGATGAGGGTCGCGAGCAGCGAGTACTGAAGGTGCTCGGCGAGGCGGTGGGCGATGCCGTCGGACCCGGACCAGCTCGCGCCGCTGGTGAGCCACTTGCCGAGGTTCTTGAAGAGCTCGTACATCTCAGGCCCGCCTCCTGCGCCACGGGGTCAGCACGTACTGGAGCGCCACCAGCAGGGCGTCCGCGACCACGGCGAGCAGGATGGTGAGGACCACGCCCACGATCACCGGGGTCGGGAAGTCGCGCTGGAAGCCGTCGGTGAAGAGCTGGCCGAGGCCGCCGTCGCCGATGTAGGTGGCGACCGAGACCAGCGAGATCGACATGACCGTGGCGATGCGGACACCCGCCATGATCACGGGGAGGGCGAGCGGGAACTCGACCGTGAGAAGCGTGCGCAGGGGGCGCGTGCCCATGGCCTTCGCCGCCTCCTTCGTCTTCGCGGGGACCGAGTCGAGGCCCTCGACGGTGTTCCGCAGCAGCACGACCAGGGTGTAGACGGTCAGGCCGATGACGGTGGTGGTGCGGGTCAGTCCGCTGACCGGCAGCAGCAGCACGAAGATCGCGATCGACGGGATAGTGAAGAGGACGTTCGAGACGCCGAGCAGGAAGCCGCGCAGCGGGCGGATCCGGTGGGCTATCACCGCGAGCGGCAGCGAGATGAGCACGCCGAAGAAGACGGCGGTCATGGCGGCCTGGAGGTGGGAGAGCGTCAGGGAGGTCAGGTCGTCGGTGTGGTCGCCTATCCACGACCAGTCGATGGTCATGCTGCCACCCGCGCTTCCGTGTGCGCCCGGCCCGCGTGCTCGTGGATGTCGTCACGGGAGGAGACGCCGGTGAGGACGCCGTCCGCGTCGACGCGGGCGACCAGGCCGGTGGGGGAGGCGAGGGACTCGTCGAGCGCGGACAGCAGGGAGTCGGTGTCGCGCAGCGGCCGTACGGGGAGTTCGGTCTCCTTGGACGCCCAGTGCCGGGGCCTGCGCCGCTCGTCGAGGACGAGGGTCCAGGTGCCGCCCTCCGGCGCCGGGCCCTGCGGGACGTCGGCGAGCGTCTTCAGCGACAGCAGCTTCAGACCGCGCTCGGCGCCGAGGAAGCCGGCCACGAAGTCGTCGGCGGGGCGGGCGAGAAGCTCGGCGGGGGTGGCGCACTGGACCAGGTGGCCGCCGGTGCGGAAGATCGCGATCTGGTCGCCGAGGCGTACGGCCTCGTCCACGTCGTGGGTGACGAAGACGATGGTCTTGCTCAACTCCTTCTGCAGCCGCAGCAGTTCGTCCTGGAGCTGGGTGCGCACCACCGGGTCGACGGCGCCGAAGGGCTCGTCCATGAGCAGGACCGGCGGGTCGGCGGCCAGGGCGCGGGCGACGCCGACACGCTGCTGCTGGCCGCCGGAGAGCTGGTGCGGGTAGCGCTTGCCGGCGTCGGCGGCCAGACCCACGGTCTCCAGCAGCTCCGCGGCGCGGGCGCGGGCCTTCTTGCGGTTCCAGCCGAGCAGGAGCGGCACGGTGGCGACGTTGTCCAGCACCGTGCGGTGCGGGAAGAGGCCCGACTGCTGGATGACGTACCCGATGGAGCGGCGCAGCTCGGCGGCGTCCTGCCGGGTCACGTCCTTGCCGCCGACCCGGATGGTGCCCGAGGTCGGCTCTATCATCCGGTTGATCATCCGGAGGGTGGTCGTCTTGCCGCAACCGGAAGATCCGACGAGGACGGTCACGCCGCCTTCCGGCATCTCCAGGGAGAGGTCGTGTACTGCTGTCGTGCCGTTGGGGAAGCGCTTGTGCACCGCGTCGAACTGGATCATGAGTTGTCCCTTGCCCGGCTGTATAACGTCATGCAGAGTTCTTGGTAGCTGAATAGCTTGTCAACGGTTTGGTGTTAATCCGAGGTAACGGATGACCGCACAGCAAGATCAGGTGTCCGTATAGGGAAGGATTTGGGCTTGATGTCGTCTCGGATCGTGGACACACCGGAAGCTGTGCACACGGGGCTCGTGGTCCTCGACGGGATCGGGCTGGGGGTCGCGGACGTCGTGCGGCTCGCCGACGGCACCGCGCGGCCGGTGCCCGGGACCGACGCGATGAAGCGGGTGACCGAGTCCTGGGACGCGGCCCGGCAGATCGCCGCGACCGGTCGCGTCTACGGCCGCTCGACCGGCGTCGGCGCCAACCGGAACGAGGACGTGCCCACCGAGGCGGCCGCCGAACACGGCCTGAGGCTGCTGCGCAGCCACGCCGGCGCGATCGGCGACGAACTGCCTTCCCGGCAGGTGCGGGCCATGCTCGCCGTACGGGCCAACCAGCTCCTCGCCGGCGGGGCGGGCCTGCGGCCGACGGTGGTGACGGCGCTGTGCGAGGCACTGGAGAACGGGGTCCACCCGGTCGTCAACGAGTTCGGCTCGGTCGGCACCGGGGACATCGCAGCCCTGGCACAGGTCGGACTGGCGCTAGCGGGGGAACATCCATGGCGCGAGCGGGACGCCCCGGGCTCCGGTGTGGTGGGCGCTCCCGAGGCTCAACCGCTCGACAACAACGACGCGTTGGCCTTCATCAGCAGTAACGCCCTCACCCTTGGGCAGTCGGCGCTCGCCCTGTACGAACTGCGCGGGCTGATCGAGGCGACCCAGGTCGTCGCCGCGCTGTCGCTGCTCGCCGTCGACGGTTCGCACGAGGCGTACGCCGCCCCCGTGCACGCCGCCCGCCCGCACCGGGGGAGCGCCCGGGTCGCCGCGCGGATGCGGGAGCTGATCGGCGCCGCCGACCGGCCCACCCCGCCGCTCGGCCGGATCCAGGACCCCTACGGCTTCCGATGCCTGCCGCAGATCCACGGCCCGGCGCACGACGCCGCCGACGCCCTGGAGGAAGTGCTGGCGATAGAGATCAACGCGGCCGCCGAGAACCCCCTCATCTCACCCGAGGACATGGCCGCCTACCACCACGGCGGCTTCTACCAGGCCCAACTCGCCCTCGCCCTCGACCACTTCCGGCTGGCCCTGACCCAGGTGGCCCGTCTGTCGACCTCCCGGCTGTCCACCCTCAACGAGCCCGCCTACACCCGGCTGCGCCCCTTCCTCGCCGACCACGAGCCGGCCTCCTCCGGTGTGATGATCCTCGAGTACGCCGCCGGGGCCGCCCTCGGCGATCTGCGCGCGTTCTCCGCTCCCGCCTCGCTCGGGCACGCTGTACTCTCCCGGGGCGTCGAGGAACAGGCCAGCTTCGCCTCGCTCGCCGCACGTCAGACCGGGCGCGCCTGCCGCGCGTACCGGCTCGTCGTCGGCTGCGAACTCGTCGCCGCCGTACGGGCGCTGCGCCAGCGCGACCTCAGGCCCGAGCCGGACCTTCCGGTGGGCCGAGCGTTCCGGCTCGCGGAGTCCGTACTGCAGGAGGACCAGGCCGACCGGCCGCTCACGGACGACGTGACGGCGGCGGCCGCACTGCTCGACCGGTTCACGGAGATCTGGAGGGGGAACGAGTGATGGGCGCGGAGAGGGAGACGGGTGTGACGGACAGTCCCGCGGGGCGGCTGCAGGCGCTCTTCGAGGGGCACCGTCTGACGCCGACCCAGCGGCGCATCGCCCACAGCATGGTGCGGCGGGCGGCCGACGTGCCGTTCCTGTCCAGCGTGGAGCTGGCCGAGCTGGCCGGGGTCAGCCAGCCGTCCGTGACGCGTTTCGCCGTCGCCCTCGGCTTCGACGGCTACCCGGCCCTGCGCAAGCACCTGCGCGAGGTCGCGCCCGCCGAGCCGACGGACCGCCCCGGTTCCTACAACGAGTACCAGCAGGCCGTCGAGGCCGAGATCGAGAACCTGCGGAACCTCGCCGAACTCCTCGCCGACCCGCGGCCCGTGCAGCGGGCCGGGCGGCTGCTGGCCGCCTCCCGCCCCCTCCCCGTCCTAGGCCTGCGCGCCGCCGCCTCCCAGGCCTACGGCTTCGCGTACTTCGCCGCCAAGGTCCACCCGGACGTCCGGCTGCTCAACGAGGGCGGCACGATGATCCAGGACCGCATCGAGGCCGCCGTGCTGGCCGGCGCGAGCGCCCTGCTGTGCTTCGCGCTGCCCCGGCATCCGCGCGAGGTGGTCGACACCCTCGCCTTCGCCAAGGAGGCCGGGCTGACGGTGGTGACCGTGGCCGACTCCGCCTTCGCGCCCGTCGCCAAGGTCTCCGACCTCCTGCTGCCCGCCGCCGTCGGCACCGGCCTCGCCTTCGACACCGCCTGCGCGCCCATGCTGCTCGGCCGGGTCCTGCTGGAGGCCATGTGCGACGACCTGCCCGACGCCCAGTCCCGCCTGGAGGAGTTCGACGCCCGGGCGGCGGCGCGCGGGCTGTTCGTGGAGTAGGAGCGCGTTTTCAGACTCGTCTCACATTGGCTCGTTAGCCTTCGGCCCCACAGGACTGTGCCAGGACGACAAGGAGGCGGAACGTGGCACGCGGAGGTCTGGGACTGGCTCGGGTGGCGGTCGTCGTACGGGCCGGAGCCGCACCGCTGTGGTGGGCCGGGGTGTTCGCGGCCGGTGTGGGGGTGCTGGTGCCGGGCGTCACGGGGCGGCGGATCGGGGTGATGGCCGGGGCGGCGCTGTTCCTCGTCGCGGCGGCCGTGGTGTCGTACACCCGCCGCAGGCGCTACGCGGTTCTCGCGCGCTCGGCGGTCCGCGCGGGCAAGCACGACGTGCTGCAGGACCGGGCGGTCAGTGTGCGCACCTGGCGGCGCGGGCACCGCTGGTGGCTGCTGCTGGCGTTCGTGGTGGCGCTGGCCTCCTCGTTCGTCGTGCCGGCCGCGGGCGGCATGCTGCTCGCCGGTGCCGGCACCGGGCTGCGGCTGAAGGCGGCCTGGCTGGGGCGGCGCGAGCGGGCCGAGGACGCGCTGCTGTGGGTCCGGGTCGACTGGCTCGCCGGCAACGGCGGACGCCCGGCCGGCAAGGCGGTCAAGGCCTACCGCAGCACGGGCATCGCGGCCGGCGACGCGGCCCCGGGCGGGGCGCGTCGCCGCACCGCGGCGCTCGTCTAGCCGGAGGGGCGGGGGTCAGACCTCCAGATCCTCCTCGATCTTCCGCAGTTGGTGGCGGGCCATCGCCAGGTTGGCCCGCTTGCTGTCGAGCACCAGGTAGATGAACAGGCCGTTGCCGCCCCGGCCGCTGATCAGGCGGATCAGGTGGTACTGGTCGGACAGGGTGATCAGGATGTCCTCGATCTGGCCCTTCAGACCCAGGTGTTCCATCGTGCGCATCTTGGCGCGGACGACGTCGGTGTTGCCGGCGGCGGCCACGTTCAGGTCGAAGGTCTTGCCGCCGCCCAGCGTGCCGAGCGCCATGCCGCTGGTGTAGTCGACGAGCGCGACGCCGGTCGCGCCCTCGATGGAGGCGAGGCACTCTTTCAGCGTGGTCTCGGTGTTGGCCATGGTTGTGATTCCTCGTTCCCTTGTCTTCTCGACTGTGTCGACCGTTCGTGCCGACTATTCGGTGGTGCGCGCGTTGGTCGTCGTGCGTGCCGCGCGCGGGGTTCTGGTTCGTGCGGCCGCCGTCCTGGCGGCCGGTTTGGCCGGCTGCTTGGCCGGTGCGGCCCGGTTCGCCGCCGCCGTACGGCTGTCGAGGAGCTCGGCGACCCGGGCCGCAGCCCGGCGCCCCTCCAGCAGCAGCCGGCCCACGTTCACCCGGTCCTGGGCGAGCAGGGTCAGTACGGCCGTGGGGGCGGCGCCCGCCGCGAAGGTCGCCGCGTAGCCGTACACACCGCGCACCAGCAGCTCGCGGAACTCCCCCTGGCCCGTGGCGTCCGCGAGCTCGGAGGCGGCCGCGTGCGCCTGGACGGTGAGCGCGGCCGTGGCCCTGGGGTCGACGCCCGGGGTGTCCTGGGCGAGGACGGCTCCGTCGGGGCCGGTGGCGAGCGCGCCGGTGAGCTGTGGGACCCGGGCCCTCAGCCGGCGCAGTTCGTCCAGGATGTGGGGGTCGGCGGCCATCCGGTGACTCCTCTCAAAGGGCCTCCAGCGCATCTCTGAGCCTCTTCAGCAAGGTGATGTGGGGATCGGGCGGCAGCGGTTCGGCGGGGACGGGCGGTGCGTAGCCGTCCGCCCCGGCCGGGTCCGGCCGGTGCGGCTGCCCACGGCCCTGCGGTGGCCGGCCCCGGCCGGGCAGTTGGGCGTGGCCCGTCGGGGGCTGGTCGGGGGGTGGTGGCTGCCCGCGGTCCGAGGCGATGCGGGTGCCGCCCGGCGGTGGCTGGACGCGGGCCGGGGCGGCGGTGGTCACGACTCCGGCCGCCGTGAGCCGCCGTACGTCCACCAGGGTGTGGAAGGCCAGGTGGCCCAGCGCGCGCGCTATGTCCGTGGCCGTGCGGACGCCGTCGACCATCTCCAGGACCGCGAGCTGACGGCGGGTGAGCGCGGGCGTGCCCGGCAGGTGCGTCCGGGCCAGCGGGATGCCGTCCATGCCGGGGTGGGGCCAGATGCGGTGCAGGACGTCACGGCGGCGCAGCGTCTCGCGCTCCAGCGCCTCCACCGGCACCGGGCGGACGGAACCGAGCCAGTGGACGGGCCCGTAGCGGAAGCGGGGCGGAGTGCTGCTCGGGGCCAGGACGAAGTACGCCGCGTCGTACAGCGCCGCCAGATGGCAGAGCTCCAGGGCGCCGAGCGGGAGATGCCCGGCGTCGACCAGATGGCGGCCGACGCGGTGGTGGTCGGCGGCCTCGTTGACCGCCTGGTGCCAGGCCTCCGGGGCGAGCGTGCCGTGCGCGGTGAGCAGGGCGCCGAGTCCGGGCGCGTGCCGGCTCTCGGCCTGGACGACCAGGCCCTCGGCGAGGTGCAGCGTGCCGTGCTCGCGGACCAGGACGCCGGTGGCCCGCTCGGCGGCGAGCCGGGTCAGCATCGGCGAGACCCCGCCCCAGCCCCGGGCGCGGGCGGCCGCCTTGTCCCGCACGGGCAGCCGCGGCGGTTCGGTGGTCCGGACGACCGTCATGCCAGCACCAGCCGTTCCGCCATCTCGCCCAGCCGGATGCGGGCCAGCGCCAGATTGCCCTCCGCGCGGGCCAGCCACAGGTGCAGAAAGACGCTGCCGTCGAAGGACGAGCCCACGAACCTGAGCACGTGATAGCTGTCCCGGTTGCTGACGATGAGGTCCTCCACCGGCAGCTCCGTGTCGGCCGCCGCCGGTGCCTCCGGATCGTCGTCCGGCGCGAAGGCGTGCTGCTCGGCGGCCAGCCGGGCGATCTCGGCGGCCTCCGCCGCGGCCGTCTCCTGGTCACCGCCCGGGGACTCGCCCACGGTGCCCAGGGCCAGCCCGCTCGTCCAGTCGATCAGCGCGGCGCCCCGGGCACCGGGCAGTCGCATGGCTTCCAGCAGACACTCGTCGATTCCGGGCACCGCGGTTCCCCTCCCGCCTGGGGTTCGGCTGAGTGACGCCGAAACTACGCAACGTGTGCGCGACGGGTGAGGGATCGGGCATTTTCCGGTGGAACATGCTGCGGGCCGCTAAGGTAGGTCAACTGACCCTGTTTTCACACGGGTTGACCTGCATGTCCGCCGTACCGTTTCAACGGCGGCCGGGGGCGCGCAGGGTGGTGAGCGCGCGGGCGTGCGCCCCTCCCGCCTCGGCGACGATCTCGGCCGCGGTCTGCGCCTCGCGCACGACCGCGAAACCGATGCCCCCGGACCCGTCCGGAGCGAAGCCGTGAATGGCGGGCCGGGCGAGGGAGTTGTACGCGTAGTGATGCGCGAAGTAGTACGCGCCCGTGTCCAGCGCCGCCGCGTAGTCCCCCTGCTCCAGCAGCGGCAGCGCCCGTCCCTCGGCCAGCAGGTCGCCCGCGAAGCACGCCGGTCCGGCGATGTCCTGCACCACGTGCGGACCCTCCTTCGGCCGCCCCTTGGCGTCGTAGGCGGCGATCCGCAGCGGCCACGACCCCGGTACGTACACCGTCCGCGTCGCCACCTGCACGCCCGCGTGCGTCACCGCGACCGGCCGGCCGCCCGCGCTCTTGGCGTACTCGACGCGGGCCACCACCGTCCCGTGCTTGGCCAGCAGCGACCGCCCGAACTCGGTCACCAGCCCGTACCGCCCGTCGAACAGTCCCGGCACCGTCTCGTCCAGCAGTCGCGCGTACTGGGCGTACGTCGGCGTCGCCGCGTCCGAGCCGAAGTCGACCGGCAGCCCGCCGCCGATGTCGAGGGTGTCGATCTGCCGCCGTCCGAGCCGCCGGTTGATCTCCTCCGCGAGCGTGTACACCTCGCCCACGCCCTGCGCCATCAGCGACAGCGGGATGCCCTGGGAGCCGGTGTGCGCGTGCAGCCGCGTCAGCCACGGCCGCTCGGCGTACGCCCGCACCACCCACTCCCGCGCCCCCTCGTCGCGCAGCGCCACCCCGAACTTCGAGGTCGCCGTCGCGGTCGAGGTCGCCGCGATCGACCCGCCGCCGACCTGCGGGTTCACCCGGATCCCGAGCGGGGAACGGCTGTCGGCCGACCGCATGAGGGCGTCGATGCGCCCGAGCTCCTGCGGGTTGTCGGCGTTGACGGCGATCCCCAGCGCCAGCGCCTCGCGCAGTTCGGCCGGCGTCTTCGCGGGCGAGTCCAGGACCGTACGGTCCGGCGGCACTCCCGCGGCCCGCGCCAGCGCCAGTTCGCCCGGGCTCGCCACCTCGGCGCCCAGGCCCTCCTCGTACAGCAGCCGCAGCACCGGCACCAGCGGGGTCGCCTTCACCGCGAAGGCGTGCAGCACGGGTGTGCCGGCTGCCACGACCGCGTCGAACGCCGCCCGCAGCTCCGCGGCCGACTCCCGGATGCCCTCGACGTCCAGCAGGCCGACGATGGGGACGTCCGGCCCGAGCAGCCCCTGCTCCACGGCGGCCCGCACCGCCTCGTCCCGCCGCGCCGCACGCCCGGCCCCGACGCCGTCCCTGTCCTCCACACCGTCCCCCGTTCTCCGCCGTCCTCGTCCGTGTGGTCCCAGCCAAACACCTCCGGTGGGCCGATGCTGGCCCACGAATGTATTGACTAGTTCTATTCAGGACGTCAGGATGTGAATAACCGCAGTAACAGTTCGCTGGGAGCAATCCGCTAGGAGGCAGACCATGTCAGGACCCCGCCCCGTACGAGCGCCGCGCGGTACGGAACTGAGCGCCCTGGGATGGCAGCAGGAGGCCGCCCTGCGGATGCTGCAGAACAACCTCGACCCCGAGGTCGCCGAGCACCCCGACAAGCTCGTCGTCTACGGCGGCACCGGCAAGGCCGCCCGCGACTGGCGCTCCTTCGACGCCATGGTCCGCACGCTGCGCACCCTCAAGCAGGACGAGACCATGCTGGTCCAGTCCGGCCGCCCGGTCGGCGTGATGCAGACCCACGAGTGGGCGCCGCGCGTCCTCATCGCCAACTCCAACCTGGTCGGCGACTGGGCCAACTGGGAGGAGTTCCGCCGCCTGGAGGCCCTCGGCCTGACCATGTACGGCCAGATGACCGCCGGTTCCTGGATCTACATCGGCACCCAGGGCATCCTCCAGGGCACCTACGAGACCTTCGCCGCCGTCGCCGCGAAGAAGTTCGGCGGCACCCTCGCCGGGACCATCACCCTCACCGCCGGCCTCGGCGGCATGGGCGGTGCCCAGCCCCTCGCGGTCACCATGAACGACGGCGTGGCCATCTGCATCGACTGCGACCCGCGCGCGATCGACCGCCGCATCGAGCACCGCTACCTCGACGTGAAGGCCGACGGCCTGGAGCACGCCCTCCAGCTGGCCACCGAGGCCCGTGACGCCCGCCGCCCGCTCTCCATCGGTCTGCTGGGCAACGCGGCCGAGCTGCTGCCGCGGATGCTCGCCGAGGGCGCCCCGATCGACATCGTCACCGACCAGACCTCCGCGCACGACCCGCTGTCGTACCTGCCGGTGGGCGTCGCTTTCGAGGACATGGCCGACGCCGCCGCCAAGGACCCGGCCGGCTTCACGACCCGGGCCCGCGAGTCCATGGCCCGCCACGTCGAGGCCATGGTCGGCTTCATGGACGCCGGCGCCGAGGTCTTCGACTACGGCAACTCCATCCGGGGCGAGGCCCAACTCGCCGGATACGAGCGCGCGTTCGCCTTCCCGGGCTTCGTCCCGGCCTACATCCGCCCGCTGTTCTGCGAGGGCAAGGGCCCCTTCCGCTGGGCCGCGCTGTCCGGCGACCCGGCCGACATCGCCAAGACCGACAAGGCGATCCTGGACCTCTTCCCGGAGAACGAGTCCCTGGCCCGCTGGATCAAGATGGCCGGCGAGCGGGTCCACTTCCAGGGCCTGCCCGCGCGCATCTGCTGGCTCGGCTACGGCGAGCGGGACAAGGCGGGCGAGCGGTTCAACGACATGGTGGCCTCCGGCGAGCTGGCGGCTCCGCTGGCGATCGGGCGCGACCACCTCGACTGCGGCTCCGTCGCCTCCCCCTACCGGGAGACCGAGGCCATGCTCGACGGCTCCGACGCGATCGCCGACTGGCCGCTGCTGAACGCCATGGTCAACGTCGCCTCGGGTGCGTCCTGGGTCTCCATCCACCACGGCGGCGGCGTCGGCATGGGCCGCTCCATCCACGCCGGCCAGGTGACGGTGGCCGACGGCACCAAGCTCGGCGGCGAGAAGATCCGCCGCGTGCTGACCAACGACCCCGGCATGGGCGTCATCCGGCACGTCGACGCGGGCTACGACATCGCCGAGACGGTGGCGGACGAGCGGGGCGTGCGGGTGCCGATGCGCGAGGGTGACGACGCGTGACGCAGAGCTCCGCCAGTGGCAGCGCACCCTCCTTCCAGGAGATGTGGCGCGAGCTGCTTCCCATCGGGCGGCACCCCGAGTCCGGCGGCTACCGGCGGTTCGCCTGGAGCGGGGCGGACCTCGAGTGCCGGGAGTGGTTCAGGGCGCAGGTCGAGGCGCGCGGGCTGACGTACGAGGTCGACCGGAACGGGAACCAGTGGGCCTGGCTCGGTGACCCCACCGCGGGGGACGCCGTCGTCACCGGTTCCCATCTGGACTCCGTGCCCGACGGCGGTGCCTTCGACGGGCCTCTCGGGGTCGTGTCCTCCCTCGCCGCCCTGGACGAACTCCGCCGCAGGGGAGTGGAGTTCACCAGGCCCTTCGCCGTCGTCAACTTCGGTGACGAGGAGGGCGCCCGGTTCGGGCTGGCCTGTGTGGGGTCCCGGCTCACCGCCGGGGAGCTCACCGTCGAACAGGCGCACCGGCTCACCGACGGGGACGGCATCAGCCTTCCCCGGGCCATGGAGGCCGCCGGGTACGACCCGGAGGCCATCGGCGCCGACCCCGAGCGGCTCGGCCGCATCGGCGCGTTCGTCGAGCTGCACGTCGAGCAGGGCCGCGCGCTGGACCTGTCCGGCGACCGGGTCGGCATCGCCAGCGCCATCTGGCCGCACGGACGCTGGCGGTTCGACTTCCGGGGCGAG
Organism: Streptomyces griseorubiginosus; assembly: GCF_017614965.1. Classification (GTDB taxonomy): domain Bacteria; phylum Actinomycetota; class Actinomycetes; order Streptomycetales; family Streptomycetaceae; genus Streptomyces; species Streptomyces griseorubiginosus_B. The sequence continues at coordinate 3,132 of NZ_WVUG01000115.1, read as the reverse complement.
GCCAACCACGCCGGCACGACCCGGCTGGCGGACCGGCGCGACCCGATGCTGTCGTACGCCGAGACCGTGCTCGCCGCCCGGCGCGAGGCCCAACTCGCCGGTGCCGTCGCCACCTTCGGCAAGATCGCGGTCGAGCCGAACGGCGTCAACGCCATCCCCTCCCTGGTGCGCGGCTGGCTCGACTCCCGGGCCGAGGACCAGGCCACCCTCGACACCGTCGTCGGCGGCATCGAGAAGGCCGCCCGCTCCTACGCCGAGGCGCACGGCGTCGACCTCGACGTCGTCCGGGAGTCCTTCACGCCCGTCGTCGAGTTCGACCACGCGCTGCGCGACGAACTCGCCCGGATCCTCGGCAAGGACAGCGACCTCAGGGTGCCCGTCCTGGGTACCGGTGCGGGACACGACGCCGGGATCCTCTCCGGACGCATCCCGACCGCCATGCTGTTCGTGCGCAACCCCACCGGCGTCTCGCACTCCCCGGACGAGTACGCGGCCGAGGACGACTGCGTCGCCGGGGTGCTCGCACTCGCCGACGTACTGGAAGGACTGGCCTGCACGTGACGCAGACGTACTGGCTGGAGCACGCCTGGCTCGACACATACGTCGAGCCGGGCGTCGCCCTCGGCATCGACGGCGGCCGCATCACCACCGTCCGCACGGACGTCCCGAGTCCGCCCCCCGGAGCCGAGATCCTGCGCGGACTGACCCTGCCGGGCCTCGCCAACGCCCACTCGCACGCCTTCCACCGCGCCCTGCGCGGCACCGTCCAGGTCGGCTCCGGCACCTTCTGGACCTGGCGCGAGGTCATGTACTCCGTCGCCGACCGGCTGACCCCGGAGACCTACCACGCCCTCGCTCGCGCCGTGTACGCCGAGATGGCCCTGGCCGGCATCACCGCCGTCGGCGAGTTCCACTACGTGCACCACGCCCCCGGCGGCACCCCCTACGCCGAGCCCAACGCGATGGGCGAGGCGCTCGTCGCGGCCGCCGCCGAGGCCGGCATCCGCATCACCCTCCTCGACACCGCCTACCTCTCCTCCGGCTTCGGCGAGGCGCCCAACACCCACCAGCTGCGCTTCTCCGACGGCCATGCGGAGGCCTGGGCCGAACGCTGTTCACTTCTCAAGGAACGGGATCACGCACGGATCGGGGCCGCCGTCCACTCCGTACGGGCCGTGCCCGCCGGGCAGTTGGCGACGGTGGCGCGCTGGGCCGAGGAGCGGCGGGCACCGCTCCATGTGCACCTGTCCGAGCAGACCGCCGAGAACGACGCCTGCCAGGCCGCCCACGGCTGCACACCGACCCGGCTGCTCGCCGACCACGGTGTCCTCGGTCCGCGCACCACCGGCGTCCACAACACCCACCTCACCGACGAGGACATCGCCCTGATCGGCGGCAGCGGCACCGGCACCTGCATGTGCCCGACCACCGAGCGGGACCTCGCCGACGGCATCGGCCCGGCCGTGGCACTGCAGAAGCACGGCTCCCCCCTCTCCCTCGGCTCCGACAGCCACGCCGTCGTCGACCTGCTGGAAGAGGCGCGCGCGATGGAGCTGAACGAGCGCCTGCGCACCCGCGCCCGCGGCCACTGGACGGCGGCGGCCCTGCTGCGCGCCGCCTCCGCCGACGGTCACGCGGCCCTCGGCTGGGACGAGGCCGGCACCATCGAGGAGGGCGCGCTCGCCGACCTCACGACGATCGCGCTGGACTCGGTCAGGACAGCGGGCCCGCTGCCCAGGCTCGGCGCCGAGACGGCCGTATTCGCGGCGACGGCAGCGGACGTACGGCACACGATCGTGGGCGGACGGCATGTCGTACGCGACGGGGCGCACACCCTCGTACCGGATGTGCCGCACGCCCTCGCGCGGGCGGTCGAAGCCCTCCGCGCCTGACGACCACCCACGAGGACGCCATGAGCAGCACTGTCATCACCAACATCGCCACGCTGGTCACCAACTCCCCCTCCCTGGGCGACGCATCCCCCCTCGGTCTGGTCCAGGACGCGGCCGTCGTCATCGAGGGCGACCGGGTCGTGTGGACCGGTGAGTCAAGCAAAGCACCCGCCACTGACAATCGGGTCGACGCCGGTGGCCGGGCGGTGATCCCGGGCTTCGTGGACTCGCACTCCCACCTGGTCTTCGCGGGCGACCGCACCCAGGAGTTCAACGCCCGCATGTCCGGCCGGAGCTACACCGCCGGCGGCATCCGCACCACCGTCGCCGCCACCCGGGCCGCCACGGACGAGGAGCTGGAGGCCAACCTCACCCGCTACCTCGCCGAGGCCCTCCGCCAGGGCACCACCACCTTCGAGACCAAGTCCGGCTACGGCCTGACCGTCGCCGACGAGGCCCGTGCCCTGCGCATCGCCGCAGCGCACACCGACGAGGTCACCTATCTCGGCGCCCACATCGTCTCCCCGGACTTCGCCGACGACCCGGCCGCCTATGTCGCCCTGGTCACCGGCGAGATGCTGGACGCCTGTGCCCCGTACGCCCGTTGGATCGACGTCTTCTGCGAGAAGGGCGCCTTCGACGGCGACCAGGCCCGCGCGATCCTCACCGCGGGCAGGGCCAGGGGCCTGACCCCGCGCATCCACGCCAACCAGCTCTCCCACGGCCCCGGCGTCCAGCTCGCCGTAGAACTGGACGCGGCCAGCGCCGACCACTGCACCCACCTCACCGACGCGGACGTGGACGCCCTGGCGAACGGCGACACGGTCGCCACGCTGCTGCCCGGAGCCGAGTTCTCCACGCGCGCCGAGTGGCCGGACGCCCGGCGTCTGCTGGACGCGGGCGTCACGGTCGCCCTGTCCACCGACTGCAACCCGGGCTCGTCCTTCACCTCGTCCGTGCCGTTCTGTGTCGCCCTCGCCGTACGGGACATGGGCATGACCCCCGACGAGGCCGTCTGGTCGGCCACGGCGGGCGGCGCGGCGGCCCTGCGCCGGGACGACATCGGCCATCTGGCCCCCGGCGCCCGGGCGGACCTGCTCGTCCTCGACGCCCCGAGCCACGTCCACCTCGCCTACCGCCCGGGCGTGCCGCTGGTCGGCGAGGTGTGGCGCGAGGGCGTCCGGCGGTACTCCCGGCCGGACTGATCAGGACGCCCCCGCCCGCCACCGCTGCCCCGCAC
>NZ_WVUG01000114.1 GCF_017614965.1 Streptomyces griseorubiginosus | reverse complement strand
GCCTGGGTCTGCTCGGGCGGGGCCGGCTTGGGGCGCGACTGATCGGCCGACTTGTCGACGGGGGCCGACTGGGCGTGCTCGACCGGCCCGGCGCTGTCGTTCGTCGGCTGCGATGTGCTCGGCGCGGGCTTGGCCGCGGCTGCCGAGGCGGACTCGGGCTTGGCGGCGGTCAGGTGCTGGGCCTCGTCTGGCAAGAGGACTCCTCGTGCGCGATCCGGGTCCCCCGGTCAGGCTCCGGAGGACCCATGGTAGCGATCCTGTGTCTCAGGATCGCCTGCAGACCGATGTGAGGGCGGTCTACCCGGGTAACAGGGACGGCTGTCTCCGGATTCCACGAAGAGGCGAGGGCCGTGCCGATGTCTGTCGGCCACCGCCCCCGTAAGGCGCGAAAAGGCCGCCCCGGCGGTTCTGGGGCGGCCTTTTCGTACTGTGACTGTGCTCAGACCACGAGCAGTGCTTCCAGGGGGGCGCCCTGCAGGGCCGGTTCCAAGCGGGAGCGGCCGTTGAGGAAGGCGAGTTCCATCAGGACCGCGAGGCCCGCCACCTCGGCGCCCGTCCTGCGGATCAGTTGGATCGAGGCCTCCGCCGTGCCGCCCGTCGCGAGGACGTCGTCGACGATGAGGATCCGGTCCCCGGCCGTCAGGTCCTCAGCGTGGACCTCGATCTCCGCCGAGCCGTACTCCAGGTCGTACGCCTGGCTGAGGGTCGCTCCGGGGAGCTTGCCCGCCTTGCGTACGGGGATGAAGCCGAGGCCGGCCCGGACGGCCACCGGGGCACCGAGGATGAAGCCGCGCGCCTCGAGGCCGACGACCTTCGTGGCGCCGGTGGTCGCGGCGATGCCGGCCAGCGCGTCGGTCAGCGCCGTGAACGCCGCCGCGTCCGCCAGGAGCGGGGTGATGTCCTTGAACATCACGCCCGGCGTCGGGTAGTCCGCGACGTCACGGATACGGCTGAGCAGCAGCTCCTCGACGTCGGTCATCGGCGCTTCCCCGAGGGTCGGCCACGGCCCCGGTTACGGGACGCGGGCTGGTTGCGCGGGCCGACGACCGCGGGAGCGGCGTCCTCGGGCTCGTCGCCGTAGGTGTCCGCAGTCTCGGGCCGGGCCTGCGGGCCCTCCGCGGCGGCCTGGGCCCGCTTGGCGAGGACGCGCTTGCGCAGGGCCTTCATCTGCGGCTCGCGCTCCTTGAGGTCGGCGACGAGCGGCGTGGCGATGAAGATCGAGGAGTACGCGCCGGCCGCGAGGCCGACGAACAGCGACAGCGAGATGTCGTTGAGCGTACCGGCGCCGAGGAAACCGCCACCGATGAACAGCAGGGCCGCGACCGGCAGCAGCGCCACCGCCGTGGTGTTGATGGAGCGCATCAACGTGCCGTTGATCGAGCGGTTGGCGACGTCGCTGTAGGTCCAGCGGGTCTGCTTGGTGATGTCCTTCGTCTGCTCCTTGAGGCTGTCGAAGACGACGACGGTGTCGTAGAGCGAGTAACCGAGGATCGTCAGCAGACCGATCACCGTGCCCGGCGTGACCTCGAAACCGACGAGGGCGTAGATGCCGGTGGTGATCGTGATGTCGTGGATCAGGGCGACGAGCGCCGCCAGGGCCATCCGCCACTCGAACGCGATGGCCAGGTAGATCACGACCAGCACCATGAAGATCGCCAGGCCCTGCCAGGCCTTGTCGGCGATCTGCTGGCCCCAGCTGGGACCGACCAGGTCGGCGGCGATCTTCTCGGTGCCGACGTTCAGGTCCTTGGCCAGCGCGTCCTTGATCTGGTCGGACTTGTTGGTGTCGATGCCGGCGATCTGGATGCGCAGGGTTCCGTCACCGAGCTTCTGTACGACCGCGGGGTGTCCGGAGGCGTCCTGGGCGTACGTCTCCGCCTGGGTGACCGAGACGTTGGTGTTCTTCGGGGTGGTGAAGACGGCGCCGCCCTGGAACTCGATGCCCATGTTCAGGCCCCGCACCGTGAGCCCCAGGATGGCCGTGATGGTGATCAGGATGGAGACGCCGTACCAGATCTTGCGGTTGCCGACGAAGTCGTAGCCGACTTCGCCGCGGTGGAGTCGGGCGCCGAGGCTGCCGAGTTTCGACATCTCAGGCCTCCTTCGGGTCGACGGGGCCGGCGGGACGGGTACGGCGGGTGCTGCGCAGCGGCGGCTTGGCGCCCAGCGCCTTGGGGTCGAGGCCGGACCACTTGTGGCCGTTCGCGAAGAACTTCCGGCGGGCCAGGAGCGTCATGAGCGGCTTGGTGAACAGGAAGACGACGACCACGTCGAGCACGGTGGTCAGACCGAGGGTGAAGGCGAAGCCCTGGACCTTGCCGACGGTGACGATGAACAGCACCGCGGCGGCGAGGAACGACACGAAGTCGGAGACCAGGATGGTGCGCCGGGCGCGCGGCCAGGCCCGCTCGACGGCGGGGCGCAGCGAGCGGCCCTCGCGGATCTCGTCCCGGATGCGTTCGAAGAACACGATGAACGAGTCCGCGGTGATACCGATCGCGACGATCGCACCGCAGACGGCGGGCAGGTTGAGCGCGAAGCCGATCGTCGGGCCGAGCAGCGCCATGATCACGTAGGTGAGGATCGCCGAGACCATCAGCGAGGGGATCGCGATGACCGACAGGCCGCGGTAGAAGACCAGCAGGTAGATCACGACCAGCGCGAGGCCGATCGCACCGGCGAGGAGACCGGCGTGCAGCTGCTCGCCGCCCAGGGCCGCGGTCACCGTGGTGACGCTGTCCTCCTTGAAGGTCAGCGGCAGGGCGCCGTACGACAGCATGTTGGCGAGGCTCTGCGCCTCCTCCTGGGTGAAGCTGCCGGTGATCTCCGCGTTGCCGCCGGTCAGTGCTTCCGAGACGCGCGGGTCGGAGACGACGTTGCCGTCGAGGACGATCGCGAACTGGTTCTGCGGGGACTGGTTCTTGGCCAGCTGACCGGTGATGTCGCCGAACTTCTTGGCGCCCTTGGAGGTGAACTCCATGGTGACGGTCCAGCCGGCGGCGGACTGGGTGTTGAAGACGGCCGAGGCCTTCTTGACGTCCGTGCCGTCAACTGCGGCCGGGCCGAGGACGTACTTCTGCCACTGACCGGCGCCGTTCTTGCCGCAGGCGACGGTGGGGTCGGTGGCCTTGACACCCTGGCCGGCGGTCGCCCTGACCGACTTCTTCGTGCAGTCGAGGGCGGTGTACTGCGCCTGAAGCTTGGCCGCGGCGGCACTGGCGGCGGAGGAGCCGCTCGCCGACGGGGAGGGGCTGGAGGACGCCTTCGCGCTGGAGGAGGCGGTGGCGCTGGGAGTCGAGTCGGCCTTCAGCGCGTCGGTCACCGCGCGGCCCTGCGAGGTGGCGGTGGCCGAAGGCGTCGCGGAGGACGACGACTTGCCCGTGGCCTTCTGCGAGGCCTTGTCCGTCGGCTTGCCCGAGGCGCTGGGCGTGGGGCTGGTCGTCGCGGAGCCGCCGGAGATCTCGGTGGCGAGGACCGGACGGAAGTACAGCTTGGCGGTGGTGCCGACCTGCTGACGCGCTTCCTTGGAGTTCGTTCCCTTGGGGATGTTGACGATGATGTTTCGGTCGCCCTGGGTCTGAACCTCGGCCTCCGAGACACCAAGACCATTGACGCGGCGGTTCATGATGTCGACCGCGGTGTCCATGTTGGCCTTGTTGATCGCGGATTCCTGGCCCTTCTCCGGGACCGCCCGGAGCGTGATGCTCGTGCCACCGGCCAGGTCGATGCCGAGACGCGGAGTGGTGTGCCCGGAGGCGAACATCCCTCCGGTGAGCGCCACGATGGCGATCAGGATGAGGGCCAGCGAGCGCCCTGGCTTGCTCTGGGCGCTCGCGCTCCGGCCCTTTTTAGGTGCTGCCACCTTCTCGTACTCCCTCTCGGGCCGCCCCGCGCCCGGTCGGCGTGGTGGCGGCCATGACATGGTGTCGGGATCCCCGTGTGCGAGACGCACACGTCCCGGGGCGCGGGAGGTCGGCCACGCGCCCTCAGGACGTGGCTACTTCGACTCGGAGTCGCCGTCGGTCTTCTTCGGCTCCTCGTCCGGCTTCGCCTCGGCGGCGACGGGCTCGTCGGCCGGTTCCTCGGGCGCGTCCTTCTTGCCGAGGTCGACGGACTTGTCGTCGGAGGCGGCGGCAGCTTCGTCGGCGGAGTCGTCGGTCTCGGTGAGGGAGGAGGCGTCGTCCGGGACGACGTCGGAGTCGGACTTGAGGTCGTGCTCGATGCCGTGCACGATGCGGTTGTACTCGTCGTCGCTGAGCACGGAACCGATGGCGTTCTTCGCGAAGAGGAGCTCGACCCCGGGACCGGCGTCGAGGAGGACCGTGTCCTCGTTGACCTCCTTGACCGTCGCGTACATCCCCCCGATCGTGCGGACGCCGCTGCCGGGCTGCATCTCGTTGCGCATGTTCGCGGCCTGCTGCTGCTTGCGCTTGGCCGAGCGGGTCATGAGGAACATGGCCCCGATGAGCACGATGAACGGGAGGAGCATGGTGATATTCACGGGACGGAATTCCTTCGCACGACCGCGGCGGACGGCGGCCTGATGGATGGGGGTATGTATACCGCCGACAAAGGCGGCATCGGCGGAGTCTAAGCGAGTCCGCGCGCATGGAACAACGCTCAGCATGGCACCTGGGTTCCTGACCCGGCCAATGCCCGCGCCGTCACAATGGCATCACGTCCCGAACAGGTCCTGTTGTCCGTTTCCCGCAGTAGCCGAGCGCGGTGGCGTGAGGCCGAGATGCGCCCATGCGGCGGGAGTGGCGACCCGTCCGCGGGGCGTGCGGGCGAGCAGTCCCTCCCGTACGAGGAAGGGCTCGGCCACCTCCTCCACGGTCTCGCGCTCCTCCCCCACCGCGACGGCGAGGGTCGACAGGCCGACCGGGCCGCCGCCGAAGAGCTTGAGCAGAGCCTGCAGCACACCGCGGTCGAGGCGGTCGAGGCCGCGGGCGTCGACCTCGTACACCGCGAGGGCCGCGGCCGCGATGTCCCGGGTGATGATCCCGTCGGCCTTGACCTGGGCGTAGTCCCGCACGCGGCGCAGCAGGCGGTTGGCGATACGGGGCGTGCCGCGGGAACGGCCGGCGATCTCGGCGGCGCCGTCGGCCTGGATCTCCACGTCGAGGAGGTTCGCCGAGCGGTGGATGACCCGCTCCAGCTCGGCGGGCTCGTAGAACTCCATGTGCGCGGTGAAGCCGAAGCGGTCGCGCAGCGGGGGCGGCAACAGGCCCGCGCGTGTGGTGGCGCCGACCAGGGTGAAGGGGGGCAGGTCGAGGGGGATGGCAGTGGCGCCGGGCCCCTTGCCGACGATGACGTCGACGCGGAAGTCCTCCATCGCCATGTACAGCATCTCCTCGGCGGGCCGGGACATGCGGTGGATCTCGTCGAGGAAGAGGACCTCGCCCTCCTGGAGGGAGGACAGGATCGCGGCCAGGTCGCCGGCGTGCTGGATGGCGGGGCCGGAGGTGATGCGGATCGGGGCGCCCATCTCGGCCGCGATGATCATCGAGAGGGTGGTCTTGCCGAGGCCGGGGGCGCCGGAGAGCAGCACGTGGTCGGCGGTGGCGCCGCGCGCGCGGGCGGCGCGCAGGACCAGGTCGAGCTGTTCACGGACCTTCTCCTGGCCGATGAACTCGCCCAGGTCCTTGGGGCGCAGGGCGGCCTCGACGGCCTGGTCCTCACGGTCGGCGACAGAACCGACCAGCCGCTCGGGAGCGGGAGTGTCGGTCGGGTCGTCCCAGTTCACTGAGGTCTCCTAGCAGGGGTGGCGCAGATGGTCAGCGGGCGCGGTTGAGGGTCTGCAGGGCGGCCTTCAGCAACTGGCCGACCTGTGGGCTGCCTCCGGCCGCCTCCGCCTGCGGGGTCACGGCGGCCACCGCCTCGTCGGCCTCCCGGGTGGCGTACCCGAGGCCGATGAGGGCGGCGTGCAACTGGTCGCGCCAGCCCTGGCTGACCGGAGCGCCGATCGCGGGGGCGCCGATGGGCTCGCCGAGCCGGTCCTTGAGCTCCAGCAGCAGCTTCTGGGCGCCCTTCTTGCCGATGCCGGGGACGGCGATCAGTGCCTTCTCGTCCCCGGTGGCGACCGCCCTGCGCAGGGCGTCCGGGCTGTGCACCGCCAGCATCGCCTGGGCCAGGCGCGGGCCGACGCCGCTCGCCGTCTGCAGCAGCTCGAAGACCTGACGCTCGTCGTCGTCCACGAAGCCGTACAGGGTGAGCGAGTCCTCCCGTACGACCAGGGAGGTGGCGAGCTTGGTCTGCTGGCCCATGCGCAGTCCGGACAGGGTGTTGGGCGTGCACTGGACGGCGATGCCGATCCCGCCGACCTCCACCACCGCGGAGTCGGGGGCGAGGGCGGCGACCGGGCCGCTGACGAAGGCGATCATGCGGGGCGGCCTTTCGTTGCTTTGGCTGCGTGCAGGGCGACGGCCTGCTGGAGGCGGTTGTGGGCGGGGGCGCGCCAGATGTGGCAGATGGCGAGCGCGAGGGCGTCCGCCGCGTCGGCCGGTTTCGGGGGTGCGTCGAGCCGGAGCAGCCGCGTCACCATGGCGCCGACCTGGGCCTTGTCGGCGCGTCCGGTGCCGGTGACGGCGGCCTTGACCTCGCTCGGCGTGTGCAGGGCGACGGGGATGCCACGGCGGGCGGCGCAGAGCATGGCGACGGCGCTGGCCTGGGCGGTGCCCATCACGGTGCGGACGTTGTGCTGGCTGAACACCCGCTCCACGGCGACGTATTCGGGCCGGTGTTCGTCCAGCCAGGCCTCGATGCCCTGCTCGATCGCGACGAGGCGGTGCCCCAGGTCGGCGTCCACGGGCGTGCGGACGACACCGACGCCGACCATGGTGAGCGGCCGGCCCGCGATCCCCTCGACGACGCCGACACCGCACCGGGTCAGCCCGGGGTCCACCCCCAGTACGCGCACCGCGCCCTCCCCTCGATCCCTTTCGATCGCCTGTTTGTGCAGGCTATCGGGTGCCACCGACAACGGCCGACATGGCGACGGGCCGACGGGGCGTGTCCCGTCGGCCCGTTGAGCCGTTGCGTCCGCTCAGCTCGCGGCGGCGTTACGCGTCGACCTTCTCCATGACCTCGTCGCTGACGTCGAAGTTGGCGAAGACGTTCTGCACGTCGTCGCTGTCCTCGAGCGCGTCGATCAGCTTGAAGATCTTCTTGGCACCCTCCTCGTCCAGCTCGACCTGCATGGTCGGGACGAAGTTGGCCTCGGCGGAGTCGTAGTCGATCCCGGCGTCCTGGAGGGCGGTGCGGACCGCGACCAGGTCGGTGGCCTCGCTGAGCACCTCGAAGGACTCGCCCAGGTCGTTGACCTCCTCGGCGCCCGCGTCCAGGACGGCGGCGAGGACGTCGTCCTCGGTCAGCTCGCCCTTGGGGACGATCACGACGCCCTTGCGGTTGAACAGGTACGACACCGAGCCCGGGTCGGCCATGGAGCCGCCGTTGCGGGTCATGGCGACGCGGACGTCGGAGGCGGCGCGGTTGCGGTTGTCGGTGAGGCACTCGATGAGCACCGCGACGCCGTTCGGGCCGTAGCCCTCGTACATGATCGTCTCGTAGTCGGCGCCACCGGCCTCGAGGCCGCCGCCGCGCTTGATCGCCGAGTCGATGTTCTTGTTCGGGACCGACTGCTTCTTGGCCTTCTGGACGGCGTCGTACAGCGTCGGGTTGCCGTCGAGGTCGACGCCGCCCATGCGCGCCGCGACCTCGATGTTCTTGATCAGCTTCGCGAAGAGCTTGCCGCGCTTGGCGTCGATCACGGCCTTCTTGTGCTTCGTCGTGGCCCATTTAGAGTGGCCGGACATCTGCCTGTCTCCTTCGCGTAACCCATCTCTGCAACGAACGCCAGGAATCCTACTAGGACTCCGTCGCCCGGTTCGCGTGCACCATGTCGACGAACAGGCGGTGCACCCGGTGGTCGCCGGTCAGTTCCGGGTGGAACGACGTGGCGAGCGCGTTGCCCTGACGGACCGCGACGATGTGGCCGTCGTGCTCGGCGAGCACCTCGGTCTCGGCGCCGACGGACTCCACCCAGGGGGCGCGGATGAACACGCCCTCTACAGGATCGCCCTCGACGCCCCGGACGTCGACCGCCGCCTCGAAGGACTCGTTCTGCCGTCCGAAGGCGTTGCGGCGCACGATCATGTCGATGCCGCCGACGGTCTCCTGGCCCGAGCGCGGGTCGAGGATCTTGTCGGCGAGCATGATCATGCCCGCGCAGGTGCCGTAGACGGGCATTCCGGCCCGCACGCGCGCGCGGAGGGGTTCCATCACGCCGAAGAGGACGGCCAGCTTGGAGATGGTGGTGGACTCGCCGCCCGGGATGACGAGGCCGTCCACCTCGGCGAGTTCCTCGGGGCGCCTGACCGGCCTGGCCACGGCGTCTGCCGCGGCCAGGGCGACGAGGTGCTCCCGTACGTCGCCCTGGAGGGCCAGGACGCCTATGACAGGGGCTTCAGTGCTCATGGGGGTGCTTACCAGCCGCGGTTGGCGTAGCGCTCGGTCTCGGGGAGGGTGTCGCAGTTGATGCCGACCATGGCCTCGCCGAGGTTGCGGGACGCGTCCGCGATGATCTTCGGGTCGTCGTAGAAGGTGGTCGCCTTGACGATGGCGGCGGCGCGCTTGGCCGGGTCGCCGGACTTGAAGATGCCGGAGCCGACGAAGACGCCCTCGGCACCGAGCTGGCGCATCAGCGCGGCGTCGGCGGGGGTGGCCACACCACCGGCGGAGAACAGCACCACCGGGAGCTTGCCGAGCTCGGCGACCTCCTTGACCAGCTCGTAGGGGGCGCGCAGCTCCTTGGCGGCGGCGTACAGCTCGTTGTTGTCGCAGCCGCGCAGCTTGGCGATCTCGCCCTTGATCTGGCGCAGGTGGCGGACGGCCTCGACGACGTTGCCGGTGCCGGCCTCGCCCTTGGAGCGGATCATGGCCGCGCCCTCGGCGATACGGCGCAGGGCCTCGCCCAGGTTGGTGGCGCCGCAGACGAACGGGGTCGTGAAGGCCCACTTGTCGGAGTGGTTGACCTCGTCGGCCGGGGTGAGGACCTCGGACTCGTCGATGTAGTCGACGCCGAGGGACTGCAGGACCTGGGCCTCGACGAAGTGGCCGATGCGGGACTTGGCCATGACCGGGATCGAGACGGCCTCGATGATGCCCTCGATCATGTCCGGGTCGGACATACGGGCCACGCCGCCGTCCTTGCGGATGTCGGCCGGGACGCGCTCCAGGGCCATGACTGCGACGGCGCCCGCGTCCTCGGCGATCTTCGCCTGCTCCGGGGTGACGACGTCCATGATCACGCCGCCCTTGAGCTGCTCGGCCATGCCGCGCTTCACGCGCGCGGTGCCGGTCTCGGGGGCCTGGTTTTCGGAGAGCGAGCTGGACACGGATGACCTCACTGAAGTGAAAGAGGGTTGCTGCAATCACCGAGGAAACGGGATTGGGCCAGTCCACAGCAAGGGCCAATGGGAAGCCGGTGGATCCTTTTGCGGCGGGAAGCGGCTATGCCGCCCGGTCGGCGAGGGCCGGCGGCGGTTCGTCGTCCATCTCGAAGGCCATCGGGAAGGGGGCGTGACCGGCCAGCCGGAACCAGCGGACCTTGCGGTGCTCGCGCAGTCGGCGGGCCGCGCCGACCGCGTCGTTGTGGAAGCGCCTGGCCATCGGGACCCGGCGGACGGCCTCGGTGAGTTCGTGGGTGGCCGCGTCGCCGCCGGGGGCCTCGCGGACAGCGTCGACCTGGGCAGGCTCGCCGAAAACCGCCCGCAGCGCCTGGCTGAGCTCGCTCTCGGCGACCTCCCGCTGCTCCTCCTCGGCCTGCCGGGCCGCGTGCGCGGCCTCGTACAGGACGATCGACGCGGCGGGGTCCAGCACGCCGGAGGTGGCCAGCTCCTGGGTCACGGACGCCCTGCGCAGCAGCTGCGCGTCGAGGGCGGCCCGGGCGGCGTCGATCCGGGAGTGCAGCCGGTCCAGACGGCCGGCCGTCCAGCTCAGGTACAGCCCGATCGCGAACAGGACGGCAAGAATCCAGATCAGGGTTACGGTCACGGCCGCACACGTTACCGCCGACCGCACCCGCGCCCGACGGCCGCCTCACGACAACGCCGCCCCCGCGAGAAGCGCCCGACGTGCCCTTGGGCCAGGGCCCCTAGTCCCGTGCCAACCCGAACCGTGCCCGCAGTCCCGGGCCCCGGTCGTCGTCCGCCGCCGCCACGGCCGCCGCGCCCGCCGTCACCGTCTCGTAGACCGAGAGGATGTCCGCGCCGACCGTCGACCAGTCGAAGCGGCGTACGTGGGCGCTGCCGCGTTCGCGCAGTTCGGCGAGGCGGTCCGGGTTCTGCAGGAGCCGTACCGCCGCCTCCGCCAGGGCCTCGGGGTCCTCGTTGGTGAAGAGTTCGCCCGCCGCGCCCTGGTCGAGCACCTGGGCGAAGGCGTCCAGGTCGGCGGCGAGGACGGGGGCGCCCGCCGACATCGCCTCGACCAGGATGATTCCGAAGCTCTCGCCGCCGGTGTTGGGGGCGACGTACAGGTCGATGCTGCGCAGGAAGCGGGCCTTGTCCTCGTCGCTGATCATGCCGAGGAACTCCACCTGCGAGCGGAACTCGGCGGGCAGCAGCTCCAGCGCCTCCTCCTCGTCCCCGCGCCCGGCGACCAGCAGCCGCGTCCGCGGGCGGGCCGCGAGGATGTCCGGGAACGCCTTCATCAGCACCGGCAGGCCCTTGCGCGGCTCGTCGATGCGCCCGATGAAGCCGATCGTGTCGCCCTGCCACTCGGGCCTGGGTTGGGCCTTGGCGAAGAAGTCGACGTCGACGCCGTTGGGGATGACCACGGCGTCGCCGCCGAGGTGCTCGACGAGGGTGCGGCGCGCGTACTCGCTGACGGCGATCCGCGCGCTGATCTTCTCCAGGGCCGCCTGAAGGATCGCGTACGCGGCGATCATCGCCTTGGAGCGCGGGTTGGAGGTGTGGAAGGTGGCGACCATCGGCCCCTGCGCCGCCCAGCAGGTCAGCAGCCCGAGCGAGGGTGAGGTCGGCTCGTGGACGTGGACCACGTCGAACGCGCCGTCGTGCAGCCAGCGCCGCACCCGCGCGGCGCTGAGGAAGCCGAAGTTCAGCCGGGCGACCGAGCCGTTGTACGGCACCGGGACCGCGCGGCCGGCCGAGACGACGTACGGCGGCAGGGGTGTGTCGTCGTCGGCCGGGGCCAGGACGGAGACCTCGTGGCCCAGGCGGATGAAGTACTCGGCGAGGTCGCGGATGTGGAACTGGACGCCACCCGGTACGTCCCAGGAGTACGGGCAGACGATGCCGATCCTCACGACGTGCCCTTCTCGGGAGCCGGAGTTTCCCTCACAGAATTCCTCTCAGAATTCTTCGCGGGATTCTTCGTGGGGTCGAGGTCCTTGAGCCACAAGCGCTGCAGCATGTGCCAGTCCTCCGGATGGTCGGCGATCCCCGTGGCGAAGGCGTCGGCCAGCGCCTGTGCCATGACAGACGTCTTTTCGGCCCGGCTGCCTGACTCGGGGACCTCGATCGGGGGATGGACCCGGCCCTGCATGACGGGCGAGTCGTCGTACCAGAGCGTGACCGGCAGGAGCAGCGCTCCGGTCTGCTGGGCGAGCAGCGCGGGTCCGGCCGGGATCCGGGTGGCCTCGCCGAAGAACCGGACCTCGACGCCGGAGGAGGACAGGTCGCGCTCGGCGACCAGGCAGACCAGGCCGCCGTCGCGCAGCCGCCGGGCCAGGGTGCCGAAGGCGGTGCCGCCGCTGTGCGGGAGGACCTCCATGCCGAGGCCCTCGCGGTAGGCCACGAAGCGGTCGTACAGCGTCTCGGGCTTGAGGCGCTCGGCGACCGTGGTGAACGGCGTCTGCAGCTTGGTGGTGACCCAGGCGCCGGCGAGGTCCCAGTTGGCCATGTGGGGCAGCGCGAGAATGACGCCCCGGCCGGCGGCGAGGCCGTCGGTCAGATGGTGCAGGTCCTTGGGGTCGAAGCCGCTCTTGATGCGCTCCTTGCTCCACGCGGGCAGCCGGAAGGACTCCATCCAGTAACGCAGGTACGAGCGCATGCCCGCGCGCGAGAGCTCGGCGAGGCGCTCGGGGCTCGCGTCGGGCACCACGCGCGCGTAGTTGCTCTCCAGCCGCAGCACGCCCTTGCCGCGCCGTTTCCAGGCAAGGTCCGCGATCGTGCGGCCCAGGCGTACGGCGACCGGCTCGGGGAGGTTCTTGACCGTGCTCCAGCCGAGCCCGTAGAGGCCGTCCGTCAGGCGGTCCCGGGCACTCACTTGGCCGCCCCGCTCTCCTGCTCCGCCGTGGCCTCGGCCTCGGCCTCCGCCGACTCACGGCGGACGGTGACCACCCGCTGGACCAGGGTGACCAGGCTGCCGACGGCGACGATCCACAGGGCCACGGGCAGCAGGTACTGGATGCCGGGCACGCCGAACTTGTGCAGACCCGCGAAACCGGCCGCGACCAGCGAGATCACCAGGCGCTCGGCGCGCTCGACGAGCCCGTTGACGGCGACCGGCAGGCCGATCGACTCGCCGCGCGCCTTGGTGTACGACACCACCTGCCCGCTGGCCAGGCAGAAGATGGAGACCGCGCACAGCACGTTGTCGTCGCCGCTGCCCGCGTACCACAGGGCGAAGCCGCCGAAGATCGCGCCGTCGGCGACGCGGTCGAGGGTGGAGTCCAGGAACGCGCCCCAGCGGCTGGAACGGCCCAGCTGGCGGGCCATGTTGCCGTCGACCAGGTCGGAGAACACGAAGAGCGTGATCACGACCGTGCCCCAGAAGAACTCGCCCATGGGGTAGAAGACCAGCGCACCCGCGACCACGCCGGCGGTGCCGAGGAGCGTGACGGCGTCGGGGCTGACGCCCCGCCGGATGAGAAACGCGGCGAACGGTGTGAGGACACGCGTGAAGAATGCACGCGCGTACTTGTTCAGCATGGCCTTCCCGAGGGTCGGTGTGGCCGGCTCGGCCCCTGCTGGCCACCGGCGCGCCCATCGTAGCCACGCGCGCGTGTGTGCGACGGCCGGGCACCCGGACCCCCCTTGTGTCATGGGCCGAAGGCATACGGGTCACGGCGCGATCGCGTCCTTCGTATGGACGCACCGTGACGGGAGTGGAAAGCTCGAAGGACCGCGGGCGTCATCGGAGCCGCCACCGCACGCGGCCCGGCATGCCCGCGCCCACAGTGACCTCACCGTGCACGGGAGGCAAGGCCATGGGCGACAAGGCGAACGCACACCCCGGGGCCGCCGGCAGGGCTACGGCGGCCGACCATCCCGCGTCCGTACGGAATGTGGTGCTGGTCGGCCACTCCGGATCGGGCAAGACGACATTGGTGGAAGCCCTCGCGCTGACCGCGGGGGCGGTGAACCGGGCGGGCCGTGTGGAGGACGGCGGCACCGTCTCGGACTACGACGAGATCGAGCACCGGCAGAACCGTTCGGTGCAGCTCTCCCTGGTGCCGGTCGAATGGGACGGCATCAAGGTCAATCTTCTCGACACCCCCGGATACGCCGACTTCGTCGGTGAACTCAGGGCCGGTCTGCGCGCTGCGGACGCGGCCCTTTTCGTGGTCTCCGCCTCCGACGGCGTGGACGGCTCCACGCGCATGGTGTGGGAGGAGTGCGCGGCCGTCGGGATGCCCCGGGCGATCGTGATCACGCATCTGGAGGCGGCCCGGGCGGACTTCGAGGAGATGACGCGGGTCTGCGCGGAGGCCTTCGGCGGGGACGACCCCGACGCCGTGCTGCCGCTGTACACCCCGCTGCACGGCCCGCAGGGGCCCGACGGGCACGCGCCCGTGACGGGGCTGGTCGGACTGCTGTCGCAGAAGCTGTTCGACTACTCCACCGGCGAGCGCAAGGAGTCGGAGCCGGGCGAGGACCAGCTGCCGGAGATCGAGGAGGCACGCAACCGGCTGATCGAGGGGATCATCTCGGAGAGCGAGGACGAGACCCTCATGGACCGCTATCTGGGCGGCGAGCACATCGACTTCAAGACGCTCGTCGAGGACCTGGAGCGGGCCGTCGCGCGCGGGGTCTTCTTCCCCGTCCTCGCCGCCGCCCCCGCGGCCGAGGGCGCCAGGCAGGGCCTCGGCACGGTCGAGCTGCTGGAGCTGATCACGGGCGGCTTCCCGACGCCGTTCGAGCACCCCACGCCGGGGGTGACCACCATCGACGGCAAGCCGCGGGAGATCAAGGCCTGCGACACACAGGGTCCGCTGGTCGCCGAGGTCGTCAAGACCGCGTCCGACCCCTATGTCGGCCGGGTCTCCCTGGTCCGCGTCTTCTCCGGCACCCTGCGCCCCGACGAGACGGTGCACGTCTCCGGGCACGGGCTGGCCGACCGCGGCCACGAGGACCACGACGTCGACGAGCGCATCGGCGCCCTGTCCACGCCCTTCGGCAAGCAGCAGCGGCCGGTGACCCACGCCATCGCCGGCGACCTGGTGTGCGTGGCGAAGCTGAGCCGTGCGGAGACCGGGGACACGCTCTCGGCCAAGGACGACCCGCTGCTGATGGAGCCGTGGGAGATGCCCGATCCGCTGCTGCCGCTCGCCATCCAGGCGCACAGCAAAGCGGACGAGGACAAGCTCTCGCAGGGCCTGGCCCGGCTGGTCGCCGAGGACCCGACGATGCGGCTCGAACAGAACCAGGACACCCACCAGGTGGTGCTGTGGTGCCTGGGCGAGGCGCACGCGGACGTGGCCCTGGAGCGGCTGCGCAGCCGCTACGGCGTCCAGGTCGACGTCGTACCGCACCGGGTGTCCCTGCGGGAGACCTTCGCCGGCAGGTCGGCGGGACGCGGGCGGCATGTGAAGCAGTCCGGTGGTCACGGGCAGTACGCCATCTGCGAGATCGAGGTGGAGCCGCTGCCGAACGGTTCGGGCGTCGAGTTCGTGGACAAGGTGGTCGGCGGGGCGGTGCCGCGGCAGTTCATCCCGTCGGTCGAGAAGGGGGTGCGGGCCCAGGCCGCCAAGGGAGTCGCGGCGGGGTATCCGCTGATCGACGTCCGGGTGACGCTGCTCGACGGCAAGGCACACTCCGTGGACTCCTCGGACGCGGCCTTCCAGACGGCCGGCGCGCTCGCTCTGCGGGAGGCGGCGGCGGACGCGAAGATCCACCTCCTGGAGCCGGTCGCGGAGGTGACGGTCCTGGTCGGCGACGACTACGTGGGCGCCGTCATGAGCGACCTGTCCGGGCGGCGGGGCCGGGTGCTGGGCACGGAGCAGACCAGCGGCGGACGCACACTGATCCGGGCCGAGGTGCCCGAGATCGAGATCGGGCGGTACGCCGTCGACCTGCGCTCCCTCTCGCACGGCACCGCGCGCTTCAACCGCTCCTACGCACGGCACGAACCAATGCCCCCACAGATCGCGGAAAGGATTCGCGAAGAGACCCGCGACGCGTCGTAGTTGACGCCGGCCGAGCCGAACTCCCGTACTGCGGCGCACAAGTGGCGTACGACGGCACACGGACGGCTTGCGGCAGCGCACGACCGGCTTTCGCGGAATGCTCCCCTCCGGTGTCGGCGGGCGGCTTCGGCCGTCCGCCGACGAATGTCGGTGCCTGCGGATACGCTGGTGGCAAGCTGATCAAGTGGTCGCGGGATCAGGCGATCACCGTGATGACCTGATCAACAGGTGTGCGGGGCAAGGAAGTCGGGAAGAGCCGCAGAAGCGACGTCGAGCGGCGATGGGGGGCGGGAATGAGCGAAGTGGGCGGCTGGGGAGACATGTTCGGGCCGCAGGTACCGCGCACGGGCTCGGACCAGAAGGCGACCTTCGCGCTGGCCTCGGCGGCGTACCGGGACGACGAGGTCGTCAAGATCCTCGAGACGAACAACGAGTGGCACGAGTCGACCGTCAAGCCCCCCCGCAGGTGGGCGACGATCTTCCGGCCGAACCTCGGCGAGGCCTTCTCCCAGGCCGTGGTGTCCCGCATGCTGGGGGCCGGCCGCAAGCCGGTGGTCCAGTCCTTCGGTATCGAGCCGCAGAGCGTCGTCGAGCACTGCATGGCGGCGAACAACGTCCGCAGGCAGCGCGACCGGCAGCTGACCGGCGTGGCCCTGCTGTGCGGTGTCCTCTTCCTGCCGGGCCTGCTGATCTGGCTGCTGGTCTTCCAGATACGGACCGTGATCGCCCGGCGCGAGGACAAGCGGGCCGGCGTGATGGCCACGACCCTGCTGGTGGCCGTGGGCGCGCTCGCCGTGCTCTTCCTGATCCGTATGCCGTTCACCGGCTTCTGGGCCTGGTACGCGCGGCTGGCGATCATCGCCCCGGTCGTCGGCTGGTTCCTGGCCAAGCAGATCTGCGAGCGCACGGCCAAGGAACTGCGCGCCCACTGGGACAGCCTGCTGTCCGGCAGCACGGTCGGCGCCAAGGTCCCCGAGTCGGTGCCCAGCAGCCCCGGTGACACCCGTGCCGAGCGACTGCGGCAGGCCTTCGGCGAGCTGCGGGACGAGCAGCGGTCCAACGTGGTCTTCTACGCCGGCCCCAAGGGCATCCTCGGCATGGGCACCCGCTGGGGCCACTGGCACCTCGCCGAGGACCTGGTGCCCAACCCCGTGGAGCAGGCGCCGAAGGTGGGCTCGCTCAGCGCGGACCTGTCCAAGCACCTGGTGCCCGAGCCGGAGATCAGCCGGTTCCAGAGCTTCGACGTCGTGACGGCCATCCAGCGCGCCCTCGAGCGGCTCGACACGGGCCCGCTGACCACGGGCGGCTTCCCGAAGCCGAAGGTCGCCCACTGGATCGTGTCGCACATCGGCGCGGGCGCGAAGGAGCTCTCCCGCCCCAGCGGCACCACGGCGCACCAGGTGAACCTGGAGGAGATACGCAAGATCTGCAACTCCCAGCAGTACGACCAGGGTGACCGGCACTACCTGGGCGTCCAGTGGACGCTCTGGGACGGCAACCTGGTGATCACGATGATGATCACGGTGACCGTGCTGCACAAGACGCTGCGCATCGAGCTGACGGGGCACGCGCTGGGGCCGGTGCACGGGCTGTTCACGACCAAGCCGGCGGCCAAGGAGAAGGAGGTCGCCAAGCAGGTCAAGTTCTGGGAGACCCGGAAGGTGACGCTTCCGCTGGTCGACAGCGACGAGGTGGTCCGGCTCACCGCCCGGGCGCCGCTGACCTGGTATCCGCCGCTGCTCAACTGGCTCGGCGGCTCCCTCGTACTGCCGGAGCCCTTCGGACTGCGTCACGCGTGGGCCGCGCAGCCCTGGGGAAACCGCTTCATGACCGACGACGTGCTGCGGACCGCCACGCCCGTGATGCGGGTGGTGCACGAGGCGACCATCGAGTTCCTCAAGGGGCACAACGTGGACACCGAGAAGTTCGACGGGCGGTCCTCCGTGCTCAGCGGGGCGGTCCAGGACCCGACGCCGAAGAAGGACGACGTCTATGACGCGTAGACCTCGGTTCGCGGCCTAGGAGGGCCAGGCCTCCGCCAGCATCTTCCGCGTGTCCGCCAGCAGTTGCGGCAGCACCCGCGTGTGGCCCACCACCGGCATGAAGTTCGTGTCGCCGCCCCAGCGGGGGACGATGTGCTGGTGGAGGTGGGCCGCGATGCCGGCGCCGGCGACCGTGCCCTGGTTCATGCCGATGTTGAAGCCGTGGGCGCCGGAGGCCGTGCGCAGGGCCGTCATGGCCTGCTTGGTGAGGGCGGCCAGCTCGGTCGTCTCCGCGTCCGTGAGATCCGTGTAGTCGGCGACGTGGCGGTAGGGGACGACCATGAGGTGGCCGCCGTTGTAGGGGTAGAGGTTGAGCACGGCGTAGACCTGTTCGCCACGCCGGACGACCAGGCCGTCCTCGTCCGACTTGGCCGGGATCGAGCAGAAGGGGCAGCCGTCGTCGGCGCCCGGGCCGGTCGGCTTGTTCTCGCCCTGGATGTAGGCCATCCGGTGGGGCGTCCACAGACGCTGGAAGGCGTCCTGCGTCCCCACTCCCAACTGCTGCTCCGGCTCACTCGTCATGCAGTGCAGCATATGGCGTCGCCCGTTCGCGGCGTGTCGGCGGGGTTCCGGGAAAAGCCCGCCGGGTCAAGCTGGGGCGGTGGACGATGACACTCGCATGGCCCGTTGGGAGCAAGCCACCGAGCTTCCGCTCGCGTTCGCGTCGCTGGCCTTCCTCGCCTCGTACGCGGTCCGCGTCCTGGCGCCCGGTCTGAAGGACGCCCTGCAGGATTTCGCCCTCGCGCTGCTGCTGGCCTCCTGGGTGTTGTTCGCCGTCAACTACGCGGTGGTCTGGCGGCTGAGCGGGCAGGGGCTGAGCTTCGTGCGGAAACACCCGCTGGACGCGGTGGTGGTGATCCTTCCACTGCTGCGCCCGCTGCGGGTCGTGAAGGTCTACGAGGCCGTGCAGCGGCGGCACGGCAAGCCGCGGCTCGCGCTGCACGCGCGCGTGATCGCGTACTCCGGGATCGCGACCGTATTGCTCGGCTTCGCCGGCGCCCTCGCCGTGTACCAGCAGGAACGCGGAGCGCCGGGCGCGTCCATGAAGTCGTTCGGGGACGCCGTCTGGTGGGCCTGCGCGACCCTGACGACGGTCGGTTACGGCGACATCGTCCCGGTGACGCCGCTGGGCCGCGTGATCGCGGTGGGGATGATGGTCATCGGCCTGGCCCTGCTGGGCGCGGTGACCGGCACCTTCGCCTCCTGGCTGCTGCAGGTCTTCGCCCGGGAGGACGACGAGAGGCCCCCGGGAAGCTGACTCCCGAGGGCCCCGCGTCACGGCCGGGTCAGACCTGCGCCCGCTCCTCCACGACCTTCACGATCTTCGCGATGGCCTCGTCGAACGGGATGCCGTTCTCCTGCGAGCCGTCGCGGTAGCGGAAGGACACCGAGCCGCCCGCCATGTCCTCGTCGCCCGCGATGACCATGAAGGGCACCTTCTGCTTCTGGGCGTTGCGGATCTTCTTCTGCATACGGTCGGAGGAGGAGTCCACCTCGACCCGCAGACCCTTCTTCTTGGCCTCGGCGGCGAACCTCTCCAGGTACTCCACGTGCGCGTCCCCGATCGGGATGCCGACCGCCTGGACCGGGGCCAGCCACGCCGGGAAGGCGCCCGCGTAGTGCTCGAGGAGCACCGCGAAGAACCGCTCGATGGAGCCGAAGAGCGCGCGATGGATCATGACCGGGCGCTGCTTGGAGCCGTCGGGGCCGGTGTACTCCAGGTCGAAGCGCTCGGGCAGGTTGAAGTCGAGCTGGATCGTCGACATCTGCCAGGTGCGGCCGATGGCGTCCTTGGTCTGCACGGAGATCTTCGGGCCGTAGAAGGCGGCGCCGCCCGGGTCCGGGACCAGGGGCAGACCCTGCTTCTCGGCGACCTGGCGCAGCGTCTCGGTGGCCTCCTCCCAGACCTCGTCGGAGCCGACGAACTTCTCCGGGTCCTTCGTCGACAGCTCGAGGTAGAAGTCGGTCAGGCCGTAGTCGCGCAGCAGGCCGAGGACGAAGGTGAGCGTCTTGTCGAGCTCCTCCGACATCTGCTCACGGGTGCAGTAGATGTGCGCGTCGTCCTGCGTGAAGCCACGCGCGCGCGTGAGGCCGTGCACGACGCCCGACTTCTCGTACCGGTACACGGTCCCGAACTCGAAGAGACGCAGCGGCAGTTCGCGGTAGGAGCGGCCGCGCGCGTCGAAGATCAGGTTGTGCATCGGGCAGTTCATGGGCTTGAGGTAGTAGTCCACGCCCTCGTCGAGCTGCATGGGCGGGTACATGCCGTCGGCGTACCAGTCCAGGTGCCCGGAGGTCTCGAAGAGCTTCCCCTTCGTCGCGTGCGGGGTGTAGACGAACTCGTAGCCCTCTTCCTCGTGCCGGCGGCGCGAGTAGTCCTCCATCACCCGGCGGACGATGCCGCCCTTGGGGTGGAAGACCGCCAGGCCGGAGCCGATCTGCTCCGGGATGGAGAACAGGTCGAGCTCGGAGCCCAGCTTGCGGTGGTCGCGCTTCTCGGCCTCGGCGAGGAAGTCGAGGTACGCCTTCAGCTCGTCCTTGGACGGCCAGGCGGTGCCGTAGATGCGCTGGAGCATGGGGTTCTTCTCGCTGCCGCGCCAGTAGGCGGCCGCGTTGCGCATCAGCTTGAACGCCGGGATCAGGCGGGTGGAGGGCAGGTGCGGGCCTCGGCAGAGGTCCTTCCAGCACAGCTCGCCGGTCTTGGCGTCCAGGTTGTCGTAGATCGTCAGCTCGCCGGCGCCGACCTCGACGTCCGCGCCGTCGTCGTGCGACGCCGAGCCCTTGAGGCCGATCAGCTCCAGCTTGTACGGCTCCGACGCCAGCTCCTCACGGGCAGCCTCGTCGGTCACCACACGGCGGGAGAACTTCTGCCCCCGCCTCTGGATCTCCTGCATCTTCTTCTCGATGGCCTTGAGATCCTCGGGCGTGAACGGCTTCTCCACGTCGAAGTCGTAGTAGAAGCCGTCCTTGACCGGCGGGCCGATGCCCAGTTTGGCCTCGGGGAAGATCTCCTGCACGGCCTGCGCCATCACATGCGCGGTGGAGTGGCGCAGGATGTTCAGGCCGTCCTCGGAGGAGATCTCGACGCCCTCGACGGTCTCGCCGTCGCGCGGCTCGTACGCGAGGTCCTTGAGTTCGCCGCCCACGCGCGCGGCGATGATCGAGCGCTCGCCGGCGAAGAGCTCGGCGGCCGTAGTGCCCGTCGTCACCACGCGCTCTTCCCGCTCGGAATCGCGTTGGATGATCACACGGACGTCTGACACCGGTCTCTCCTGACTGAAGGTGGGTGCGGCGCCATACCAGGAGCGCGCGCAATAGGGGATCGTACCGACCCCGACCCACCGACCGCGAAACGGTCACCGACAGCAGCGCTCAGTCGCAGTCGTCGCCGCTGCACGCCTCCTCGAAGAAGTCCAGGTTCTCCTGCAGGGACTTCATCAGCCGGTCCCGCTCAGCTTCGTCCACCTGCACCGGTACGACCCCGCCGGCGCCGGTCAGCCGCCGGAAGCCGCCCCGGCTCTCCAGCCTGCCGTGCACCCGGACCGGCAGTCCGACGAGGTGGGCGTGCCCGGCGATGCGGTAGTCCTCCTCGTCCAGGGTGATCCGGACGTGCGGTATCTCGGCCCCGGCGAGCACCCGCAGCCGTACGCTGCCCTCACCGCGCGGTCCCGACCTGCGCATCCGCACCACCGTGCCGGTGATCCGGACGGGCACGGACGGCTCCTCGCGCAGGAAGCGGGCGCCGGCCTCGCGCAGCACGGGCAGGTCTCCCGGCGAGAACTCGACGGGCTCGACACCCGCCACGCAGTCCTCGGGCACCCCTGCGGCGGGCGCCCACTCGACGGCGACCCGGGCGCCCTCGGTGCCGCGTACGAGGGTGATCAGCGCCTCGGTGAGCTCGCGGCTGACGCCCGCCTCCACGGCCCCGTCGAAGGCGTCCATACCGCCGGTGGCCCGCTGGTAGTCGATGGCCTCGCGGGCGGCGTACAGGGACTGGTGGAGCCGTACGGCGAGCGGCCGTCCGGTGCCGACGGGGACGAAGGCGGTGAGCCGCCCGTCGCCGGCCGCGGGACCGACGAGGACGCTCTCCAGCTGCGCGGCGGCGGCACGGCGGTGCCGTACGCCGTAGTAGCCCGCACGCGCGCGCGTGGCGAGCGCGGCGGCGAGCAGCATCTGGCGGGCGGCGGAGCGCAACTGCTCCTCGACCGCCCAGGGCGCGGAGTCGGCGGGGCCGGTGGGCACGTCCCGCCACCAGCGGATCTCGTCGCTGGGCACGGCGAGGCCGACGAGCACCTCGCGCGCGGAGGGCGTGCCGGAGCGGGTCAGCGCGACGAGCGCCTCGCCGAGGAGGTCGTCGCTGTCGGGGAAGGCGCGGCTCTCGGGCACGAGCAGGCTCGTGCCGCTGCCGCCGGGGCCCGGCGGGGTCCAGCGGCCGTAGCGCCCGGCGGCGCCGCCACGGCGTTGCCAGCCGTGCCGCCGCAGCAGGGCGCTCAGCACGGCCGGATCCACCTGGTCGGGCTCGGGGGGCCGGTGCCAGGCCGCGGCGGCGATGTCGTCGGGGTGCGGCCTCACCGGCCGGATTGGCTCCTCAAGGGGGCGGTGCGTCATGGTCTGCCTCCCGTCCCGACCCGCGTCATGATCTCGCACAGCGCTCGGTCGTCGAAGATGCGTGAGGTCGGTATGCGGACGGTGGTCCGTGTGCGGCCGGTGATGGGATGCCCGGCGAGGTTGACCCAGTAGCAGCAGTGCCTGAGGTCGAGCCGGTCGTGGCTGGCTCTGAGCCAGTCGTCCTGGGCGCGCGGGACGAGCATCACGACCAGGATCTTGTGCACCGACACCGGCGTGCGCGCGAGCTTGCGCAGATGGTCGTTGTCGAGCGTGAAGGAGAAGAAGCGGCCCGGTGGGTTGGGCGCGACCTGGTAGGTGCACTTCAGCTGCACCTTGATGGTCACCTCGTCGTCGACGGTGTGCCCGGGCGAGCCGTGACTGACGTGCCAGTCGATGCCGTTGTCCGGAAAGGGCTGCGACAGCGAGCAGCCGGCCGCCGCGGCGACGGCGTGCAGATAGCCCACCTGCAGTGTCTCCATGCAGGCGGTGGTGGCGAGTGTGCCGCGAAGGGGGCCCGTACGTTCGGGCAGCAGCCCGCCCCGTTCGGGCTGCGCTATCGCCATGACCAAACAGCCTTCCAAGCCAAGTGAATCCCCGCTGCGGGCCGCTGAACTGCAAAGACCCGTACTCCTGTTGTGTCCTTCCGGCGTAGTGCGCAAACAGCCCGGGTATCACCAAACAGGCAGAAGACGGGACGTCAGCTGCCGTGGGTGAACGAGGAGTTGTGTTGGCATGACGTGCTGGTACGAGGGGCCCCTGGCCGCCTTCGACACGGAGACCACGGGCGTTGACGTCGAGACCGACCGGATCGTGTCGGCCGCCGTCGTCGTCCAGGACGCCCCGGGCACCCGGCCCCGGGTGACCCGCTGGCTGGTCAACCCGGGTGTGCCGGTGCCGGAGGCGGCGACGGCGGTGCACGGGCTGACGGACGAACACCTGCAGCGCAACGGCCGCTGGCCGGCGCCGGTGATGTACGAGATAGCGGAGGAGCTGGCCGAACAGGCGGCGATGGCCCGCCCGTTGGTCGTGATGAACGCGCCCTTCGATCTCACGCTCCTGGACCGCGAGCTGCGCCGCCATCGCGCCTCGTCGCTGGACAGCTGGTTCGAGTCCGCCGCGCTGCGGGTCCTCGATCCCCGGGTCCTGGACAAGCATCTGGACCGCTACCGCAAGGGCCGCCGCACCCTGACCGACCTGTGCGCGCACTACGGCGTCTCTCTGGAGGGCGCGCACGACGCGGGCGCGGACGCACTGGCGGCCCTGGACCTCGTACGGGCGCTGGGCCGCCGTTTCGCCACCCGGCTGGAACGGCTCTCCCCGGCCGAGCTGCACACCCTGCAGACCCGCTGGCACGCGGCCCAGGCCCGCGGGCTGCAGGCATGGTTCGCGCGCAGCGGCACGGACGAAGTGGTGAGCACGGAATGGCCCCTGCGTCCGGAACTGCCAGCGGCGGCTTGACCCTTCCGGATACGCAGATCCGGATATGCAGATCCGGATACGCAGAAAGCCGGTCCGCGCTGGGCGGACCGGCCTGGGGGGTGTGGGTGGCGAAGCCCCCGCTTCGCGTGGCGAAGCCACGCACAACACGAAGAGAGCGACGTGGTCCGCGTTTTCCGCGGACACACGTCGCTCTCGCGAACGTGGGCGATACTGGGTTCGAACCAGTGACCTCTTCGGTGTGAACGAAGCGCTCTCCCACTGAGCTAATCGCCCGGGAACGCACTGAACCATACAGGTCTCCGCGGGATTCCTTCAAACCGCTTCCAGGTAGGCGAGCAGTCCCCGCCGCCCGGCGCGCATCATCAGCCGGTGGTTGGCGCGGAAGACGGGGCGCCCCGGGACGGCCAGCCACCTCAGCAGCGGCTTGCGGACGTCGACGTCCTGGTCGTACCGGGCGAGCGTGCCGCCGGGGGCCGCCGAGACCGTCCAGCGGGCCCAGCCGTCGAGGTCGCCGCTCATCGAGACCTCCAGCACGCCGGCCACCGGGTCGCGGCGCGTCTCGCGCGCGGTGAACCGCAGGTCGTACGGCAGCACGGACCGGACCACGACGACCCCGCTGCTGTCGTCGAGCCGGGTCACCTCGCGCACCTGGGGCCACCAGCGGGGGTACTCCTCGGCCCGCTCCAGCACCTCGTAGACGGTGGCAGGCGGAAGGGGCAGCGCCCAGAGGCTGCGGAAGCGGTAGTGCGTCCAGTCCATGCGGGGAGTGTGCCCGTACCCAGCGCTTTCTCCGCGCACCCGGTGTCGATCTGAGTACGTCCTGAGTACCCACACTCATGTCCTACGACGTGACGCGGACCACACTCCCTGCCATGACGCATGTTCCGCCCCCGGCCGAGGAGTTGCGGCTCCTCGACGCCGAGCTGTGGCGACTCGACGCCCGCCGCGCGCAGTTGCTGACGCGCAGAGCCTGGCTGCTCACGGCCCTCCAGTCACAGACGCCCACTGCCGCCCCGCCGGCCCGACCTCGCCGGGAGACCACCGCACCCCGGGTCCAGAACGTCCTGCTCCTCCTCGGGGGCGTCCTGCTGACCATCGCGGCAATGGTGTTCACCCTCGTCAGCTGGGGACACCTGGGCATCACGGGACGCGCGCTGGTCCTCGGCGTTCTCACCCTGGCCGTACTCGCAGCGCCGGTCGCCCTGCTGCGGCGCGGACTGCGGTCGACGGCGGAGTCGATGGCCGGCCTCGGACTGGCCCTGACGGCGCTGGACGCGTACGCGCTGCACGAGACGGTGTTCCCGGGTGCGGGCGGTGCCGCGTACGCGGCGTCCGCGACGGCGGCACTGGCGGCCCTGTGGACGGCGTACGGCTCCCTGCCCACCGCCTCCGACCTGCGTCTGCCGCTCCCGGCGGCGATGGCCGTGGCCCAACTCCCCTGGTTCCTGGCGGCGGTCGCGGTCTCCACGGACCCTTACGTCATCACGGCGGCCCTCCTGCTGACGGCCGCGTTCGACACGATTGTGGCGCTCCGCAGCACCGTGAAGGCCGTACGTCTCGTCGCCGTTCTCGGCGCCTACGGCACGGGCGCGTGGGGCGCACTGGCGGCCGGCCTGCTCTCCTTGGACGCAGCCGGCCCGAGCGCCGCCGCCCGTGCGGCGGCGCTCCTCACTCTGGCGGCGGCGATCGCGGTGGGGGCGGCGTGGTGGCGGGCGAAGAGCGGCACCGGGACGGTGTCCGTCGTGGGCAACACCCTCATCGGTGGGCTCTTCCTGGTCGCCGCGGCCGGCGGTGTGCTGCGCGTGGCGTTGCCCACGGGCTGGACGGTCCCGGGCTACCTCGTCTGCGGTGTGGCACTGCTGGCCGCGCTGCGCTCGGGTCTCCCCGAGCCGGTACGCCGGGGCCTGGTCCACGCCTCCGCCGCCGTACAGGCGATCGCCCTCGCGTGCGCGCTGCCCCTGATCGCGGTCGCTCTGCTGGGTCCGCTGGGCTGGGCGGACCGGCCCTGGTCCGGCGTGCCGTCGGACGCACGAGCCGCGGTCACCGTGCACACGCCGTGGCCGCCGCACCCCACCCAACTCCTGCTCGCGCCGCTGCTCGTCGCCGCCGTACTGGCCCTGCTGGTGCGCACCGAGTCCTGGCGGCCGGCGGCCCTGAACACGGCCGCGATCCTCGCCTGGGCGACGCTCATGACACTGCCCGCCGCCCTCCAACTCCCCTACGCCGTAGCCCTGTCGGCCCAGACCCTGACCATCGCGGCCGCGCTGGCGGCGGCCGTCTTCCCCTCGCGCACGACCTCGGCGTTCCTCCGCCCGGCCGTCCTCGCCCTCGTCCTCGCCGTCGGCACCTCCCTCTCCGCTGCCTTCCTCTCCCTCGCCTCCCAGCCCGCCACCCTGACGGTCCTCTCCCTCCTGACCGCCTTCTTCGCCACGGCCTCCCTGCG
>NZ_WVUG01000113.1 GCF_017614965.1 Streptomyces griseorubiginosus | reverse complement strand
GCTCCACCGCGTCCTCCTCACGGTCGGACCAGTCGTTGAGGGCCATGCCCGCCTCATAGAGGCAGAGGGAGGATCCGATGGCGAGGAGAGTGCGGGCGTTCGGGGCCGGGGCGGTCGCGGCGGCGCCGGCGAGGGCGTCACCCGGGACGGTGAACAGGGCGGGAAGCCGCAGCAGTTCGGCCCAGGCGAGGGCGTGTTCGGCGAGGGAGGCGGTGCGCGCAGCGTCCGGCGACGGCATGGGTCCAGCCGTTCGAGCCGTGGCGGTCCGACCCGTCCAGCTGCGCCGTCCGGCGCCCACGGCAGGCGCCTGCCAAGCCGGCGTCGAGTCAGCGGAATCCGCAGCTCCACCGCCGCCCCTTCCGCCCACGGCAGGCGCCTGCCAAGCCGGCATCGACTCACCGGCACCCGCAACTCCACCGCCGCTCTTTCCGGCCACGGCAGGCGCCTCCCGAACCGGCTTCCGCTCAGTAGCATGCGCAGCTCCCCCGCCGCCCCTTCCCTGCACGGCATCCGCCTGGGAAACCGGCTTCGGGGCCATGCCACCGAACCCGGTACGTCGGCCGACTCTCCGACCCGTCCACCGGCCGAGGTCCCACGCTCGCAGCCTGCTCATCGCGGCTCCCCCTGCCGGTTCGAACCACCGTGATTCGAACCACCGTGATCCGCGCGCCTGCCGGAATCGGAATCCGCGGATCCACCCTCGAAGCCCCGCCCACCGTCCGTCGCCCGCAGTCGTTCCGCGAACCCGAGGAGCGCCGCGTACTGCTCGCCCAGCGCGGCCGGTCCCTCACCCACCGGGTCCTTGAAGTAGAAGCCCAGTTCGCCCAGAGGCCCGGCCAGGCCCGCCTCGTGCGCTCGGGACGTCAGCCGGGCGAGGTCGAGCACCAGGGGTGCGGCGAGCGCCGAGTCGCAGCCCTGCCAGATGGTCTGGAGGATCATGCGGGTGCCGAGGAAGCCGTCGAAGGCGATGTGGTCCCAGGCGGTCTTCCAGTCGCCGAGTGCGGGGACGTCGTCGATGTGGACCTCGCCCTCGGGAGTCACCGCGAGGGTCTCGGCCAGGACGCGCTCCTTGCCGGCGTTCTTCGCGGCGGCCGCGGCCGGGTCGGCCAGTGCCGCGCCGTCGCCGCCGCCGAGGAGGTTGGTGCCGGACCAGGCGCGGACCGACAGGGCACGCTGGGTGAACATCGGGCCCAGCACGGAACGCAGAAGCGTCTGCCCCGTCTTGCCGTCGCGCCCGGCGTACGGCAGGCCGCTCCTCTCCGCGGCGGCTGCCAGCGAAGGGTGGTGCAGGCCGGTCGACGGGGTGAAGTTCACATAGGGGCAGCCCGCGCGCAAGGCCGCCGCCGCGTAGAGGGAGCTCGGCGGGAGGGCGCGGTCCGTTGCCGGGGGCTCGGTGGAGGCGACGTTCACCACCACCGCCCGGTCCAGACCGCGTCGTCGTACGAAGTCATGGATGTCCGCGGTGAAGGCGTCGATCAGTTCCTCCTCGGTGCGGGTGTCGCACGGCACCGGGCCGCCCGGTCTGATCTCCTCCTCGGCGGCGGCCAGTTCGGCCGAGACGGCGGCGGGGAGGCCGGACGGGAGGACGCCTCCGGCCGCCAAGGCCTCGGCACGTTTCGGCAGGGGGCAGTCCTGGGTGTCGTGTCCGCCGAAGACGAGCGAGACGAGGGGCGGCAGGCCGGTGTCCGCGAACGCCGGGGTCTCGGTGAGCAGGCCGGTCGGCGGTCGCAGGCCGGCGGTCAGCGCGGCGCAGCCCGCGACGACGGTGGTGGCGACGGAGCCACGGGCCCCGATCAGCCATACCCCGACACGTGGCCGGGATACGGAAAGGGACGCGGACATGGGCAGCCTCCTCGTCGAACGCGTCGGGTACGAAGCACCACAAATCAACAGCTCCGGGGATCGATGAATCCCGCGCGACGGAATTCCTGGGTCCGGCGATCCCCCGGATCGGGTGGAAGGCGGCGGGCGGAGGTCCGGCGTCCTCCGCCCGCCGCCGCTCAGTCGCCCTTGCCGGGCAGTTCCCTGATCCGGAGGTCGCGGAAGGACACCTGGTCGTCGGCTCCGTGGTTCTGGATGCCGATGTGTCCGTCGGCGAGGCTCCGGGCCGGGTCGGTGTTGGTGAAATCGTTGATCTTCACGCCGTTGAGCCAGACGCGGAGCCGTTCACCCTCCACGCGGATCTCGTACGTGTTCCACTCCCCCGGCGGGTTCAGCGCACGGTCGCGCTTCTTCAGGTCGGCGGACTGGAAGCCGTAGACGGACCCGGTGGTCCTGTCGGGCACGTCGGTGGCGTCGATCTGGATCTCGTAGCCGTTGTTCACGGCCGACCACGGGTCGTCCGAGGGCGGAAAGCCCACGAACACACCGGAGTTGTCGTCCCCGTCGGGACCGGCCATCGTCCAGTCGAGCTTCAGGGAGTACGACGTGAAGCCCGACGTGGCGTACCAGAGCAGGCCCATACCGCCCGACGACGTCAGCGTGCCGTCGTCGGCCAGGGTGAAGGAGCCGGGGCCCGCCTGCTTCCAGCCGTCCAGGGACGTGCCGTCGAGCAGCGGCCGGTAGCCGTTCTCGGGACGGCAGTCGGCCTGGGCGTCGCCGGTCGCCCACCGCAGACCGCCCAACAGGTGCTGCCGGAAGGCCGGTTCGGCGTACGACTCCTTGGTGTGGCCGCCTCCGGTGTAGAAGGCCCGGCCGCCCTGGTAGGTCTGGCACCAGGCGATCGGATGGTCGCCGTTCATGGTGCCGCCGGTGTACGAGGACTCGTCGAGCGAGGCCAGGACATGGGCCCGGTCCCGGGGGTTGGAGCGGTAGTTGTACCACTCGTCGGTACGGGACCAGGTCCGTTCCAGGCCCGAGGTCGCCGGGTGAGCCCGGTCCTCGACGGTCACCTTCGCCGGCTGGATCGCCGGATGCGACTGGAAGTAGGCGCCCGCGAGGCCGCCGTAGAACGCCCAGTCGTACTCGGTGTCGGCGGCGGCGTGGACGCCGACATAGCCGCCGCCGTGCCGGATGTAGCCCTCGAAGGCGCTCTGCTGGGCGTCGTTCAGCACGTCCCCGGTGGTCGACAGGAACACGACCGCGTCGTAGCGGCGCAGGTTCTCGGCGGTGAACGCTCCGGCGTCCTCGGTCGCGTCGACGGCGAAGCCGCCGTCGGCACCCAGCTGCCGGACCGCCTCCACGCCGGCCGGAATGGAGTCGTGCCGGAAGCCGGCGGTCTTGGAGAAGACCAGCACCCGTTTCCCGGCGTCCCCGGGGTGCGAGGCGGCGGGGCCGCAGACGCAGCCGAGGAGCAGTGCGGCGCCCACGACGACGGTGGCCGAGCGGCCGGTTGAGCGCATCACGTTTCCTCCCCTCAGCTCGTCGTGAAGGTGAAGTCGTCCACCTCGAACAGCGCGCCCGAACCGCCCTTGAAGACCAGGTAGAGCGTGGTCGAGCCCTTCGGTGCGCGGGACAGGGCGGCGCTGACGTCCTGGAAGGTGTCCCAGCCGCCGGTCACCGGGACGGTCGCCTTGCCGAGCAGGGTGCCGGTGGGCGAACCCGCGCGGATCTCCAGCCGCCCGCCCGTGCCGCCGGACGCCACGCGCGCCGTGATCTTGGTGGCGTTGCTCAGGGCGTACGGGGTGAACGAGATCCAGTCGCCGTTGCCGATGTCACCGACCGTCTTCCCGCCGTGCGCGGTGTCCCGGGCGACGACGGTGACACCGGAGCTGTCGCCGAAGTGCTCGGCCTGGCGGTGGCGGGGCTGCAGGACGTTGCGGCCGTGGGAGGTGAGCGGGGCCTGGCCGCCGCCTCCGTTGTCGGTGTACTCGGCGTCCAGGACCCCGAAGATGTTGGCGTTCTCGTCGTGGCCGCCGTCGGCGGTGGTCTGGAGGGTGCCGGTGCAGCCGTTCGCCGAGGTGATCGGGTGGCCGTGGGTGTCATGGCCGAGGACGAAGGTGACCTTCACCTTGGAGCAGTCGATGGCCGTGCCGTCCTCCGGGTCGGTGACCCTCACCTTGAACGGGATCGCGTCACCGAAGCTGAACAGCTGGCCGTCACGCGGGAGTTCGACGGTCACCGTCGGTGCCGTGTTGCCGACGACGATCTGCACGCTCGCACTGCCGGTACGGCCGCCGGGGTCCTTCGCCGTCAGGGTCGCGGTGTAGGTGCCGTTCTTCTTGTACGTGTACGCCGGGTTCGCCGCCGTCGACCTGCCGCCGTCCCCGAAGTCCCAGCTGTAGGTGAGGGCGTCACCGTCCTGGTCCGACGAACCGGCGGAGGAGAACCGCACCTTCAGCGGGGCCTGTCCGGACGTGCGGTTCGCCGCGGCCTGGGCCACCGGGGAGTGGCCGTCGGTCGCGTTCTCGATGCGGTACAGACCGGAGTTGTCGTCACCGCCGAACCACGAGGTGCCGTAGTCGAGGACGTACAGCGCGCCGTCGGGTCCGAAGGCCATGTCCATCACCTGGGTGCCGGTCCACGGGAAGGCGTTGACGGACTGCACGGTGCCGTTGGCGTCGCTCACGATGCGCTTGATCCAGCGGCGGCCGAACTCACCGGCGAAGAAGTCGCCGTCGTACGCCTCGGGGAACTTGACGGGTGAGTCGAGCGAGGCGTCGTAGTGGTAGACCGGGCCGCCCATCGGGGACTCGGAGCCGTCGCCGAACTCCGGTACGGACGGGCCGTTGTAGGGGATCCAGGCGGGCTGGGCCGGGGGCAGGTCGGTGAGGCCGGTGTTGTGCGGGGAGTTGTTCTTCGGGGCCCCGCAGTCGAAGGAGCTGCCCGAGGTCTTCGTCGCGAAGTCGTAGTCGACGTAGGCGTCGTTGGCGCCGGTGCAGTACGGCCAGCCGAAGTTGCCGGGGCCGGTGACGCGCGCGAACTCGACCTGGCCGGCCGGGCCGCGGGCCGGGTCGGCGGCGCCCGCGTCGGGGCCGTAGTCGCCGACGTAGACGATTCCGGTCTTCTTGTCGACGCTGAAGCGGAACGGGTTGCGGAAGCCCATCGCGTAGATCTCGGGGCGTGTCCTGTCGGTGCCGGGCGCGAAGAGGTTGCCGTCGGGGATGGAGTACGAGCCGTCGGCGTTCACCTTGATGCGCAGGATCTTGCCGCGCAGATCGTTGGTGTTGCCCGCGGAACGCTGGGCGTCGAAGGCGGGGTTGCGGTCGGCGCGCTCGTCGATGGGCGTGTAGCCGTCCGACTGGAAGGGGTTGGTGTCGTCGCCCGTCGACAGGTAGAGGTTGCCGGCCGCGTCGAAGTCGATGTCGCCGCCGACGTGGCAGCACAGGCCGCGGGAGGCCGGGATGTCGATGACCTTCTTCTCGCTGGCGGTGTCGAGGGTGCCGTCGGCCTTCAGCACGAAGCGGGAGAGGCGGTTGACGCCGTCGAAGGGGGCGAAGTCGGCCGCGGTGCCCGTCTCGGGGGCGTCACCGGCCGGGGTGTCCAACGGGGGCGCGTAGTAGAGGTAGATGGCGCGGTTGGTCGCGAAGTCCGGGCCCACGCCGACGCCTTGGAGCCCTTCCTCGTCGTGGGAGTAGACGTCGAGCTTGCCGATCAGCCGGGTGTTGCCGGCGGCGTCCGTGAGGCGCAGCTCGCCGTCGCGTGAGGTGTGCAGGACGGAGCTGTCGGGGAGGACGGCGAGCGACATGGGTTCGCCGACCTCCGCCTCCCCCTTGGCGAGGGTGACCTGCTGGAAGTCCTCCGCCGCCGAGGCCGCCGACGCGGCAGACGCGGCCGAACCCCTCGACGCGGCCGAAGCGGTCCCCGGGTCGGCGACGGCTGCGCCGGCCTGGGGCGTGGTCAGGGTGAGCGAGGCGCCGGCGAGGAGCGCGCCGCCGAGGAGGGCGATCGCTCGGCGGAGGCGCCGTCTGTGCGGTGTGAGTCCTTCGGTGCGGGTGGTGCGGTCGTTCCCGTGCACGAATGCCTCCATGGGGGGCCGGTTGTACGGGCGGGTGCGTACGCCGGGATGCGCCGTCATCCCGGAGATGCGGAAAACGAACTGGCTTGTGTTCGGGCTCAGTTGCCGAACGCCGCGTCGAAGGAGGCCGACGGCGGCTCGAAGTCGTGGGCCTTGAGGCGGGTCAGGGCCTCGGGGGCGCCCTGGAGCCGGTCCATGCCGGCGTCCTCCCACTCGACGGAGATCGGGCCCTGGTAGTCGATGGAGCGCAGCATCCGGAAGACGTCCTCCCAGGGCACGTCGCCGTGGCCCGCGGACACGAAGTCCCAGCCCCGGCGCGGGTCGCCCCAGGGCAGATGGGAGCCGAGGCGGCCGTTGCGGCCGTCCAGGCGCTTGCGGGCCTCCTTGCAGTCGACGTGGTAGATCCGGTCGCGGAAGTCCCAGAGGAAGCCGACAGGGTCCAGGTCCTGCCACACGAAGTGCGAGGGGTCGAAGTTCAGGCCGAAGGCGGGGCGGTGCCCAACTGCCTCCAGAGCCCGGTGCGTTGTCCAGTAGTCGTAGGCGATCTCGCTCGGATGGACCTCGTGGGCGAACCGCACGCCCTCCGCGTCGAAGACGTCGAGGACCGGGTTCCAGCGCTCGGCGAAGTCCTCGTAGCCGCGCTCGATCATCGACTCGGGCGCGGGCGGGAACATGGCGACCAGGTGCCAGATCGCGGAGCCGGTGAAGCCGATGACGGTCTCCACGCCGAAGGCCGCCGCGGCCCGCGCGGTGTCCTTCATGCGGTCCGCAGCGCGCCGCCGTACCCCTTCCGGGTCCCCGTCGCCCCAGATCTCGCCCGGCAGGATGGCCTGGTGGCGTTCGTCGATGATGGCGTCGCAGACGGCCTGTCCGACGAGGTGGTTGGAGACGGCCCAGCACTCGAGGCCGTACTTCTCCAGCAACTCGTGCCTCGACCTGAGGTAGGTAGGGTCGGTGAGCGCCTTGTCGACCTCGAAGTGGTCTCCCCAGCAGGCGAGTTCGAGGCCGTCGTAGCCGAAGTCGCGGGCGAGGCGGCAGACTTCCTCCAGGGGCAGGTCCGCCCACTGGCCGGTGAAGAGCGTGAACTGGCGTGGCATGTCCGGGGACCTCCTCAGACGGCGACGGGCGTGTAGACGGAGTTCTTCTCGGCGCTCTCCTCCACCGCCGCCAGCACGCGCTGCACCTGCAGCCCGTCGGCGAAGGAGGGTTCGGGCCGGCGGCCCTCCGCGACGGCGTGGACGAGGTCGCGGGCCTGGTGGACGAAGGTGTGCTCGTAGCCGAGACCGTGGCCCGGCGGCCACCAGGCGTCCAGGTAGGGGTGGTCGGGTTCGGTGACGAGGATGCGGCGGAAGCCGGCGTGCGTTCCCGGCTCCGTGCCGTCGTGGTACGACAGCTCGTTGAGCCGCTCCAGGTCGAAGGCGAGCGAGCCGCGCTCACCGTTGAGTTCGATGCGCAGGGCGTTCTTGCGGCCGGTGGCGTAGCGGGTCGCCTCGAAGGAGGCGAGGGCGCCCGAGGCGAAGCGGCCGGTGAACAGGGCGGCGTCGTCGACGGTGACCTGCCCGGTGCCTGCGGACGAGACGGCGGACAGGCCGCTGGTGGCGCCGACGGGCAGCGGACGCTCCCGTACGAAGGTCTCCGTCAGGGCGGACACCCCCGCGAGCCTCTCCCCCGCGAGGTACTGCGCGAGGTCGACGATGTGCGCGCCGAGATCGCCGAGCGAGCCCGAGCCGGCCAGTTCCCTGCGCAGCCGCCAGGTGAGCGGGAACTCCGGGTCGACGAGCCAGTCCTGAAGGTACGTCACCCGGACGTGCCGCAGTTGTCCGAGGCGCCCTTGCGCCACCATCCGCCGGGCCAGGGCGGTCGCCGGCACCCGGCGGTAGTTGAAGCCGACCATCGCCAACTGACCGCGCTGGTGGGCGGCTTCGGCCGCCGCAGCCATGGCCGAGGCCTCCTCCACGGTGTTCGCGAGCGGCTTCTCGCACAGGACGTGCTTGCCGGCGGCGAGGGCGGCGAGGGCGATCTCGGCGTGGCTGTCGCCGGGGGTGCAGATGTCGACGAGGTCGATGTCGTCGCGTGCGATCAGGGCCCGCCAGTCGGTCTCGGCCGTCGCCCAGCCGTGCCGGTCGGCCGCCGCCCGTACGGCCGTCGCGTCGCGTCCGCAGATCGCGGCCATGACCGGCCGCAGCGGCAGGTCGAAGACGCGCCCCGCGGTGCGCCAGCCCTGGGAGTGGGCGGCGCCCATGAAGGCGTAGCCGACCATGCCGACGCGCAGGGGTGGCTTCGCGGCCTCCGGTCCGTCCGACTGCTGGGGCTGTGCCATACGGATGTCCTCCTCGTCCTCTTCGTGCCTGTGCCGTGGGGGGTGCGGGGCGGTCAGCGGAAGCCGGTGGGCATGTACTGGTCGACGTTGTCCTTGTCGACGACGGCCGAGTAGAGCGTGATCGAGGCCGGGATCTCGAACTCGGCCATGCCGCTCACGCCCTTGCCCTGGCCGAGGGCGCGGGCCAGGTCGATCGCGGACGCGGCCATGGTCGGCGGGTAGAGGACGGTCGCCTTCAGTACGCCGTTGTCCTGCTTGAGGGCCTGGAAGGCGGAGAGCGCTCCGGCGCCGCCTACCATCAGGAAGTCGTCCCGCCCGGCCTGCTCGATGGCGCGCAGCGCGCCCACGCCCTGGTCGTCGTCGTGGTTCCACAGCGCGTCGAACTTGGGCTGGGCCTGGAGGAGTTGGGCCATCTTGGCCTGGCCGGACTCGACCGTGAACTCGGCGGCCTGGCGGGCCACCTTCCTGATGTTGGGGTAGTTCCTCAAGGCGTCGTCGAAGCCCTTGCTGCGCTGTTTGGTGAGCTCCAGGTTGTCCAGTCCGGCCAGCTCGACGACCTTGGCGTTCGGCTTCCCCTTCAGCTTCTCGCCGATGTAGGTGCCGGCGTTGAGGCCCATGCCGTAGTTGTCGCCGCCGATCCAGCAGCGGTACGCCTGCGGGGAGTTGAAGATGCGGTCCAGGTTGACGACGGGGATGCCGGCCCGCATCGCCTTCAGGCCGACCTGGGTCAGCGCCTTGCCGTCGGCGGGCAGCACGACCAGGACGTCGACCTTCTTGTTGATCAGGGTCTCGATCTGGCCGATCTGGGCGGCCGTGTCGTTGGAGCCCTCGGTGATCTCGAGGGTGACGTCGGAGTACTTCTTGGCGCGGCTCTCGGCGTTGTCGTTGATGGCGTTGAGCCAGCCGTGGTCGGCCTGGGGTCCGGCGAAGCCGATGGTGACGTGCTTGCCCGGCTTGTCGTCCGCGGCGGGCCGGTTGTCGGCCGCGGTCTTCTCGTCCTTGCTCTCGTTGCTCGTGCAAGCGGTGAGGAGGGCGGTGGTGGAGACGGCGGCGGCTCCGAAGAGGAGGCCTCTGCGGCTGGTGCCATGTGACATAGCACTGGCGCCGGTGGAATGTGACATAGTACTGAAACCTTTCCTCAGACCTCAGGACGTGCGCGCGCCACGCCGCTGCACCAGCACGGCGGCGACGATGATCGCCCCCTTGGCGATCTGCTGGACGTCGCTCTGCAGGTTGTTCAGGGCGAAGATGTTGGTGATCGTCGTGAAGATCAGGACGCCGAGCACCGAGCCGGTGATGGTCCCGCGTCCCCCGCTCAGCAGCGTTCCGCCGATGATGGCCGCCGCGATGGCGTCCAGCTCGTAGAGGTTGCCGTTGGTGTTCTGGCCGGAGCCGGACAGGACGATCAGCAGGAAGGCGGCGATGCCGCAGCACAGCCCGGACAGCAGGTACAGGTACAGCCGCTGACGGCGGACGTCGATGCCGGCGAGCCGGGCGGCTTCCGCGTTGCCGCCGACGGCGACCGTGCGGCGCCCGAAGGTGGTGCGGTTCAGGAGCAGCCAGCCGATGATCGTCACGACCGCGAAGACCAGGACCAGCGGCGGGACGCCGAGCACGTAGGAGTCGCGCTCGCCGAGCTTGAGGATGCCGTCGATGGTGACGATCTGGGTGCGGCCGTCGGTGATCTGCAGGGCCAGGCCGCGGGCCGAGGCGAGCATGGCGAGGGTGGCGATGAAGGGGACCATGTTGCCGTACGCGATGAGCAGCCCGTTCACCAGGCCGCAGCCCACGCCGACGATCACCGCCGTGAAGAGGACCCCGGCGAAGCCGTAGTCCTGTGTGGCGACCGTCGTCGCCCACACCGACGCCAGGGCGACGATCGCGCCGACCGACAGGTCGATGCCGCCGGAGGTGATGACGAAGGTCATGCCGACGGTGACGACGCCGATGACGGAGGCCTGGGTGAGGACGAGCTGGAGGTTGCGGGTGTCGAGGAACTCGTCGGGCTTGGTGATGCCGCCGATCAGGACCAGGGCCGCGAGGACGCCGAGGAGGGAGAGGGTGCGGACGTCGGCGCGGGCGAACAGACCGCGCCAGACGGGGACTTGGCCGGTCGTCGGCACCTTGTCGGTGTTGTCCCGTGGCGGGGAGGCGTGCTGCGTCATGACGCCGGGCTTCCTTCCATGACGAGGTCGAGTACGCGGTGTTCGTCGAGCTCCCGGGCGGGTGCCGTGTGGACGACGTGTCCCTCCCGGAGCACCAGGACGCGGTCGGCGAGGCCGAGCACCTCGGGCACCTCGCTGGAGACCAGCAGGACGGCGAGGCCCTCGTCGGCCAGGCGCCTCACGACCGCGTACAGCTCGGCGCGGGCGCCGACGTCGACGCCCCGGGTCGGCTCGTCGAGCAGCAGGACGCGGCAGCCGCGCAGCAGCCAGCGGGCCAGGACGGCCTTCTGCTGGTTGCCGCCGGAGAGGGTGCGGACGGGCACGGAGGGGTTGTCGGGCCGCAGGGACAGCTCGCGTGTGGCCGCCCGCGCCGCCCCGAGTTCGGCACCCCGGTCGATCCAGCCGGCGCGCGAGAAGCGGGACATGGAGGAGACGGAGACATTGCGGGTGACGGACTCCAGCATCAGCAGGGCCTGCGCCTTGCGTTCCTCGGGGGCGAGCCCGAGCCCGGCCCGGACCGCGGCCCGTACGCTCCCGGGCCGCAACACACGACCGTCCACCCGTACGTGACCGGCGGTCGGCCTGCGGGCGCCGTAGATCGTCTCCAGGATCTCCGAGCGCCCGGAGCCGACGAGTCCGGCGAGGCCGACGATCTCACCGGACCGCACCTCCAGGTCCAGGGGCGCGAACTCCCCTTCCCGCGCGAGCCCTTGAACCTCCAGCACCGGGGTCGTATCCGGTGCCGAGGCGGGCCGCTTCGGGAAGACGTACTCGACGTTGCGGCCCGTCATCAGCGCGACCACCTCACGGGTCGGCGTCGACTTCGCCGGGAGCCCGCGGGCCACCGCCCGTCCGTCCTTCAGCACGGTCACCCGGTCGCCGATGCGGCGGATCTCCTCCAGCCGGTGGGAGATGTAGACGACGGCGACTCCCTCGCCGGTCAGGTCGCCGACGATGCGGAAGAGGTTGTCGACCTCGTCCGGGTCGAGGGCGGCCGACGGCTCGTCCATCACGATGAGCCGTACGTCGTGGGAGAGCGCCCGCGCCATGGACACGATCTGCTGCTGGGCCGCCGACAACTCCCCCACCAGCCGGGCCGGGTCGATCTCCGGATGTCCGAGTCGCCTCAGCAGCTCGGCGGTCGACGCCTTCGCCGTCTTCGCCCGGACGACGAACCCGGCCGCCGTCGGCTCGTGGCCGAGGTGGACGTTCTCGGCGACCGACAGATGCTCCACCAGGTCGAGTTCCTGGTAGATGGTGGCGATGCCGAGGCGCATGGCGGCGATGGGCGAGCGGAGGGTGACCGGCTCGCCGCGCCAGCCGATCGTGCCGGTGTCGGGCTGGTGGGCGCCGGACAGGACCTTGATCAGGGTGGACTTGCCGGCCCCGTTCTGGCCGAGCAGACAGTGCACCTCACCGGCCTGGACGTCGAGGTCGACTCCGTCGAGGGCCCGGACTCCGGGGAATGACTTGGTGATGCCGGACATGCTGAGCAGCGGTGGTTCTGGTGCCATGCGGATCCCCTTGGCGGGCGTGCGGGCCGGTTGCAGGGTGCGTGCGGGCAGGCTCGGTCGGTGCGCCTGCGGGCAGGTGTGTTCGGGGCACGGCGCGGCAGGGCGCCGTACACGTGAGCCGTACGGGAATGAGCGCTTACGCGGGTGAGAACAGATGGTCGCTGATGAGGCGGCCGGCGCCGATGACTCCGGCGTTCGGGCCCAACTCCCCCAGCACGATGGGCAGGTTGCCCGTCGCGAGCGGCAGCGACTGACGGTAGACCTGGGTGCGGATCGCGGCGAGCAGGGTGTGGCCGAGGCCGGTGACCCCGCCGCCGATCACCACCAGGCCCGGGTTGAAGAAGGAGACCAGGCCGGCGATGACCTGGCCGGTACGGTTGCCGCCCTCGCGGATCAGATCGAGGGCGGTGGCGTCACCGGCGGCGGCCGCGGCGGCGACGTCCACCGCGGTGAGGGTGCCGTGCGCCGCGAGGCGCGAGGCGAGTTCCTCCGACAGCCCCTGCCCGGCCGCCTCCACGGCGTCCCGGGCGAGGGCCGCCCCGCTGAAGTGGGCTTCCAGACAGCCCCGGTTGCCGCAGGCGCACGGGCGCCCGTCGGGCACGGCCTGGATGTGCCCGATGTCGCCCGCGCTGCCCGTCACCCCGCGGTGGACCTCACCGCCGACGACGATGCCGCAGCCGATGCCGGTGCCGATCTTGACGCAGAGGAAGTCACCCACGGAACGTGCGACGCCCGCGTGCATCTCCCCCATCGCCATGAGGTTCACGTCGTTGTCGACCATGACCGGGCAGCCGAGTTCCTGGCTGAGCGCCTCCCGTACGGGGAAGCCGTCCCAGCCCGGCATGATGGGCGGAGCCACCGGGACGCCCTCGGGGAAGCGGACCGGTCCCGGGACGCCGATGCCGGCGCCGTCGAAACCCTCCGCGAGCCCCGAGGCCCTCAACTTCGCGGCCATGGACAGGACTTGCTCGAAGACCGCGACCGGGCCCTCGCGGACGTCCATCGGCTGGTTGAGGTGGCCGAGGACCTCCAGTTCGGCGTTGGTGACGGCGACGTCGACCGAGGTCGCGCCGATGTCGACGCCGAGGAAGCGCAGTTCCGGATTGAGCCGGACGTTGTGGGAGCGGCGGCCGCCGCGCGAGGCGGCGAGCCCGTCGGCCACGACCAGGCCCGTCTCCAGCAGCCGGTCCACCTCCACGGCCAGTTTGGACCGTGAGAGGTCGACCTGATCGCCCAGCTGCGCACGGGAGTTGGGTCCCGCGTCGCGCAACAGCTTGAGCAGTTTGGCCTGATGGGCGTTGGCGGGTCGTGCCGTCATGCGTCTCACGAGCCCCTCCCCGCCTCAATCGGCCGCCAGTGTTCCGGCTTTCGAGGGGAACGTAGCAAGGAACACCGAGCCTGAGAAGAAGCCGTGCGCGAATTCGCTACAACTTTCTCCACTCACAGGACAAAGAAGGGAGTCGCGGGGTCAGGACTCCCCCCGCTCGTGGTACGACCGCCGGGTGTGTTCGGTGTGGTCGCGCATCAGCCGGGTGGCCCGCTGCTCGTCCCGGTCCGCGATCGCGGCGATCAGCTCGCGGTGCTCGATCCAGGACTGCCGGCCGCGCTGGCGGGCGATCGGCGTGTAGTACCAGCGCACCCGGCGGTCGACCTGGGCCGCCAGTTCGGCGAGGACCGCGTTGCCGGCGAGATCCATGATCTTGGCGTGGAAGCGGGCGTTCATCGCCACCGCGCCGTCCACGTCGTCGGCGGTAACCGCCTTCTCCCCCTCGGCACACAGCTCCTGAAGGACCGCGATGCCGTCGCTGCCGGCGTTGGCGGCGGCCAGCCGGGCCGCCTCGGCCTCCAGCAGCGTACGGACGGTGAGCAGCTGGTCGGCCTCCTCCTCCGTCGGCTCGTGCACGAACGCGCCCTGGGCGGGCCGGAGATCGACCCAGCCCTCGGTGTTCAGCCGCTGCAGCGCCTCCCGCACCGGCTGCCGGGACACACCGAGGTGGCCGGCGAGTTCGCTCTCGACCAGGTGCTGGCCGGGCTGGAGGGCGCGGGTGGTGATGAGTTCGAGCAGTGCCTCGTAGACGCGGTCGCGCAGCGGGCCGGGCCGTTCGAGCTTGGGCACCGCGCCCTGCGGCAGTCCTGTCGACAACATCGGTCGGTCCCCCTCCTGGGCAGCGCGGGGCAACTGCAGCCGGAAGCCAGTATCGATTGTCTTTCGTCTACAGTCTACGGCGCACAACCGCCAGGGGGACGGCGAGTTGACCTCGTCACACGCCAGATCGGCACACGCCGGATCGGCACACGCCGGATCGGCACACGGCCATTCAGTCCGCTGCTGCCCGGCAAACCCCCGCTCACGGGCAGCGGACGACCTGTCCGGCGTACGACAGGTTGCCGCCGAAGCCGAAGAGCAGGACTGGGTCGCCGGTGGAGAGGGAGCCCTGTTCGACCAGCTTGGACAGGGCGAGGGGGATGCTCGCCGCGGACGTGTTCCCGGACTCGGTGACGTCCCGCGCGACGACGGCGTTCACGGCGCCGATCTTCTCGGCGAGGGGCTCGATGATGCGCAGGTTGGCCTGGTGCAGGACGACCCCGGCGAGTTCCTCGGGCGCGAGCCCGGCGCGTTCGCAGGCCTTGCGGGCGATGGACGGCAGCTGGGTGGTGGCCCAGCGGTAGACGCTCTGCCCCTCCTGCGCGAACCGGGCCGGCGTCCCCTCGATCCGCACCGCGTGCCCCATCTCGGGCACGGAGCCCCACAGCACCGGCCCGATCAGCGGACGGTCGGCGGCCTCGACCACGGCGGCCCCCGCCCCGTCGCCGACGAGCACACAGGTGGTGCGGTCCCTCCAGTCGG
Organism: Streptomyces griseorubiginosus; assembly: GCF_017614965.1. Taxonomy (GTDB): domain Bacteria; phylum Actinomycetota; class Actinomycetes; order Streptomycetales; family Streptomycetaceae; genus Streptomyces; species Streptomyces griseorubiginosus_B. The sequence goes on along the minus strand of NZ_WVUG01000113.1, from coordinate 11,285 downwards.
TCACGTCGGACATCTTGTCGGCGCCGATGACCAGGGCGCGGACCGAGGCACCGGCGCGCACCGCGTGGTCGGCGGTGGCCAGGGCATGGGTGAACCCGGCGCAGACCACGTTGACGTCCATCGCGGCGGGCGAAGGGATGCCGAGCCGGGCGGCGACCCGGGCGGCCATGTTGGGCGAGCGGTCGACGGCCGTGGAGGTGGCGACCAGCACCAGGTCGATGTCGCCCGGCGCCAGGCCCGCCGCCGCGAGCGCCTTCGCGGCGGCGTGCGCGGCGAGTTCGTCGACGGGTTCGTCGGGCCCGGCGATGTGCCGGGTACGGATCCCCACCCGGGATGTGATCCACTCGTCGCTGGTGTCCACCATGCCCGCCAGATCCTCGTTGGTGAGCACCTTGGCGGGCTGGTAATGGCCTACGGCGGCGATGCGCGAGCCGTTCATGGGCGGATCCCCCTCGTTGCTGCTTCGGGTTGCGGGATCCACCAGTCTGATCAGTGACTCACGAGTACGGCGGCAGCCGAGGCGACAGGAAACGGGCGTCCGGGTTGTGGGCTTCTGTCAGGCCCTCGGACGCCCGAACACCTGCCGAACGCTCACCCGGTGAACAGCTTCGTCGCCTTCTCCACGAGTTCGTAGACGCCGTAGACGAGCGGCGCGCCCACCCACAGCCAGGCGAAGGCGATCAGCGGGCGCCGGTCAGGCGGACTCTGGCTGCTGTCGTGCTCCGACATCGGCGGCCTTCCTCGGTGCGGGGACGTGGTGACGGGGGTCGACCGGCCGGACGAGTTCGTTGGCGACGAAGCCGACGACGAGCAGGCCGATCATGATGACGAAGGACACGGTGTAGAGGGACGAGCCGGTCTTGCCGGCGTCCTTCTGGTGGTCGGCGATCCAGTTGACGATCAGCGGTCCGAGCACACCGGCCGTGGACCAGGCGGTGAGCAGCCGGCCGTGGATCGCGCCGACCTGGTAGGCGCCGAAGAGGTCCTTCAGATAGGCGGGGACGGTCGCGAAGCCGCCGCCGTAGAAGGAGAGGATGACCAGCGCGCACAGCACGAACAGCGGCTTGGAGGAGTCGCCGAACAGGGCGATGAGCGCGTACATCACCGCGCCGACGCCCAGGTACACGCGGTAGATGTTCTTGCGGCCGATCAGGTCGGAGGTGGACGACCAGCCGATGCGGCCCGCCATGTTGGCGGCGGACAGCAGCGCGACGAAACCGGCGGCGGCGGACGCCGAGACGGCGGCCGAGGTGTCGGCGAAGAAGTCCGTGATCATCGGGGCGGCCTTCTCCAGGATGCCGATGCCCGCCGTCACGTTCATGCAGAGCACGAGCCACAGGCACCAGAACTGCGGGGTGCGCACCGCGCTCGCCGCCGACACCTGCACGCCCTCGAAGGCGCTGGGCGCGTCCTGGACCGGCTTCTCGGTGCGCGGCACCCGCACCAGCAGCACACCGAGCGACATGAAGACGGCGTACGACAGCCCGAGGACCAGGAACGCCAGCGCGATCCCGGAGTTGTCGGTGCCGAAGGAGGACAGCATCTGCGCCGTCCAGGGCGAGGCGATCAGCGCGCCGCCGCCGAAGCCCATGATGGCGATGCCGGTGGCCATGCCGGGCCGGTCCGGGAACCACTTGATCAATGTGGACACGGGCGAGATGTAGCCGATGCCGAGGCCGACGCCGCCGACCACGCCGTAGCCGAGGACGATCAGCCAGAACTGCTTGGTCTCCGCGCCGAGCGCGGACAGCAGCAGGCCGGAGGAGAAGCAGACCAGCGCCACGGTCATCGCCCAGCGCGGCCCTTTGCGCTCGACGAGCGTGCCGCCGAACGCGGCCGACAGACCGAGCATCACGATGGCGAACTGGAACGGCAGCGCGCTCTCGGTGCCGTCGAGGTTCAGGGCGGATTCGAGCGGCGGCTTGAAGACGCTCCAGGCGTAGGCCTGGCCGATGGAGAGGTGGACGGAGAGGGCGGCCGGGGGGACGAGCCAGCGGCTCCAGCCGGGTGGCGCTACAGGGGGGCTCATGATCCCGAACCCTAGGAATCCGTAAGGGAGTTGGGAAGGTACGGGAGGGCAAAGCGTCGACCGTATGCGATGAGCGGTATGCACGGCGCGACGAACGGTCGGCGGCGGAGGACGAACGGTCACGGGCCGTCCCGGCGCCCGGTGTCCCAGGTGCTGCGCGAAGTCTTGTCCCCCCAACTTCCATACTGTAGACAATATTCGGTCGACAAGATTCGACAGTGCGGCCCTCTCCTCGGTATCCCTCGACCGAACGGAGCTGTCTCGTCATGAAAGTCGCAGTCCTCGGCGCCGGTGCGATCGGCGCCTACGTCGGTGCCGCGCTCCACCGCGCCGGCGCCGACGTGCATCTGGTGGCCCGTGGACCGAACCTGGCGGCCATGCGGCGGCACGGAGTACGGGTGCTCAGTCCGCGCGGCGACTTCACCGCGCACGCCCACGCCACCGACGACCCGGCCGAGATCGGCCCGGTCGACCACGTCTTCCTCGGTCTGAAGGCCACCTCGTACGCGGCGTGCGGGCCGCTCATCGAGCCCCTTCTGCACGACACCACCACGGTGGTCGCCGCCCAGAACGGCATCCCCTGGTGGTACTTCCACCGGCACGGCGGCCCCTACGACGGCCACCGCGTCGAGAGCGTGGACCCGGGCGGCGCGGTCAGCGCGGTGCTCGCGCCCGAACGGGCCGTCGGCTGTGTCGTCTACGCGGCGACGGAGCTGGCGGGGCCGGGAGTCGTACGGCACCTCGAAGGCACCCGGTTCTCCGTCGGCGAGCCCGACCGCAGCGTCTCGAAGCGCTGCCTCGACTTCAGCGAGGCCATGGTCGCCGGCGGTCTGAAGTGCCCGGTGGAGCCGGACCTGCGCAACGACGTCTGGCTCAAGCTGCTGGGCAACATCTCGTTCAACCCGATCAGCGCACTGTCCCGGGCCACCATGCGCCAGATGTGCCGGCACGGCGGCACCCGCAAGGTCATCGAGACCATGATGGCCGAGACGCTCGCGGTCGCCGAGGCCCTCGGCTGCGAGGTCGGCGTCTCCATCGAACGCCGGCTGGCCGGCGCCGAACGCGTCGGCGACCACCGCACCTCCACCCTCCAGGACCTGGAGCGCGGCAAGCCGCTCGAACTCGACGTCCTGCTCGCCGCCGTCGTCGAACTGGCGGAGATCACCGGTGTGGAGGTGCCCACCCTGCGCACCGTGCACGCCATCTCGGACCTGCTCGCGCTGAGGAGCGCCGCATGAGGAAGCGTCAGCCGAAGACCTACACCCGCCTCACCCACCCCCTGGTGCGGGACTCCCGTGACGAGCCGTTCCGGCGGGCGAGCTGGGAGGAGGCCCTGGACCGCGCGGCCCGCGGCCTGGACCGCAACCGCGGCGCGTTCGGCATGTTCTCCTGCGCCCGCGCCACCAACGAGATGAACTACGTGGCGCAGAAGTTCGCCCGGGTCGTCATGGGCACCAACAACGTCGACTCCTGCAACCGGACCTGTCACGCCCCGAGCGTCGCCGGGCTCTCCGCCGCGTTCGGCTCAGGCGGCGGGACGTCCTCGTACGAGGAGATCGAGCACACGGACGTCATCGTGATGTGGGGCTCCAACGCCCGCTTCGCCCACCCGATCTTCTTCCAGCACGTGCTGAAGGGCATCAGGAACGGCGCGCGGATGTACGCCGTCGACCCGCGGCGCACCTCCACCGCCGAGTGGGCGGAGAGCTGGCTCGGGCTGAACGTCGGCACCGACATCCCGATGGCGCACGCGATCGGCCGGGAGATCATCCACGCGGGCCTGGCCAACGACGCGTTCATCGAGCGGGCAACCACCGGATTCGAGGAGTACCGGGCGCTCGTCGAGCCGTGGACGCTCTCGCTCGCCGAGAAGGTGACGGGCGTACCGGCGCGCGCGATACGGGAGTTGGCGCATGCCTACGCCCGCGCCGAGCGCGCCCAGCTGTGCTGGACCCTCGGCATCACCGAGCACCACAACGGCACCGACAACGTCCGCGCGCTCATCAACCTCTCCCTGCTGACCGGCCAAGTGGGCCGCTACGGCGCCGGCTTGCAGCCGCTGCGCGGTCAGAACAACGTGCAGGGCGGCGGCGACATGGGCGCGATCCCCAACCGGCTGCCCGGCTTTCAGGACATCCTCGACGCGGACACCCGGCTGAAGTTCGAATCGGCGTGGAACACCGTCATCGAGCCCCACCACGGGCTGAACCTCACCGAGATGTTCGAGGCGATGGAGGCGGGCTCCCTGCGGGCCGTCTACTGCGTCGGGGAGAACCCGGCGCAGTCGGAGGCCGACAGCGAGCAGGCCGTACGGCGTCTGCGGCAGCTCGACTTCCTCCTCGTCCAGGACATCTTCCTGACGAGGACGGCCGAGCTCGCGGACGTCGTCCTGCCCGCCACGGCCGGCTGGGCGGAGACCGAGGGCACGACCACCAACAGCGAGCGGCGGGTCCAGCGGGTCCGGCGAGCGGTCACCCCGCCCGGCGAGGCCCGCGAGGACGTCGACATCATCTGCGAGCTGGCCGCACGTCTGGGCCACGACTGGAAGTACGCCGACTCGGAGGCCGTCTGGAACGAGCTGCGCTCGCTCTCGCCGGACCACCACGGGATGACGTACGAGCGTCTGGAGGAGCACCAGGGCATCCAGTGGCCGTGCCCGAGCACCGAGGACCTCGAACCGACCTTTCTGCACGGCCGGTTGTGGGAGAAGGACCCGGCCAGGCGCGGGATGCCGGCGCCCTTCGGGATCGTGCGGCACGATCCGCCGGTCGACCTCACCGACGAGGAGTACCCGGTCCGGCTCACCACCGGACGCCGCCTCGACTCCTACAACACCGGGGTGCAGAGCGGGGGTTACGCCTCCCCGCTGCGGCGCGGCGAGTACGTCGAGCTGTCCCCGGAGGACGCCGAGCACTACGGGGTCGTGGTCGGCGAGGAGGTACAGGTGTCCTCGCGGCGCGGGTCGGTCGTGGCGCCGGTGTGGATCGACCCGGCACTGCGTCCCGGGCTCGCGTTCATGACCATGCACTTTCCCGACGAGGTGGACACCAACCAGCTGACGATCGAGGCCACCTGCCCGATCGCCGGGACGGCGGAGTTCAAGGCCTCGGCGATCCGGATCGAGAAGCTTCCCGTCGCGACCATCGTGAGGTGACCTGATGGACCTGCACTTCGGCGACAGCAAGCCGACGGACGACGAACGGGCCGCCGTGGACGCCCTGTTGGGGCCTCCGGAGTCCTCCTGGGAGGGCGCCGACCGGTCCGACGCCGACCTGCGGTGGGCCCGCGGCGGCCGCGCGGCCCGGGACCGCCGCGACCTGCTGCTGCCGGGGCTGCACGCCCTGAGCGACCGCGTCGGATGGATCAGCGAGGGCGGGCTGGACTACCTGTGCCGGCGGCTGACCGTGCCGCCGGCGGAGGCGTACGGGGTCGCCACCTTCTACGCGATGTTCTCGCTCCGGCCCCGCCCCGCGACCGTTCTCCACGTCTGCACGGACCTCGCGTGCACGGCGGCCGGCGCGGCCGACCTGTGCGCCGGGGTCGAGGCAGGGCTCGGCCCCGGTGTGTCCGTGCAGCGCGGCCCCTGCCTCGGCCTGTGCGAACGCGCCCCGGCCGCACTCGCCGTCAGGGCGGGCGATCCGGTGCGTACGGCGGTGTCGGCGCCGGCGACCGTGCGGGAGGCCGTCCTCGCCGCGACCGCCCCCGACTCGGCGCCCGAGGAGCCGCCGGCGGCGACGGCGGTGCCGCAGGCCGGGGACCCGGGACTCGTCCTGCTCGGCAGGGTGGGCTTGGTCGACCCGTCCTCCCTCGACGACTACCGCGCCCACGGCGGCTACACCGCCCTGCGCCGCGCCTTCGAACTCGGTCCCGCCGGAGTGATCCGCGAGGTGACCGACTCCGGCCTGGTCGGGCGTGGCGGCGCTGCCTTCCCCACCGGCCGCAAGTGGCAGGCCACGGCGTCGCAGCCCGACCACCCCCACTACCTGGTCTGCAACGCCGACGAATCCGAGCCGGGCACCTTCAAGGACCGCGTGCTCCTGGAGGGCGACCCGTACGCGCTGGTGGAGGCCATGACGATCGCCGCGTACGCGACCGGCGCGCACCAGGGGTACGTCTATCTGCGCGGCGAGTACCCGCGCGCCCTGCGCCGTCTGGAGCACGCGATCGCGCAGGCACGCGCGCGTGGCTTCCTCGGCGACGACGTCCTCGGCCAGGGCCACGCCTTCGACATCGAGATCCGGCGCGGTGCGGGCGCCTACATCTGCGGCGAGGAGACGGCCCTGTTCAACTCCATCGAGGGCTACCGGGGCGAACCGCGCTCCAAGCCTCCCTTCCCGGTCGAGAAGGGCCTGTTCGGCAAACCGACGGTGGAGAACAACGTCGAGACGCTCGTCAACGTCCTGCCGATCCTGACCATGGGCGCACCGGCCTACGCGGCGATCGGCACCGGGAAGTCCACCGGACCCAAACTGTTCTGCGTCTCCGGCAGCGTGGACCGGCCCGGCGTCTACGAGCTGCCGTTCGGCGCGACGCTCGGTGAGGTGCTGGAGCTGGCCGGGGTGCGCCCGGGCCTGAGGGCCGTCCTCCTCGGCGGGGCGGCCGGCGGTTTCGTACGGCCCGACGAACTGGACATCCCGCTCACCTTCGAAGGCACCCGGGAAGCAGGCACCACGCTCGGCTCGGGCGTCGTCATGGCCTTCGACGACAGCGTTCCGCTGCCCCGGCTGCTGCTGCGGATCGCCGAGTTCTTCCGGGACGAGTCCTGCGGGCAGTGCGTGCCGTGCCGGGTCGGGACGGTACGGCAGGAGGAGGCGCTGCACCGGATCGTCGAGCGCACGGGGGCGGCCGCGGCCGACGACATCGCCCTGCTCAGGGAGGTCGGGCGCGCCCTGCGGGACGCCTCGATCTGCGGTCTGGGACAGACCGCGTGGAACGCCGTGGAATCCGCCATCGACCGTCTGGGGGCCTACGCATGACCGTGACACCGCTCGGGATTCCGCGCCGGCTGCTGGAGTTCACCCTGGACGGCCAGGAGGTCCGGGTCCCGGAGGGCTCGACCGTCCTCGACGCGTGCCGGGCGGCCGGGAAGGACGTGCCGACCCTGTGCCAGGGCGACACCCTGCGCCCCAAGAACGCCTGCCGGGTGTGTGTGGTCGAGGTCGAGGGCTCCCGGACCCTGGTACCGGCCTGCTCACGCCGGGCCGAGCCCGGAATGCTCGTCCGCACGGACACCGAGCGCGCCCGGCACAGCCGCAAGATCGTCCTCGAACTGCTGGCCTCCTCGGTCGACCTGTCGACGACTGAGCGGGTCGCCGGATGGATCAAGGAGTACGAGGCGAAGCCGGACCGGTTCGGCCCGGACGCGGCCCGGCTGGGCGAGGAGCCGAGGGTCGACAACGATCTGTACGTGCGCGACTACGACAAGTGCATCCTCTGCTACAAGTGCGTCGACGCCTGCGGCGACCAGTGGCAGAACACCTTCGCGATCTCCGTCTCCGGCCGCGGCTTCGACGCCCGGATCGCCGTCGAGCAGGACGCCCCGCTGACCGACTCCGCCTGTGTGTACTGCGGGAACTGCATCGAGGTGTGCCCGACCGGAGCGCTGTCGTTCAAGTCGGAGTTCGACATGCGTGCGGCGGGTACGTGGGACGAGACCAAGCAGACGGAGACGACCACGGTCTGCGCGTACTGCGGAGTGGGCTGCAACCTCACGCTCCACGTGCAGGACAATGAGATCGTGAAGGTCACCTCGCCGCACGACAACCCGGTGACCCACGGCAACCTCTGCATCAAGGGCCGCTTCGGCTACCAGCACGTACAGAACCGGGACTGAGGCACACATGGGACGAGTCACGGAACGACGCAAGGTGATCCGCATCCGGGACGGGGCCGTCTCCTCGCGCCCCGACACCCTGGTCGCGGAGGAGCCGCTGGAGATCCGGCTGAACGGCAAACCGCTCGCGATCACCATGCGCACCCCGGGCGACGACTTCGCGCTGGCCGCGGGCTTCCTGGTCAGCGAGGGCGTACTCGCCGAGCAGGCGGACCTGCAGAACATCGTGTACTGCGCGGGTGCCACCGTCGACGGCTCGAACACGTACAACGTGGTCGACGTGCGGACGGCGCCGGGCGTGGCGATCCCCGACATCACCCTCGAACGGAACGTCTACACGACCTCGTCCTGCGGCCTGTGCGGCAAGGCGAGCCTCGACGCGGTGCGCACGACGGCCCGCTGGCCGCTGGCCGACACTCCCCCGGTCCGCCTCGATCCCGAACTGCTCGCGGACCTCCCCGACCGGCTCCGCGCGGCCCAGCGGGTCTTCGACCGGACCGGGGGTCTGCACGCGGCGGCCCTGTTCACCGAGGACGGCGAGCTGCTGGACGTCCGGGAGGACGTCGGCCGGCACAACGCGGTCGACAAGCTGGTGGGCCGCGCCCTGCAGAGCGGGAACCTGCCCCTGTCCCGCACCGTCCTCCTCGTCTCCGGGCGGGCCTCCTTCGAGCTGGCGCAGAAGGCGGTCATGGCCGGCATCCCGGTGCTGGCCGCGGTCTCCGCGCCGTCCTCGCTGGCCGTGGACCTGGCCGCCGAGACCGGCCTGACCCTGGTGGGCTTCCTGCGGGGCAGCTCCATGAACGTGTACGCGGGCGAACACCGGCTCACCCTGCGGACCGCGGCCGCCCAGGCCTGACCGGCTCCCCGCGACACGGCGGCGGGGCCCCGACCGGCGGGGAGCGCCCCCTGCGCCGCACAGGGGCCCCGCCGGCACCCCTGGGTCAGCCGGCGACGAACCGCACCTCCGCCGCCCGTACCACCGTCCCCAGCCTCGGGAAGTCGAGGCGGGTCGACGCGTCGTGTTCGGCCGCCGTGAAGGCCGACATGGCGTCCTCGACGAAGACCAGGTCGTAGCCGAGGTCGCCGGCCGCGCGGGCGGTGGACTCGACGCCGAGGTTGGTGGCGATCCCGCCGAGGACCAGGGTGGTGACGCCCCGCTCGCGCAGTACGGCGTCCAGGTCCGTGCCCTGGAAGGCGCCGATGGTGCGCTTGACGATCTCGACGTCGCCGTCCCGCGCCAGGCCCGCCACCAGGCCGCTGCCGGGCGGCTGTTCGGCGACGCCGGGCCGTTCGACGCGGACGAGGACGACGGTCGCGCCCGCCGAGCGGAAGGCGGCCGCCAACTCCTCGGCGGTGGACAGGACTTCGGGGCCCTTGCGGGGCTCCAGGGGCAGCGCGACGATCCGGTCCATCAGATCGACCAGGACGAGGGCGCTGCGCGCGGGATGGAGGGCGAGGGGTGCGGTCATGACGGAACGTTATCCGCCGTCAGCCCTCCGTAGTACCGGAAATCCGGATCAACATCTTCATGAACCGGTCACGTTCGGCGGCCGAGAGCGGGGCGAGCAGGTCGTCGTTGGCCGCGCGCGCCGCCTTCTCGCAGCGCGCCAGCGACCGCGCGCCCTCCGCGGTGAGGGACACCGCGTTCTTGCGGCGGTCCGCGGGATCCGGTTCGCGGACGACCAGGCCGGCGGCCTGGAGGTCGTTGAGGACGCCGACCAGGTCCTTCGGATCGAGCTGGACGCTCCGTCCGAGGTCGGCCTGGGCGACCGGGGCGAGGTCGCGGACGGCGGAGAGCACCACGTGGTGCCACATCCTCAAGCCCTCCGCCGCGAGCGCCTCGGCCACCAGGGCGCGTCCACGGGCGGCCGCACGGCCGAGCAGCCAGCTGGGCAGGGAGCGGATCGCGGCGAGCGGGGCGTCTGACATGTCGGCAGCCTAGCCAAAACTCGTTGGGGTTCCCAATGAACGCCGATACCGTTGGGGCCCCGACGGTTCCGTGCGATCCCTGGAGGTGTGATGCGGCGCGTCCGCTACGAGTCCACCGGTGGCCCCCTGTTCGTGGAGGAGGCCCCCGTCCCGGAGCCCGGCCCCGGAGAGCTCCTCGTCCGCTGCGAGGCCGTCGGCGTCACCCTCCCCGTCGTCCGCAAGGTCACCGAGGCGGCCGAGCCCGTTCCGCTCGGCGGCGAGATCGCCGGGGAGGTGGTGGCGGCCGGCGCGGGCGTCACCCGCTTCGCCGCCGGAGACCGGGTGACCGGCCTGTGCTTCGGGCACGGCTACGCCGACTTCGCGCTGCTGCACGAGGCCATGGCCTCGCCCGTCCCGGACACGGCGTCCGTCGTCGACGCGGTCGCCCTGGTCCGCGGCGGTCTGGTCGCCCTCGGCGCCCTGGATGCGGCCCGCCCCGAGCCGGGCGAGGCGGCCCTGATCACGGCGGCGGCGAGCGGTGTCGGGCACCTGGCCGTCCAACTGGCGCGGCGGCGGGGCGCAGCTGGGGTGGTGGGCGCGGTGTCGGACCCGGGAAAGGCCGGTTTCGTACGGTCCCTCGGTGCCGACGAGGTGATCGTCTACGGGGCCGACGGCTGGGGCGAACCCGTCGACTACGTCCTGGACGCGGTGGGCGGCGAGCTGCTGACCCCGGCGATCGCGGCGCTGGCCCCGGGCGGGCGGCTGGTGGCGTACAGCTCGGGCGGCGGGACCGTGCGGGCGTACGACCTGCTCGTGGGCGCCAAGTCCGTGATCGGCTTCCAGACGGCCCGGATCGCCCGCGGGAAGCCGGAGTTGTACGAGCGGTGGCGGCGGGAGCTGTGGCGGCTGCACGCGGAGCGCGCGGTGCGGCCCGTCGTGCACGGGGAGTTCGCTCTGGGGGACGCGGCGAAGGCGCACGCGGTGGTCGAGGCGCGGGGCAACCTGGGCAAGGTGGTGCTGCGGCCCTGACGTCAGTGCCCATGGACCGTGCCGTCGGCAGCCGCTAACGTCCCCTGGGTGCCCGACGACCGACGAGCACGACAGCGGACGGGAACCGGCCTCGGCCTGCTGCTGGCCCTGGTTCTCGGGGCCGTGCTGCTCACCGCCCTGCCCGACGACGACGGCCGGGAGGGCGGCGGGTGCGCGCCGCACACGGTCACCTCCTGGTCGAAGGACGACCGGCTCACCGGTGAGTTCGCCCGCTACGGAGACGACGCCACCCGCACCGACGACTGGACCGGCGGCGACGGCACCCACTCGCTGCGGCTGCCCGACGGACGGGTGCTGTGGCTGTTCTCGGACACCTACCTGGGCCAGGTGCACGGCCCGCCCAACCCGGTCGGCGAGTCCTCCGCCTGGCGGGACACCGGCGCGCCCCTGGTGCGCAACTCGGCCGTGGTGATGGACGCCGGGGGCCGCCTGCGCGGCACGCTGCCCGCCCCGCTGTTCCCCAAC
>NZ_WVUG01000112.1 GCF_017614965.1 Streptomyces griseorubiginosus | reverse complement strand
GCGTTACGCCCGGGACGCCTTCGAGGGCCTGCGGCTGATGGACGCCCTGATCGGCGTCAAGCGGGGGGTGCCGGGGGCCAAGCTGCCGGAGCTGAAGCAGCGCCGGGTGCGGGCCACCGCGTCCGCCCAGGTCGACGAGCAGCCGGTGGAGGGCAACGTCCGCTCCGACGTCGCCACCGACAACCCCATCCCCACCCCGCCGTTCTTCGGCACCCGCGTCGTCAAGGGCATCCAGCTCAAGGAGTACGCCGGCTGGCTCGACGAAACGGCGTTGTTCCGCGGTCAGTGGGGTCTCACCAAGGAGTTGATCGACACCGAGGGACGTCCGAGGCTGCGCGGTTGGCTCGATCACCTGCAGAGGGAAGGCCTTCTCGAAGCGGCCGTCGTCCACGGCTACTTCCCCTGTGTGTCCAAGAGCGACGACCTGATCATCCTGGACGAGCACGGCAACGAGCGCACCCGCTTCACCTTCCCCCGGCAGGCGCACGGCCGCCGGCTCTGCCTGGCCGACTTCTTCCGTTCGGAGGAGTCCGGCGAGACCGATGTGGTGGGCCTGCAGGTCGTCACCGTCGGCTCCCGGATCGGTGACGCCACTGCGGACCTCTTCGAGGCCGACGCCTACCGCGACTACCTCGAACTGCACGGTCTGTCCGTGCAGTTGGCCGAGGCGCTCGCCGAGTACTGGCACGCGCGGGTGCGGGCCGAGTGGGGCATCGCGGGCGCGGATCCGGACTCGCTCGACGGCATGTTCCGTACCGCCTACCAGGGGTGCCGCTACTCGCTCGGCTATCCGGCCTGCCCGGACCTGGAGGACCGCGCCAAGATCGCCGACCTGCTGGAGCCGGAACGCATCGGCGTCCATCTGTCCGAGGAGTTCCAGCTGCACCCCGAGCAGTCCACGGACGCGATCGTCGTCCACCACCCGGAGGCGAGCTACTTCAACGCGGGAGGCGCGCGATGACGACCTTCTCCTTCGAGTTCTTCCCGCCGAAGACGGACCAGGGCGAGCGCACCCTGTGGGACGCGATCCGTCGAGTGGAGCCCCTGCGGCCGGACTTCGTCTCCGTCACCTACGGAGCGGGCGGTTCCTCCCGTGACCGGACCGTCGCCGTCACCCGGCGCATCGCCGCCGAGACCACCCTGCGGCCGGTCGCCCATCTCACCGCGGTCGGCCACTCGGTGGCCGAACTGCGCCGGATCATCGGCCAGTACGCGGACGCGGGCATCCGGGACGTGCTGGTCCTCCGGGGTGATCCGCCCGGCGACCCGAACGGCCCCTGGACGCCCCACCCCGAGGGGTTCACGTACGCCCGGGAACTGGTCGAACTCGTGCGCTCGCTCGGTGACTTCACCATCGGCGTGGCCGCCTTCCCGGAACGCCATCCGCGCTCCCCCGACTGGGAGAGCGACATCCGGCACTTCGTCGCCAAGTGCCGGGCCGGCGCCGACTACGCCATCACGCAGATGTTCTTCCACGTCGAGGACTATCTGAGGCTGCGCGACCGGGTCGCGGCGGCGGGCTGCGACATCCCGGTCATCCCGGAGATCATGCCCGCCACCGACGCCGCCCAGATCCGCCGCTTCGCCGAACTGTCCGGCGCCGCCTTCCCCGAGGACCTCGCCCACCGGCTGGAGCGGGCGCGCGGCAATCCCGCCGAGGGGCGTCGGATCGGCGTCGAGCACGCCACCGGCATGGCCGTGCGGCTGCTGGCCGAGGGCGCTCCCGGGCTGCACTACATCACCCTGAACCGGTCGACCGCCGCGCTCGACATCCACCGCAACGTCCTGGCCTCAAGGAGCCTCAGTGTCCGCTGACTTCACGGACTTCAAGGTCGCCGACCTGTCCCTGGCCGAGTTCGGCCGCAAGGAGATCACCCTCGCCGAGCACGAGATGCCCGGCCTGATGTCGATCCGCGAGGAGTACGCCGGCGCGCGGCCCCTGGCCGGCGCGCGCATCACCGGCTCCCTGCACATGACCGTCCAGACGGCCGTGCTCATCGAGACGCTGGTCGCGCTCGGCGCCGAGGTGCGCTGGGTGTCGTGCAACATCTACTCCACCCAGGACCACGCGGCCGCCGCGATCGCCGCGGTCGGCATCCCGGTCTTCGCCTGGAAGGGCGAGACGCTGGAGGAGTACTGGTGGTGCACCGAGCAGGCCCTGACCTGGCCCGGCGACGCGGGCCCGAACATGATCCTCGACGACGGCGGTGACGCCACCCTCCTCGTCCACCAGGGCGTCGAGTACCGCAAGACCGGCCGGCTCCCCGCCGCCGACAACGAGGAACTGGCCGTCGTCCGCGCCCTGTTGGAGCGCAGCCCGCTCGACTGGCCCGCGATCGCCTCCGGGATCCGTGGGGTGACGGAGGAGACCACGACGGGTGTGCACCGTCTGTACGAGATGCAGCGCGACGGCGTCCTGCTGTTCCCGGCGATCAACGTCAACGACGCGGTGACGAAGTCGAAGTTCGACAACAAGTACGGCTGCCGGCACTCGCTGATCGACGGCATCAACCGGGCCACCGACGTGCTGATCGGCGGCAAGACCGCGGTGGTGTGCGGCTACGGCGACGTGGGCAAGGGCTGCGCGGAGTCGCTGCGCGGGCAGGGCGCCCGGGTCATCGTCACCGAGATCGACCCGATCTGCGCGCTGCAGGCGGCGATGGACGGCTACCAGGTCACCACCCTGGAGGAGGTCGTCGACCAGGCCGACATCTTCATCACCACCACCGGCAACAAGGACATCATCATGGCCGGCGACATGGCCAGGATGAAGCACCAGGCCATCGTGGGGAACATCGGCCACTTCGACAACGAGATCGACATGGCCGGCCTGGCGAAGGTGCCCGGCATCGTCAAGGACGAGGTCAAGCCGCAGGTGCACACCTGGACCTTCCCCGACGGCAAGGTCATCATCGTGCTGTCCGAGGGCCGTCTGCTGAACCTGGGCAACGCCACCGGTCACCCCTCGTTCGTGATGTCCAACTCCTTCGCGGACCAGACCCTGGCCCAGATCGAGCTGTTCACCAAGCCCGACGCCTACCCGACCGGCGTGTACACGCTGCCCAAGCACCTCGACGAGAAGGTCGCCCGCCTCCACCTGGACGCCCTCGGCGTGAAGCTGACCACGCTGCGCCCGGAGCAGGCCGCCTACATCGGCGTCGACGTCGAGGGCCCCTACAAGCCCGACCACTACCGCTACTGACCGGCCCCTACCGGGTCCAGCCTTCCTCCATCGTGCCCCGACCCGGGGCGCCCACCCTGAGCCGCAGGTCCGTTCGGAGGAGGAAGCACGTGTCCGACAAGCAGCAGCACGTTCCGGTGCTGGTGGCTGGCGCGGGACTGGCCGGCCTGTGCACCGCCCTGTTCCTGTCCTGGCACGAGGTGCCCTGTCTGGTGGTGGAGCGTCACCGGGGCATCTCGCCGCACCCGCGTGCGCGGGGCATCAACCCGCGGGCGATGGAGCTGATGCGCTCGGTCGGGCTGGAGGAGGAGGTGCGGGCCACCGAGTCGGCCCGTGCCCTCGCCCGCAACACCGGGGTGCTGGCGGCCCAGTCGCTGGCCGGGCACCAGCTGGGCGCTCTGCACGAGCAGTACTTCATGGACGTACGCACCGATCTGAGCGCCCTGTCGCCGAGCGGCTGGTGCCTGTGCCACCAGGACGAGTTCGAACCGGTGGTCCGGCGGCGCGCGGAGGAACTCGGCGCGCGGTTCTCGTACTTCACCGAGCTGGAGTCCTTCGAGCAGGGCGCGGACGGTGTCACGGCCCGGCTGCGGGACCGGGAGAGCGGTGAGGCGCGCACGGTGACCGCCGACTATCTGGTCGGCGCGGACGGGCCGGCGAGTCCGGTGCGGGAGGCGCTCGGTGTCGGCGTGGAGGGGCCGGGCACCACCGGGCACTTCCTCAACATCCATTTCGAGGCGGACCTCGCCGAGGAGCTGGGCGAGCGTCGGTTCATCATGTGCTACACGTTCAACGACGTGGTGCGCGGTGCGCTGATGCCGCTGGACAACGCGCGGCGCTGGCTGCTGCACGTGGTGTTCGACCCGGCCACCGAGGACGTCGCCTCCTTCACCGACGAGCGGTGCCGGGAGCTGGTGCGGGCCGCGGCCGGGGTGCCCGAGCTGGAGGTGAAGGTCCTCGGCGCGATCCCCTGGGAGGCCGCCGGGCGGACCGCGACCTCCTTCGGCGCGGGCCGGGTGTTCCTGGTGGGCGACGCCGCCCATGTGATGCCGCCCAGCGGGGCGTTCGGCTCCAACACCGGTGTGCAGGACGCGCACAACCTGGCGTGGAAGCTCGCGGCGGTGCTGCGCGGCGAGGCCGGTGCCGGGCTGCTGGACAGCTATGACGCCGAGCGGCGGCCGGTGTGCGCGGCCACCGTCGAGCAGGCGGTGCTGCGGTCCCAGGACCGTCCGCGGCTCGCGGCGAAGGAGCCCGCGCCCGCCAATCCGGCGATCCACGCCGACACCGAGATCTGGTTCAGCTGGCAGTACCGGTCCGGCGCGGTCCTGCCCGCGCCCGGCGACAGCGTCCCCGACGGTGTGTGGAACGGCGACCCGCGCGGTCTGCCCGGCACCCGCGCCCCGCACGTCGTGCTGCTCCGGGACGGTCGGGAGGTCTCCACGCTGGACCTGTTCACCCGGGCGCCGGTGCTGCTCGCCGGGCCGGAGGCGGGGTCCTGGGCAGATGCCGCCCGGGCCGCGGCGGACCGCGCGGGCGTCACGCTCGACGTGCTGCGGATCGGTGACGGACTGCGCGACCCGTCGGGCGGCTGGACCGAGGCGTACGGCGTGGGCGCGGACGGCGCTGTGCTGGTGCGCCCCGACGGGGTGGTGGCCTGGCGCTCCCCCGCCGCGCACGGCGAGCCCGGGGCCGTACTCGACGACGTACTCAAGGCGCTGCTGGCGCGGTGACCGGCCCCGCCGCACTCCGCGACACGACGAGGGAGAGAGCATGTCTGGAATCACCGGCTGGGTGGACTGGTCCCGGGATCTGACCCGGGAACGCGGCACCGTCCTGGCCATGGCGGCGACGATGGCCCTGCGCGGCCCCGACGGCGAGGGCGTGTGGACCAGTCCGCGCGTCGCCCTGGGGCACCGGCATCTCGCGGTGTTCGACCTGGCGGGCGGCGGGCGGCAGCCGGTCGCCCTGGAGCACGACGGGCGGGTCGTGGCGGTGGCCGCGCACAGCGGTTCGATCCTCAACCACGAGGAGCTGCGCGGCACGTTGTCGCGGCGCGGCCACCGCTTCCGGTACGGCGGCGACACCGAGACGCTGCTGCACGCCTATCTGGAGTGGGGGGCCGGGGCCGCGCAGCGGCTGGAGGGCACCTTCGCCGGCGTGGTGTGGGACGCGCGCCGCGAGGAGCTGTTCCTGGTGCGCGACCGGCTCGGTGTGGAGCCGCTGCTGTACCACCCGACCCCGACGGGGCTGGTGTTCGGCTCGGAGGCGAAGGCGATCCTGGCGCATCCGCAGGTGCAGCCGGAGGTGGACGCCGAGGGGCTGCAGGAGATCTTCACCTACTCCGGTACGCCGCATGTGGCGCCGTTCCGCGGGATGCACCGGCTGCGGGCCGGGCACCACCTGGTGGTGAGCGCGGGCGGCACGCGGCGCACGCGGTACTGGGGGGTCGACGCGGCCGAGCACACCGACGACCTCGACACCACCGTGGACACCATCCGCGGGCTGCTGGAGGAGAGCATCGAACGCAATCTGCGCACCGAGGCGCCGGTGGGTTCGCTGCTGTCGGGCGGTCTGGACTCCAGTGGCGTGGTGGGGCTCGCCGGCCAGGAGCTGGCGCGGACCGGGCGGCGGATCCGTACGTTCACCGTGGACTTCGCCCGGCACTCGGAGAACTTCCAGGCCACCGACACCCGGCAGTCCCCGGACGCCCCGTACGCGGCCGACGTGGTGCGGCACCTGGACACCGACCACACCGGGGTGGTCCTGGACCCGGCGGAGCTCAGCGACGAGGTGGCGCGCTGGCAGGTGCTGCGCGCCAAGGACTACCCGACGCCGCTCGGCGACATGAACACCTCGCTGTATCTGCTGGCCCGCGCGGTGGGCGAGCACGACACGAAGGTGGTGCTCACCGGTGAGGCCGCCGACTCTCTGTTCCACGGGGTGGCCTGGAACCGGGACCCGGTCGAGTCGCGGATGGACACCTTCCCGTGGGTGGCGCGCGGGGTGGTGCGCGACGACGCCAAGGGCCTGGGCTGCGGCCTGTTCGACGAGTCGCTGCTGAAGGACCTGGCCCCGCTGGACTACGCGGCCCAGCGCTACCGAGAGTCGGTCGCCGAGGCCCCGCATCTGCCGGGCATGTCGGAGCAGGAGCGGCACATGCGGGAGCTGTGCTGGGTGCATCTGACCAACTTCATGGAGAACCAGAACGGGCACACCGAGCGGCTGTTCAAGGCGGTGGGCCTGGAGGTGCGGATGCCGTACTGCGACCACCGGCTGGTGCAGTACGCCTACAACCTGCCCTGGGAGCTGCAGAACTTCGACGGCCGGGAGAAGAGCCTGCTGCGCGCGGCCGTACGGCATGTGCTGCCGCAGAGTGTGATCGAGCGGCGCAAGACGCCGTACCCGGTCACCCTCGACCCGGGCTACGAGCAGGCGCTGCGCGCGGAGATGCACGCACTGCTGGACGATCCGCAGGCGCCGGTGCTGCCGTTGCTGGACGTGGCCGCGGTGCGGGCGACGCTGAAGGCCCCGGAGGGGCTGAACCGCTGGGCCCGGCGGGCCAACGTGGAGCTGCCGCTGCAGCTGAACACGTGGCTGCGGCGGTACGGGATCCGGCTGGTGCTGTGAGCGGCGGGTGACGGACGAGGGCTCCGGGACGGTGTCGTCCCGGAGCCCTCGTCCTTTCCCGCACCCCGCTCCCTCCGGGTCCCTCAACCCGACGGGGCTCAGCGGTGGTCAGTGGTGGTGCATGGCATCGCGGTGCCCGTCGCCGTAGAGGGTGCGCGGCGCGCTCGCCTCGGTGCCGGGCCGTACGACGGTGAACTGGCCCATCATTCCCTGGTCCTCGTGGCGCAGGACGTGGCAGTGGTACATGTACGGCGTCCTCGGGTCGGTGAGGGTGTCGAACCGTACGGCGAGCCGGTGGGTGCCGAACTCGTGCAGATAGACGGTGTCCTTGGGGCCGCGGGTGTAGGCCGGCGGCTGTTCGCCGTTGATGTCGAGGAGGTGGAAGACGGCGCCGTGGACGTGGAAGACGTGCACCCACTCGTCGCCGCGTTCGATCTCCCAGATCTCGGTGGCGCCGGCGGGCACGACCTCGTCGACGCGGGTCATCTCCATCGTCCGGTGGTTGATCTGCAGGCCGGTGAACTCGAAGTGCCTGCGCCGGGCGCCGGCCGGTGCCTCGACGGGGACCGGGGCGGCGCCGTCGAGACGGGTGGGCAGCGGGGGTGAGGGGCGCAGTCGGCGGGCGGCCCGCAGGGCGATGATGTCGAAGGAGTCGTCGCCGCCCATGAAGCGTTCGGTGGGAAAGCCGAGATCGAGCGCGGGCTCGAAACTGCGCAGCACGGTCTCCTCGCCCGGCTTGAACTCCACGACGATCTCGGCGCGTTCGCCGGGGGCGAGCAGCAGCCGGTCCAGGGCGCGGGGCCGGGCGAGGAGTCCGGCGTCGGTGGCGACCTGGTGGAAGGTGCGTCCGTCGGTCAGGCCGAGCCAGTACACGCGGGCGTTGGAGCCGTTGAGCAGCCGCAGCCGCACGCGCCTGGTCGTGACCGTGAAGTACGGGTCGTAGGTGCCGTTGACGAGGATGGTGTCGCCGAGGACGCCCATGTTGTCGACGCCGGCGACGGACTCGGCGAGCTTGGTCTCGGTGAGGTCGAGGGTGCCGTCGGCGTGGAAGTTCTTGTCCTGGATGACCAGGGGGACGTCGTCCACGCCGTACTCGGCGGGCAGTTCGGCGCGCCGGGAGTGCTCGTCGTCGAGGATGATCATTCCGGCGACGCCGCGGTAGACGTGGGTGCCGGTCGAGCCGTGCGGGTGCGGGTGGTACCAGAGGGTGGCGGCGGGCTGGTGGACCGTCCATGCGGGGTGCCAGTCGGCGCCGGGGTCGATCATCTGGTGCGGGCCGCCGTCCATGGCGGCGGGCAGCAGCATGCCGTGCCAGTGCAGGGTGGTGGCCTCGGGGAGGCGGTTGCGCACGGTGACGGCGACGCGGTCGCCGCGCCGGGCCCGCAGCGTGGGCGCGAGGTAGGGGCCGTTGGCGCCCCAGGTGGGGGTGCGCTTCCCGGGCAGGAGGTGGCTGGTGCCGGCGGCGAGGGTGAGCGTGTAGTGCCGGCTGCCGTCGGCGGACGGCTTCGGATCGAGGAGGCCGGGGACGCGGAGGCGGTTGCGGAAGGACAGCTGTCCCACGTTGCTGCGTTTGCGGCTCTGGTACGCGGTCAGGAACGTGGCGCCCCAGCCGGCGCCCGCGGCCACGGCGACGCCTCCCGCGCCGAGGACGAAGCGTCGGCGCGGGAGGCGGAGTGCTGGCGTCATGGAGAGGTCCTCGGGTCGGGTCTCGGTGACCCCACCCTCGGTCAGGCCGGCTGAGCGCTGCTCGACGCCGGCTCGAGCCGGTGCACGACCTCGGTGACGGCCATGTCGCCGCTACGCCGGTAGGGCTTGAGCCGCTGCCGGTGCAGGGTGTGGCGGTGGCTGACCTCGAAGGCGCGGAAGGCGGGCTCGTCGGCCCAGTCCGTGATGACGTAGTACACCGCCTCCTCCTCGGTGGACCTGACGAGGGTCTGGCCGCGGTTGGCGGGTTCCTGGGCGATGCTCCACCCGATGGACAGCCAGGTCCGTTCGAAGTCGGCGGTCATCTCGGGGTGGACCTCCATGCGGAGGATCACCCGCAGCGGCTCGGGGATGTCGGTCACCGGGTCTCCTTCTCGGCGGGCGGCCCGTCAAGGCGGAGCAGCCGCTTGGTCATGGCGCGCAGCACGGTGCGGGTGAAGATCGGCGCCTCGGTGCAGCGCCAGGCGACCACTCCGTCGGGCCGGACCAGGACGGCGCCCTGCGCGGTGACGCCGTACAGCTCGGGCCAGCGGTCGTCGAGGTCCTCCAGGTCGGTGCCGACGCCGTAGACCTGGACGGGGGTGCCGAGTTCGGCGGAGACCGAGCGGGCGGCCTCCTTCCAGGGGCGGTTGTCGGGGCCGGTGAGCAGCACCATGGAGCGGCCGAACAGGTCGTGCACGGAGATCTCGGACCCGCCGTGGCGCAGCCGCAGATGCGGGGCGCGGCTGCCGGGCCGGCCGTCGTTCTCGGCGGCCCAGGGCCCGTAGCCGGGCAGGATGCCCTCGTCCCAGGGCATCACCGCCATCGACCGGTAGCGGGCGGCGAGCCACACCAGCGGGTCCTGGACCAGCTCGGGGTCGGCGGGGTCGGGGTAGGCGGCCAGCAGCCGGGCGCGGTCCTCGGCCCGCAGCACCGCCTGTTCGACGGTGGCCGCGCACACCGGGCGCCGCTCCTCGTCGTAGGAGTCGAGGAGGTCGGGGTGGGCCCAGCCGTCCAGCACGGCGACGAGCTTCCAGGCGAGGTTGTGGGCGTCGATGATGCCGGTGCCGGCGTCGAAGCCGCCGCTGGGCGGCATCACATGGGCCGCGTCCCCGACGAGGAACACCTGGCCCTCCCGGAACCGGTCGGCGACCCTCGCCTCCCCGGTCCAGGTGCTGACGCTGTCGATGCGCGGTTCGAGGTCCGCGAGGCCCGTGGCCGCCCGTACCAGGTCGGCGCAGCGCTCCTCGGTGAACCGAGAGGCGGGCTCCTGCTCCGGGTCGTGCCGCAGGTGCAGCAGCCAGTCGGCGCGGTTGTCCAGCGGCATCAAGGAGCCGCGTACGTCGGGGTTGTCGACGTGGGCCATGATGAACCGGCGGCCCCGCAGCTCGCCGGTGAGGTCGGCGGTGAAGCGGACGGTGACGAAGTGGCCGAGGGTGCGGCCGTCGAAGCCGATGTCCAGCTGCTCGCGCACGGTGCCGCCGGTGCCGCCCGCGTCGACCAGACAGCAGGCCCGGATCCGGTGTTCGTCGCCGGTGTCCCGGTCGCGGACCACCGCCGAGATCCCGTCGTCGCCCCAGCCGTCCCGTTCGAAGGAGACCAGTTCGGCGTCGGGCCGCATCCGTACGCCCAGCCGTTCGGCCCGCTCCCGCAGGGCCCCTTCCAGCTCGCCCTCCTCGCACAGGCACCAGCTGGTGGGCGACAGGCTGCCCAGGTCGGTGTTGACGTCGACGACGTACTTGGCGTCCAGGACGCCCAGTTCGTGTCCGGCCAGCGACTCCACGGCGATGATGCCGGAGTTGTCCTTCAGGGCCCGCGCCGAGGGCAGGTCCCGTACCTCCCGCTCCACCCCGAGGGAGCGCAGCAGTTCCATGGCCCGGGGGTGGACGCCGAGGATGCGCGGCGGCCGGAGCCGCTCCCGCCGGCCGCCCAGCAGGTAGCAGTCCACTCCTTGTCGGGCGAGGAACAGAGCCGTCGCCAGCCCGGCCGGCCCCGAGCCGGCCACCAGGACATCCGTGTTCCGGAGCGCGCTCCGGCCTGTACCGCTCACTGCGTCACATCCCTTCGACTGCTGCTACGGCTGCTGCTGCGGCCTGTGCTCCACGAGCACGGAGGCGTCCTTGTCGCCGTCGCCCGCCGCCACCACCGCGGCGAACCGCTCGCGCACCTCGGCCAGCACCGGCATCGCGGTGCCGTGCTGGGCGGCGGCCTCCAGGGCGAGCCGGATGTCCTTCTCCATCAACTGCGAGCGGAAGAAGGCGGGTTCGTAGGCCTGCTTGAGCATCAGATCAGCGCGAAACCGCATCACCATCGAGCTGAACCCGCTCGCCGAGACCACGCTGATCAGCTGTTCGCGGTCCAGGCCGGCGGCGGTGCCGTAGGCCACGGCCTCGGAGAGGGAGGCGACCTGGGCGCCGAGCAGCAGGTTGAGGATGAGCTTCAGGCTGGCGGCGGTGCCGGGGGCGCCGACGTGCGTGACCTCGCTGCCGATGGCCTCCAGCACGGGCCGGGCCTGGTACAGGTCGGCCGGGTCCCCGGCGACGTACACGCGCAGTTCGCCCTTGCGGGCCTGCAGCGGGTTGCCGACGACGCAGGCCTCCACGCGGCGCACGCCGGCCGCGGCGAGCCGGTCGGCGGCCTGCCGGGCGTAGCCGGGCGAGACGGTGGAGGTGTCGACGACGACCGCGCCGGGCCTGAGGACCGGTACGACCCGGCCGAACAGCACCTCCTCGACGGCCTTCTCGTCGCTGAGGCTGAGCAGGACCACGTCGTGTCCGGCCGCCGCGCGCTCGGGGGCGTCGGCCAGTTTGGCGCCGGCCTCGACGAGTGGGGCGGCCTTGCCCGCGGTCCGGTTGTGGACGGTGAGCGCGTGCCCGGTGTCCAGCAGCCGCCGGGCCATGCCCCCGCCCATGTTGCCCAGGCCGATGAAGGCCAGCTGGGGTTTGGTGGTCATGGTTGGGTTCTCTTCTCTTCTCGGTGTGGTGCGCGGTGCGGTGTGGTGCGCGCCGGGGTGCCGTGCGCGGGCGGGGGCTCAGTAGGCGGCGTCGACCTCGTAGACGGCGAACGGGGCGGCGGTGCGGGTGTCGCGGTAGGGCCGCAGCGGTGCGGTGTCCTCGCGGTGCTCGGCGCCCGCCTCCCAGGCGCGGAAGGCGTCCAGCGACTCCCAGCGGCTCATCACGGCCAGCGCCGTGGGGTCCAGCGGGCTGCGCAGCAGTTCGTTGCCGAGCATCCCGGGCACCTTCGCGAGCCGTCTGCTCACCTGGTGGTAGGCGGCGCGGACCGCGTCCAGCTGGCCGGCGTCGACGGCCGCCTGGTACACCAGCACCCGCACCTCACCGGGCATCGGCGGCCGCCCTGCCCCGGATGGCGTGCTGGACCTCCATGACGTGGAAGGAGCCGCCCTTGCGGAACGGGTGCAGGGTGGCGCGGTGTTCGAGGTGGCCGGGGCTGTCCTCGAACTCGCGGAAGCGCGGCTCGTCGACCCAGTCGCTGATGATGACGTACGTGCCGTCCGGCTCCCGGGCCAGCGACTGGCCGAGGTTGGCGGGGTGGCCGGTGACCGCGTCGGTGCCGGCCAGCCACGCCTGCTCGAACTCCGCGTCCTTGCCCGGCTCGATCTCCAGGCGCAGCATCACCCGGAAGGCCATCAGGAGATCCCCCCGTCGACGCCGATGGTGTTGCCGGTGACGTACCGGGACAGGTCGCTGGCCAGCCACAGGACGGCGCCGGCGACCTCGTCGGGCTTGCCGAGCCGGCCGAGGGCGGTCTTGGCGCCGTAGCGCTCGGTCATCAGGTTCTTCTGGTCCTGGGGCATGGCGTGGAAGTTCTCGGTCTCGATGACGCCGAGGGCGACGACGTTGAAGCGGATGCCCTTGCCGCCGAACTCCTTGGCCAGCGAGCGGTTCAGGCCGACGAGGGCGGCCTTGGTCGCGGTGTAGTGCGAGCGCAACGGTATGCCGGCGTCGACGGCGCGGGAGCCGATGGAGATCACCGAGGAGCCCTCGCCGAGCAGCGGCAGCGCGTACTGGATGACCAGGTGGGCGCCGGTGAGGTTGGTGGCGATGATCCGCTGCCACTCCTCAAGGGACAGCTCGGCGTACGGGATGTGGCTGATCGCGCCCGCGTTGTTGACGAGCAGGTCGAGGCGGTCGCCGTGCAGTTCGCGGACCCGGGTGAGCAGGCCGGCGATCTCCTCGGGCCGCGAGAGGTCGGCGCGCAGCACGTGGTGGTTGCCGCCGGTCTCCTTCAGCTCCTCCTCCAGGCTGCTGACGAACTCGCTGGGGTGCTGGTAGCAGGTGATGACGTCGACGCCGGCCCGAGCGAGGGCCAGCACGACGCCCCGGCCGACACCGCGGGTGCCGCCGGTGACCAGGGCCTTCTTGCCTCGCAGTTCGAGGTCCATGGGGTGTTCCCTTTCGGAGCAGAAGTCAGGGCACGGGTGGTGGGGTTCAGAGCAGGAAGCCGAGCGCCGTGCAGTTGACGGCGAGGGCGGCGATGGTGATCCAGCTGCGCCGGCTGTTCCAGGCGCCCCACTCGGGGCGCGGGTCGTGGAAGTCGGCGGGCAGGTTGTCCGGGTCGAGCGTGCGCATCCAGCGGTTGACCGGCGCGTTCTTGACGATCGCGATGACCGGGGTGGTCGCCGTGAGCAGCGCGGCCACGGCGAACAGCGCCTGCGCGGCCGGGTCGGGGGCGCCCGCGGCGAGGACCACGTCGAGGACGACCGTGCCGAGCAGGCAGACGGGCATGGTGGGGTCGTAGCGCTGGCCGAGGAAGGCGTGGGCGTACACGTAGCGGTCGACCGGCAGCGAGGCCATGTAGGGGAAGCCGCCGAGCTGGGTGCCGAGCATCACTCCGGCCGCGAGGCCGTTGAGCAGCAGGAGCAGCGGGGCGAGGACGGTGAGCACGAGAGGCCGCTCCCTCACCGGGCCACGGCGTGCGCCGCGGCTTCGACCTTCTGCTTGATGAGGTCCATCTGCACCAGGGTGTTGCGGTTGAGATGGGCGGTCATCTGCTCGTCGTCCACCGGCGCGGCGGGCTTCATGTGGAAGTCCTGCACCCAGCGCATCCGCACCCCGCCGCCGGGCTCCTCGGTGTACTCCCAGAAGATGGTCATGAACTCGAACGGCCCGGTCTCCACGCGCTCGGCGCGCACGGTGCGGGTCTCGCGGAAGCTGGTGCGCTTCGACACCCAGCTCCAGACCTGGCCGTCCTCGTCGGGGTGCATGGTGAGGCGGAAGACGACCGTGTCGCCGTCGCGCTCCAGGATCTCGGCGGAGGCGTACTCGCTGAACAGGTCCGGCCAGTTGGGCACGTCGTTGGTCATCTCCCACACCAGTTCCAGCGGTGCGTCGATGACGATGTGGTTGTCGGTGTGTCCGGCCATGATGCGTACGTTCCTTCCGTGTCGGCGGCCCAGGACGAGGGCCCGTGTCGGCGGCCCAGGACGAGGGCCGGTGTCAGCGGCCCAGGACGAGGGCCGAGGTGAAGCCGCCGTGGCCGCGGGCCAGCACCAGCGCGTGGCGCACCGGGAGTTCCCGGGGCCGGTCGGTGACCAGGTCGATCTCCAGGCCGGGGGCCGGTTCGCGGACGCCGGCGGTGTGCGGGACGACGCCGTGGCGCAGGCTCAGCAGCGCGGTGGCCACGTCCAGCGGGGCGCCGCCGCCGTAGAGCCGTCCGGTCAGCGTCTTGGGCGCGGTGACCGGGACCCTCCGTGGGCCGAAGACCTGGGTGATGGCCTCGGCCTCGTCGCGGTCGTCGGCGGCGAGTCCGGCGGCGTCGGCGAAGACCACGTCGATGTCGGCGGGCGCGAGGCCCGCGTCGCGCAGGGCGGCCTCGGCGGTACGGCGCAGCACGCGCGGCCGTCCCGACTCGGGCGCCGGGTCGAAGCCGGCCGCGTAGCCGAGGATCCGGCCGTAGCCGGTGCCGCGTTCGGCGGCGGCCTCGGCGCTCTCCAGGACGAGGATCGCGCCGCCCTCCCCCGGCAGATACCCGGACGCCTCGGCGTCGAAGGGCAGATAGGCGCGCTCCGGGTCGGGGACCCGGGAGAGCTTGCCGGTGGTCAGCTGGGCGCTGAGCCCGTAGGGGCACAGGGAGGCGTCGGTGCCGCCGGTGACGACGAGCCGGGCGCCCTTGCGGGTGAGCCGGCGTGCCTGTCCGAGGGCGTCCAGGCCGCCGGCCTGCTCGCAGGCGAGCACACCGCACGGGCCGCGCATCTTGTGCCGGATGGAGAGCTGGCCGGTGGTGGCCGCGTAGAACCAGGCGATCGACTGGTAGGCGCCGACCCAGGTGGGGTCGTGCTGGTAGAGCGCGGTCATCTCCTTCTGCCCGAACTCCGTGCCGCCGGAGGACGAGGAGGTGACCACCGCCTTCTCGTACTCGGGGATCGCGTCGATGTCGGCGCCCGAGTCCGCGAGCGCCGCCTCCCCGGCGGCGAAGGCGAGGTGGGTCCAGTGGTCGGTCTGGGAGATCAGCCGGCTGGGCACGCCGGCCTCGGTGTCGAAACCGGGGACCTGACCGGCGTACCGGACCGGGTAGTTCGTCGGGTCGAAGCGTTCGATGCGGCCGATGCCTGACTTGCCGGCCAGCACCGAGGCCCAGTGCGCCTCGACGCCGATGCCGGTCGGCGCGACGATGCCGAGGCCGGTGATCACCGGAGCCGCGGTGGAGGTGGACGGGGTGGGCGTGGACGCGGTGGAGGTGGACACGGTCATCGCTCAGTCACTCCTTCCGGCCGCGGCCGCCGCGGTGCCCGGACGGGCCAGCAGCATCGCGGTCTGGAAGCCGCCGAATCCGCTGCCGACGCTGAGCACGACGTCCATGGCGTGCTCGCGGGCGGTGACCGGGACATAGTCCAGGTCGCACAGCGGGTCCTTGGTCTTGAGGTTGGCGGTCGGCGGCACCACCTGGCGGTCCAGGGCGAGCGCGCAGGCGGCGACCTCGATGGAGCCGATGGCGCCCAGCGAGTGGCCGACCATGGACTTGATGGAGCTGACCGGGATGTCGTAGGCGTGCTCACCGAGCGATCGCTTGAACGCGGCGGTCTCGTGCCGGTCGTTCTGCTTGGTGCCCGAGCCGTGCGCGTTGACGTAGTCGACGGCGGTCGGATCGAGCCTGGCCTGGTCGAGGGCGACGGTGATCGCCTCGGCCATCTCCCGGCCGTCCGGCTTGAGACCGGTCATGTGGTACGCGTTGCTGCGCCCGGCGAAGCCGACGATCTCGGCGTAGATCCGGGCGCCCCGGGCGAGGGCGGCCTCGCGCTCCTCGATGACCAGCACCGCGGAGCCCTCGGCGAGCACGAAGCCGTCCCGGTCGCCGTCGAAGGGGCGTGAGGCGTGCTCGGGGTCGTCGTTGTTGGGCGTCGTCGCCTTGATGGCGTCGAAGCAGGCGGACGTGATGGGTGAGATGGGGGCGTCGGTGGCACCGGCCACGGCGACGTCGGCGGAGCCCTCCTCGATCAGCTGCACGGCGTGGCCGATGGAGTCCAGGCCCGAGGTGCAGCCGGTGGAGACCAGCGCGACCGGGCCCTCGGCGCCCACCTCCCAGGCGACCTCGGCCGCCAGGGTGGAGGGGATCATGTAGCCGTACAGGTGCGGTACGCCGTACTCGTGGTCGACGAGCCACTTGCGGCCGCTGTCGGAGAGGGTGACGTACTCCTCCTCCAGGCCCATGGTGCAGCCGACGGCGCTGCCGATGGAGACGGCGACGCGTTCGGGGGCCAGGGCGGCGAGTTCGATGCCGCTGTCGGCTACCGCCTCGCGGGCGCTGACCACGGCGAACTGCGCGGCGCGGTCCATCCGGCGGATCTGCCGGGGGGTCAGGCCGGCGGCGGCCGGGTCGAAGTCCACCTCGGCGGCGACCCGCGAACGGAAGGCACCCGCGTCGAAGAGCGAGATCAGCCGGGTGGCGGTACGACCCTCGGACAGCGTGCGCCAGAACGCCTCCCGGCCCACGCCGCCCGGGGCGACCGCGCCGACCCCGGTGATGACGGCCCGTCGGGTCACGGCGTCCCACCCACGTCCGGGTTGGACTGCTCCGGGCGCTGCGCCTGCTCGGTGTCGACGTGGCCGAGCTCGGGGCGCGGCGCGAGGGGCGACAGGTGGAAGGAGCAACGGGCCGTGATGTCACCGGTGTTGACCAGACGGTGACGCACTCCGATCGGCACGAGCAGCGAGTCGCCGGCGGTGAGGCTCACCTGCTGGCCGTCCAGGCGCATCTCCAGGGTGCCGTCGATGACGTGCAGGAACTCCTCGGAGTACGGGTGGTAGTGCTCGGTGACCCAGTCACCGGGCTCGAGGGTCATGACGCCGCCGAAACCGGAGGTGCAGCCCACGGTCTTGGGGCTGAGGGTGACGCGGAGGTCGCCCCCGCGCTTGGTGTTGGCCTCGACCTCGTGCGACGACACCTTCACGGTGCGGCTGATGGCGGTGGTCACTGGATCCGTCCTCCGTCCTTGGTCCAGACGTAGAAGGGCTCGGCCATGGCGTCCTTGGGCTCCTTCCAGTCCGGGTCGTAGGGCTCCACGCACTGCGCGAGCCGGGTGTTGATGTCGTCGTAGAGCGGGTGGCTGCGGGCGCGGTAGAGGTTCGCGCTGATGTCCTCGTCGGCCTCGACCAGGTGGAAGTAGAGGCCGTGGAACTTGAACAGGGTGCGGCGGCTGACACCGATCATGTGCGGCAGCTCGGTGCCGTCCGACTCGTCGAAGATCTTCGCGATGTCGTCCGTCTTGTCCGGACGGAGCTTGGCGACGATCAGGGTGCGGTGCACGGAGTACCTCCTGGTCCGGTTGCCCGACCCCCGAGGGGCGGTCGACGGGGAAGGTCCCACCGCGGACTACAGCCCCACTCGAATCACCCTGCAGCGCCGCCTTGTTCGGACAGGGCCCCCCGCGACCCCGCGGACGGGAAGAACGGGAACGCGAACGGGACGACCCGGCCGGGCACAGGAGCGTCCCCGCGGCAACGGCGTCCCGTCACACGGTGCGACGGGCCGCGCGGTACGGGGGACGGGGCGCGGGAGCACGGACCACCGCGTGATGCGGGGCCGAGGCGCGGGAGCGCGGACCGCCGCGCGGTGCAGGCGCGAGGCGCCGGAGCGCGGACCGCCGCGCGGGGCGAGAGCCCAGGCAGCCCAAGACGAGGCGGAGACGACGGACGGCCCACGCAGCGCGGCGCCTTGGCCCCCGGCTCCCTGCCGCTCCCCGCGCCGGGCGGGACGGCACGTCCGGTGACCGCCCGGGCTATGGGATCACCCGGCGCGCACGCGCTCTCGCCGCCGGCGTCCCGCCCCTGGAGTGTGCCCGTAGACGGGCCGGTCCGCCGGACCGTCGCGCCGCGGTCGGTTCGAGTCGTTCTCGTGTGGGGTGGGGTGTCGTGGCGGGGACAACCCCGATCTAGTGAGGGACCGGTATGCCGTTCGCAGCCATCACGTATGACATCAAGCCCGGGTACGAGGCCGAACTCGCCGCGATATTCGGGGACTTCAAGCGGGTGCGGAGCAGTCGGGTGGAGGACGAGCAGGGCGAGGCGGCCGGCACGATCCTGGCCACCGCCGTCTTCCTGCGCGACGACACGCTGGTACGGGTCATCGAGTACACCGGCGACCTGGAGGCCGTGGCCCGGCACATGGCGTCACAGCCCGGGGTGCGCGAGGTCGAGGCCAAGCTGAAGGCGTACCTGAGCAAGCCCCGCGACACCGACACGGTGGAGGGCTTCGTCGCCACCTTCAAGCGCAGCCTGCTGAACACGGTCGCGCAGATCTCGGTGCGGGACATACCGAGCGCGGCATGACACGGACATGGTGCGGCGGCCGTACGGGAACACGTACGGCCGCCGCACCATGGGGCGCTGTCAGAGCGCCGTGACCCCCGCCGCCGTGACGGCGAGCGCCACCACCGCCAGGGTCGTCCGCAGCAGGTGCCAGCGGCGCCACAGCGGCCGCGGGTCCTCCCAGTCGGCGGGGATGACGGACGGGTCGTCGATCGCCTTGACCCGCCGGTTGATGGGCACGTTGCACAGGTGCGAGACACCCGAGACGCCCAGCAGCAGCACCGCCGCGACCGCGAACAGCGACCGGGCCGCCCCGCCGGCGACCACGGCCAGCACCACGTTGACGAGGGTGCTGCTCAGCACGATCACCGGCATCGTGGGGTCCCAGTTCCGCCCGAGCAGCTTGTGCGCGTACACATAGGTGCCGGTCTCCATCGCGAACAGCGCCGGCAGCACGCTCAGCGCGACGGCGAACAGCACGCCCGCGGTGACGCCGCCGCCGAGCAGCGCGGCGACCCCGAGAACGCCTTCGAGCCCGGTCATGACGTGCCGGCCCCCGCGGGGTGGCTCTCCACGGTCAGCTGCGCGATGGGCCGCATGGTGGCCTCACGGAAGTGCGCCGCGAAGCCCTCGGGCGTCGTGGTGTCCGTCTCGCGCCGCACGGACAGGTACGGCGCGAGCTTGGTCTCCAGGATGTGCACGCCCTTCTGCGCGGCCATGTGCCGGCCGATCGCCGCGAAGTCGCCCTCGTAGTGGATGACCCGGACCAGTACGTCGTCCTTGATGAACACGCCGGTGCCGAGCAGCCGCCCGGCGGCGTCGCCGTCGTCGCCGGTGAAGTCGGGGGTGTCCACCCGCTGGAAGCCGGCGAAGATCTCGGCGATCTCCTCCTCGTGACCGGGCTTGACCCGGTAGGTGATGGCGGCGTAGGGCATCAGATTCCTCCGTCTACTTCGATGGTGGTGCCGGTGACGTACGCGGCCGAGTCGCCGGCCAGGTAGAGCACCGCCCCGGCGACGTCCTCGGGCCGGCCGAGCCTGCCGAGGGCCGTCAACGCGGTGAGGCGGGCGACGAGCTGGGGCGGCAGTCCGCCACCCGGCTCGGTCTCGGTGACGCCCGGCGCGACCAGGTTGACCCGGATGCCCCGGCCGCCGAGCTCCTTGGCGAGGGCGCGGGTGAAGCCGACCAGGGCCGCCTTGGACGCGCTGTAGTGCACGCCGAGGGGCCGGCCGCGCAGGGCCACGGACGCGCCGATGGTGACGACGGACGCGCCGTCGCCGAGCAGGTCGAGCACGGACTGGGTGACCAGGTACGCCGAGGTGGTGTTGTGGTCGAGCACCCGGTGCCACTCGTCCTCGGTGAGCTTCTCGAACGGGACGTGCCCGTCGACGCCCAGGTTGTTGACCAGGACGTCCAGGCCGCCCAACCGCTCCCGCACCACGTCGGCCAGTCGCGCGGCCCCCGCCGAGCCGGTCAGATCGGCCGCGACGAGAGTGAACTCGGCGCCGAGTGCGGTGAGTTCGCCGCGCAGCCGGTCGCCCGCCTCGCCGTCCCCACGGTGGGCGACGACGAGCCGGGCACCGGCACGGGCGAAGGCGAGCACGGTCGCCCGCCCGATCCCCCGGGTGCCTCCGGTGACCAACACCCGCCGTCCCGGCGGGAATTCGGGGGACGTCTCGGTTCCGGTGGTCACCGGATCGCCCCGGCGCGCGGCGTGGCCGCGATCAGCTGGAGCAGCAGGCGCGGGGTCTCGGCCTCGCCGACGGCGTCGTCGTCGAGCACGATGCCGTACTTGCGGTTGATCACGCTGGTGACCTGCAGCAGGGCGAGGGAGTCGTAGCCGAACTCCAGGAAGGGGGTGTCCAGGGCGTCCTCGCCCTCGAACGCCATGCCCTCCTCCGGGGCGCCGACGCATTCGAGCAGCAGCTCGCCGAGTTCGGCCAGGGTGATGTCGCTCACGATGGTTCCTTTCGGTCCTTCGGTCGGGATGTGCGGACTCGGGGTGTGCGGACTCGGGGTGTTGGTCGGGGTGTTGGGACGTGGGACCGGCTGGCCGGTCATGGACTCGCCAGCAGCGGGACGCCGTTGGCGGACGCGCCCACCGGGTCGAGGTGCGGGGAGGAGTCGAGCACCGCTCGGTGCAGGTGCTCGATGCCGGGCGAGGGGTCGAGGCCGAGGCTCTGGTTGAGCGCGGTCCGCAGGTGCCGGTACACCTCCAGCGCGTCACTGCGCCGGCCCGCGCGGTACAGCGCGAGCATCAACTGCTCGTGCAGACCCTCGTGCAGGGGATGCCGGGCGGCGAGCCCGGACAGCTCGCCGACGAGCTCATGGTGGCGGCCCAGCCTCAGGTCCGCCTCGATTCGGCCGTGAAGAACGCTCATCCGCGACTCGTCGAGCCGGGTGGCCTCCACCTCCAGCAGCGGCCCGCACTGCACGTCGGCCAGGGCGCGGCCGTGCCACAGGGCCAGCGCCCGGCCGAAGTAAGAGGAGGCCTCGGCCCAGTCGCCGCGCTGCAGGGCGCGGTGGCCGACGGAGGACAGGGCGTCGTACTCGCAGGCGTCGATGAGTCCGCCCTGGGTGTCCAGCCGGTATCCGCCGGGTTCGGTGACGAGCACGCTCTTGGCCCCGTGCGGGAGTTCGGCCTCCTCCTCGCCGAGAGCCGCGCCGATGACGTGGCGGATCTGGAGTATGTACGTCTGCAGGGTGGTCTGCACGCTGCGGGGCGGGCTCTCCCCCCACACCTCCTCCACCAGGGAGGCGACCGAGACGACCTCGTCCGCCTGGAGGGCGAGCAGCGCGAAGACCTTGCGTGGCTTGACGGCCGTGAGGTGCACCGGCACCCCGGCGAGTGTGGCCCGGAACGGGCCGAGGACGCTGATGTCCATCCGCGAAACTCCTTCGGGAACGATGTGGGTCAGCCGGTCGTCACGGGCGCCGCGGAGTCCAGCGCCCGCCCGACGGCTCGCGGCACCTCGCGTCCGCGGACGAAGAAGTGCGCTCCGGGGACCGTCCGCAGCCGGAAGCCCGCACTCGTGCAGTGCTCCCAGGCCCGGACCTGAGGGATCGTCACCATGCGGTCGTCCGCGCCGGCGAACGCCTCGACGGGACACGGCAGTCGGACGATCGGCGCCTCCCGCAGCCCCCGGGCCAGCCGCAGGTCGGCCCGGAGGGTGTCGAGGGTGGTGCGCAGCCGGTCGGGCCGCCGCAGCAGCGCCTCGGGCATGCTCTCCTCGTCCGTCATCGCCGCCATCAGCCGCTGGTCGTCCAGCCCGTCCAGGTCGGCCCGGTCCAGCAGGGCCGACGGCAACTGGGGGGCGCTGCACGCGCCGACCAGCAGCAGCCGCGGCGGCCGCAGTCCGGCCGCGAGACGGGCCTGGGCGAACCGGTAGGCGACGAGCGCGCCCATGCTGTGCCCGTAGAAGGCGTACGGCTCCTCCAGCAGCGGCCCGAGGTCGTGTTGCAGCTCCTCGACCAGCTGCCCGGGATCGGTGATCCGCGGCTCGCGCACCCGCGTCTCCCGCCCCGGCAGCCGTACCGGAAGCACCGAGACCCCGGCGCCGACCCGATTGAGCCAGCCGGCGAAGGACAGGGCGCCCGCGCCGGCGTGGTGGAAGCACAGCAGCCGTGTGCCGGTGGCGCCGGCCTTCGGCCGCACCGCGAGATATCGATGCACCAAGACCCCCCTTCGGTCCCGCACCGCTCGGCGGGTGCGGGCTCCGAGGGTCACCGCACCACCTGGAAGGCGGCTCAACGCTCGCTCAACCGGAGCGACGGGGATCGGCCAACGCGGGCAGCAGCGGCCGGCCCGGGGCGGCCTCCCGGCGGCCGGAGAACCCGGGGTCGTACACGGCCGCGCTGAGGGTGTAGGTGTCCTCGGCGAGCCAGCTGTGGAAGCTCCACTCCCAGCCGGCGCCGGGGGTGCCGTCGGGGCGCAGCATCTGTACCTGCTGGTCCTCGGGCGTGAATCCGAACTCGGTGAAGCGGAATCTGAGGCCCTGTCCGATGGCCTTGCTGTAGGCCTCCTTGAGCGTCCACAGCCGTACCAGCTCCCGGTTGCGCCGGTCCTCGGGGACGCTCTCGAGGGCTTCGAGCTCGTAGGGGGTGCACACCTGCCGTTCGGTGCCCAGGCCCAGCATGCGGCGGTCGGCGTTCTCCATGTCGACGCCGATGCGGCCGTTGCGGGTGAGTCCGACCACGAGCAGTTCCTCGGTGTGACTGAGGCTGACGTCGAGCTGGTCGACCCCGCGCAGATGGGGCCGCCCGCCGGGCTTGTAGGCCAGCTCCAGTTCGTCGGGCGAGGTGCCGAGCACGGCCGCGGCGGCGGACTTCAGCAGCAGCCGGGAGGTGACGAAGCGGGACCGGTTGGGCACGTGGGTCATCTCCGCGAGCCGCCGGTGGTCGCGGCCGAGGGCGGCCACCAGGTCGGGCCGGGCGAGGTCCTCGGGCAGCCAGTCGGCGACCTTGGCGTACACCACCGCCGTACCGGAGGAGTCGAGTTCGCGGCGGACGGGCAGCCAGGAGTCCGCGGGGCCGCGGTTGCACAGCGGCCGCATCACGCCACCGGCAGTCCGGTCAGGCGCTCCAGCCGGCCGGCCAGGGCGGCGAGGGTCTGCACGCCGAGCAGCATGTCCGGCAGGGCGGCCTCGCGCAGCCGCTCGAAGCGGGTCTCCAGGCGGCCCTTGAGCTGCAGCAGCATCACCGAGTCGAAGCCCAGGTCGTGCTGGAGGTGCAGGTCGGGGCCGAGCCGGGCGGGCGGCCGGCCGAGTATCCGGGCCACCTCCTCGAGCAGCACGGCCAGTGCTGTGCCACCGGCGTCGCCGTCATGACCGGCCTGGTTCTCTTCGGTGCCGGCTGTGTGGTTCATGGGATGCCTCTCCTCATCGGCCTATCGGGGTCGCGTACAGGTCGTAGCTGCGGGCGTCGTCGAAGCGGTCGAGGACCTCGGTCAGCAGGTGTTCGGTTCCGGTCTCGGGGGTGTGTACGGCGGTGCGGTCCAGCCGGCCGACGATGCGGGCCAGCGCCATGGCGGCCCAGGCAGGTTCGGCGAGCAGTCCGCTGCCGTGCCGCCACACGCCGAGGCAGGCGGCGCCGGCGGCGATCAGGGCGTAGCGGTCGGCGAGCGCGTAGGCGCGGGGGCTGAGGGCGCGGCCGGCCGGGCGGGCGGTGAGACGGGCGCAGTCCTCGCGCAACAGCCGCAGTTCGGTGGCGAGGGCGTCGGCGGCCGCGCCCAGCGCCCCGGCGAACTCGCCGCTGGCGGCGCGGGCCAGCCGTACCGTCTCCGGCAGCGAGCCGAGCAGGGGGTCCCCGTCGGCGGCCTGGGTCAGCTGCTCGGGCCGTACGGGCGGCAGGTCGGGGTCGTGCGGGTCGAACAGCCGGGCGCCGGGATCCGGGGCGGGTGATTGCGCGGTCTCCCCCAACTCGGGGACGCGCAGCAGGTGTTCGACGATGACCGAGCGGCTGGCGGCGGTTCCGGCGCTGCCCAGCCCGATCATGGGCAGGTCCCGGGCGGCCTTCTGGAACAGTCCGTAGCTGCCGGTGGTGGCGTACGCCTCGGAGCCCAGGACGATGGACAGGTCGTAGACCATCTCGGTGAGGATGGTGGGCAGCAGGTATTTCACGACCGCGCTCAGGGTGCGGCTCTCGCGGGGCAGCAGATGCACGGCCCGGGTGGCGACGAGCGCCAGGCAGTCGCACACCAGCAGGTCGGTGAAGGCGTCCACCAGCGCTGAGCGGGTGCGGGCGCTGCTGAGCGAGGCGCGGCTGCGGGAGCGGTGCGCGCGGGCGAAGGCGACGGTGGTGCGCAGCGCGGTGTCGGCGCAGCCCAGCGCCATGGAGGTGCCGGTGGCACGGGTGATGGGGAAGGCGCGTTCGGCGATGGGGCCGCCGCCGCCCTCGGGGCCGAGCAGCCGGCCGGCGTCCAGGCGGTGCCCGGTGAACTCCAGGCCCTGGACGACACAGCCGCGGATGCCGCTGGTACGGCGGCGGGGCAGCAGCGTGACACCGGGACCGGCGGCTGCCGGGCCGGGGAGCAGGAACGCCGTCTGGGCGTCCTCGCCGGCCTCGGGCGTGTGGGCGAACACGACGAGGGAGTCGACGCGGACCGCGTTGTTGAGGGCCTCCTTGCGGCCGTCGAGCAGATAGCCGCCGCCGTCGCGGCGCGCGGTGAGCCGGTTGTGCAGGAAGTCGTTGCCGGGGACGGGTTCGGGGTAGGCGCAGGCCATCCGGCCGCCGGACAGCAGCAGTTCGGCGGTCTGCCGCCGCTGCTGTCCGGTGCCGTCCGCCCACACGGTGACCGCCGCCAGGTACGAGGTCATCCCGTAGCCGAGGCCGAGTGCCGCGTCCCGGCGGAAGACCGCCCGCAGCACCCGGGCGAGCACGTCCAGCCGGTCCAGCCGGCCGCCCAGCTCACCCGGTACGAACTCGGCGTTGAGACCGAACTCGTCGAGGAGCCGCTCGGCGGCCGGCAGCAGCCGCTGCCGGCCGTCGGCGGCGAGGAAGTGGTCCGCGCCCAGCGGGTTGCCAGGGTCGTCGAGATCGCCGAGCTGGTGCTCGAGCCGCGCTATACGTTCCTGCACGGCCCGCTCGGCGGCTTCCGCCCTGTTCACCACCGTGGTCATGGCTGTCTCCGTCCTCGATCGGTTGCCGCTCGGCCCCATCCCTAACCGGCGTGACTCAAGAGGCCCTCAAGTCCTCCCGGGCAGGCTCCGGAGCGTCGTGGACGAGGGCCAGGCGCGGCACGGGTGTGCCGTCCTGGTCGAAGTCCACGCCGCCCAGCCACATGCCGCCGTAGGCGACCAGCGCGTACCAGACCGGTCGGAGCATGCGGTCGACCGCGGTGCGGGCGAGCGCGCGTCCGATGTCGCCGGGGATCCGATCGACGTCGTCGGTGATGGTCATGGACGTCCCTTCTTCGGTTCGGTTGTCCGGGCTCGGGTTGTCGGGCTCGGCTGTCCGGGCTCGGTTGCCGGGCTCGGCTGTCCGGACGAGGACGGTCCCCGCGCGCGCTCGTCGGGTCCTCGAGGAACCCTCGTGCCTGCGGTGCCTGTTCGGCTTTCAAAGGTTGCTTGTTTGGCGTTCAAGGGAAATTCGAGCGATCCGTGGTCGACTGGTGGCGCGTGCCCGCGCGACGCGCGGGCGGACGCGGATGCGGGGAGAGAGGTGGGTCGGGCCGATGCCCCAGGGTCTGGTGAGCCGCCGGGTGAGCGCGGTACAGCGGTTCACCGCGGTCGACCGAGCCGAGGTGGTGGAGGCCGGTCTGCGTGCCCACGCCCGGCACCGCGAGGGCCTGAAGGGCTTCGACGCGGGTCTCACACTGCGTCTGCTGGACCAGGACGGTGAATATGCCCGTCTGGAGCGGTGGCAGGACATGGACGCGCTGCTGCGCGCCACCCACGACGAGAGCTACCTGCCCCACCTCGCCTCCTTGACCGCGCTGGCCGACGTCCGGCACGAACTGGCGGTCAGCGTGGGCCAGATGCCCGCCGCGGTGCCGATCGCCGAGGCGGGGCGGCTGGTGCTGGTGGAGGCCGTGGTGGAGAGCGAACCGGCCCGTTTCGAGATGGACTTCGGGGCACTGGTGGGCTCGTGCGTGACCGCCGAAGGCTACGGCGGCAGCGACCTCCTCCGCTCAGTGGTCGACCCACGCGTCTACACCGGGCTGCTGTGGTGGCGGGACCCCGAGTCCTGCGACCGCGTCCTGACCACATCGGCCTACCTGGACCGCCGCGCCAAATTGACGGTGCGGGCCCGGATCACGGAGTTGCACGCGGGGCCCCTGTCCGCGAGCTGACGGCCGTCACCTCCCGCGCCGCGCCCACTGACGGCGAGCCGGGCTTCGCCCTTTCCCC
>NZ_WVUG01000111.1 GCF_017614965.1 Streptomyces griseorubiginosus | reverse complement strand
CCCCCAGGGCCCGCTCACCGGCATCCGTCACCTTCACCGCCCGTTCGGTACCGATCCGCACGCACCACCCCACCGAGAACGCATGCCGGCACAGCGCCGCCCCGGCCACACCGGCCAGGTGCGGCCGACGTTCCGTCCAGTCCAGGCAGGCCCGGGCCAGAGGACGCCGACCCCCGCGATCCAGCGTGATACCCACACCGCCGAACCAGTCGACCCCCGCATCCGTGAGGGCGAACCCCGTGTCCTGGCGCAACAGCCCCCGCGCGGTCAGCCCGTCGGTCACCGCGATCCCGAGCCGCCCCGCCAGATGGTCGTAACAGGTCCGCCCCCGCGCCATCGCGGACCCCGCGCTCGACGCCCGAAGCCCCCGCGGCCGTACGGCGTCTCCCGGCGGTACCTGTGCCGCCAGGTCCTCCACCAGGTGGGCGACCCGCGCGTCCGCGAGACGGACGTACCGGTGCCGGCCCTGGCGTTCCTCCGTCAGCAGGCCGCCCGCGACGAGCTTGCCGAGGTGTTCGCTGAGCGTCGACGGGGCGACCCCGGCGTGCCGGGCCAGCTCACCCGCGGTCCACGCCCGTCCGTCCAGCAGCGCGAGCAGACACGCGGCCCGTGTCTCGTCGGCGATCAGCCCGGCGAGCCGGGCCAGCCGCGGTGCCTGGGGATCCCTCGTGGTCATGGGTCCCAGGATGGGGTACGGACACTTCGGCGCCCGCCGAAAGGTCGCTACACCGTCCGCCGTACCTGCTCGTACTGCTGGGAAAGTCCGTCCAGCAGCGCCGTCAGGCCCGTCTCGAAGGCCCGCTCGTCGATCTTCTCCTGCTGCTCGGCGAGGAGGTGGGCCTGCCCGAGGTGGGGGTAGTCGGCGGGGTCGTAGGCGGTCGCGTCGTCCACGAAACCGCCGGCGAAGGAGCCGAGCGCCGAGCCCATGATGAAGTACCGCATCAGCGCGCCGATCGACGTCGCCTGGGCCGGAGGCCAGCCTGCGTCGACCATCGCGCCGTACACCGCGTCCGCCAGCCGGAGCCCGGCCGGGCGGCGGCCGGGGCCGGTCGCGAGGACCGGGACGATGTTGGGGTGGTCGCGCAGGGCGTCCCGGTAGGAGACGGCCCAGTCGTGCAGCGCGGTCCGCCAGTCGCGGCCGTCCTCGAACATCGACAGGTCGACCTGCGCGCTCACCGAGTCGGCGACCGCTTCGAGGATCTCGTCCTTGGTGCGGAAGTGGTTGTAGAGCGAGGGCCCGCTGACCCCGAGCTCCGCCGCGAGCCGCCGGGTGGAGACGGCCGCCAGGCCCTCCGCGTCCACGAGCGCGCGTGCCGCCTCGACGATCCGGTCGGTGCTCAGCAGGGGCTTGCGCGGTCGGGCCATGGCGCACATAGTAGGGCTGCGAACAGAAACTAGCAGTGCTAATTTAAATGTGCGGATTTCAAAGGTACGGATTTCAAGTGGGGTGATCCCGTGGTGAACCTGGGGCTGAGCGAGGAGCAGACGGCCGTACGGCAGCTGGCCCGGGACTTCGTCGCCCGTGAGATCGCTCCGCATGCAGTCGACTGGGACCGGGCCGAGGAGGTCGACCGGGCCGTGGTGAAGAAGCTCGGCGAGGTCGGCTTCCTCGGCCTGACCGTGGACGAGGAGTACGGCGGCTCCGGCGGCGACCACCTCGTCTACTGCCTCGTGACGGAGGAGCTGGGTCGGGGCGACTCGTCCGTGCGCGGGATCGTGTCCGTCTCGCTCGGGCTGGTGGCGAAGACCATCGCCGCCTGGGGGAGCGAGGAGCAGAAGCGGCGGTGGCTGCCGGGACTCACCGCCGGCGAGTACGTCGGCTGCTTCGGCCTCACCGAGCCCGCCACCGGCTCCGACGCCGGGAACCTGACCACGCGCGCCGTGCGTGACGGCGACGACTACGTCATCGACGGCACCAAGATGTTCATCACCAACGGCACCTGGGCCGACGTGGTGCTGCTGTTCGCCCGCTCCACGGACGCGCCCGGCCACAAGGGGGTCTCCGCCTTCCTCGTCCCGGCCGACACCCCCGGTCTGACCCGCCGCACCATCCACGGCAAGCTCGGCCTGCGCGGCCAGGCGACCGCCGAACTCGTCCTGGAGGGCGTCCGCGTGCCCGCCTCCGCGATGCTCGGCGAGGAGGGCAAGGGGTTCTCGGTCGCCATGTCGGCCCTCGCCAAGGGGCGGATGTCGGTGGCCGCCGGATGCGTGGGCATAGCCCAGGCCGCGCTGGACGCCGCCGTGCGGTACGCCGGTGAGCGCGAGCAGTTCGGCCGCTCCATCGCCCATCACCAGCTCGTCCAGGAGCTGATCAGCGACATCGCCGTCGACGTGGACGCGGCCCGGCTGCTGACCTGGCGGGTCGCCGACCTGATCGACCGAGGGCAGCCCTTCGCCGTCGAGTCCTCCAAGGCGAAGCTGTTCGCCTCCGAGGCCGCCGTGCGCGCCGCCAACAACGCGCTGCAGGTCTTCGGCGGCTACGGCTACATCGACGAGTACCCGGCGGGCAAGCTGCTGCGGGACGCCCGTGTGATGACCCTGTACGAGGGGACCAGCCAGATCCAGAAGCTGCTCATCGGGCGCGCGCTGACGGGCGTCTCCGCTTTCTGAACCGCCCTCAGTTCTGAGTACTCCCTAGGTACTTCGGCGGATGTGGGACCGGCCACATCCGCCGACGCTTGTCCCCATGAGTGACACACCGGGCAAGCAGCAGAACACGGCCGCCTTCTACGGCCAGGCCGTCGCCTCCTTCGCGGTCGCCATGGTCGCCACCGCCATCGGCATCTTCAAACTGAACGCGGACGCCTGGGTCCGGGCCTTCCTGGGCATCGCCGTCCTGTACCTCGTGACCTCCGCCTTCACCCTCGCCAAGGTCATCCGCGACCGGCAGGAGGCGACCGAGCGCGCCTTCCACCCGTTCGAGAAGCTCTGACCGGCCGGACCGCGCTGAACGGGCACGCTAAGCGCTCGCTCACCTTCGGCGGTATGGTGGGAGCTCATGTCGGCGAGAGGGGCGAGCGAGCGATGAGTACGGCGGAGGAGACGGCGGGCGGCGAAGTGGCGCCGTGGGGCGAGGTCACGCCCGACGC
Source organism: Streptomyces griseorubiginosus (assembly GCF_017614965.1). Classification (GTDB taxonomy): domain Bacteria; phylum Actinomycetota; class Actinomycetes; order Streptomycetales; family Streptomycetaceae; genus Streptomyces; species Streptomyces griseorubiginosus_B. The sequence continues at coordinate 23,153 of NZ_WVUG01000111.1, read as the reverse complement.
GGCCCGGCGGCTGCTGGTCGCCGCCGTGGAGGCCTTCGCCGAGCGCGGGTACCACGCCACGACGACCCGTGACATCGCGGGCCGGGCCGGTATGAGCCCGGCAGCGCTCTACATCCACTACAAGACCAAGGAAGAGCTGCTCCACCGCATCAGCCGGATCGGCCACACCAAGGCGCTGGAGATCCTGCGGACGGCGTCCCGGCGCGAGGGCACCGCGGCCGAGCGGCTCGCCGACGCCGTCAGCTCCTTCGTCCGCTGGCACGCGGGCGGCCGTACCACCGCACGGGTCGTGCAGTACGAACTCGACTCGCTCGGGCCGGACGCCCGCGCCGAGATCGTCGCACTGCGCCGGCAGTGCGACGCCGAGGTGCGCGGGATCCTGGAGGACGGCATCGCGTCCGGGGAGTTCGACGTGCTCGACGTCAAGGGCACCACCCTCGCGGTGCTCTCGCTCTGCGTCGACGTGGCCCGCTGGTTCAGCATCGACGGCCCCTGGACGCCCGACGAGGTCGGCGCGCTCTACGCCGACCTCGTGCTGCGGATGGTCGGGGCCTCGAAGTAGCCCCCGCTAGACGTAGTACCGGGACACCGACTCCGCGACGCACACCGGCTTGTCCGCGCCCTCGCGCTCCACGGTGAAGGCGACGGACACCTGGACGCCGCCCGGCACGTCCTCGACCTTGCTGATCGTCGCCGTCGCGCGAAGCCGGGAGCCGACCGGGACGGGGGCGGGGAAGCGGACCTTGTTGGTGCCGTAGTTGACGCCCATCTTCACGCCCTCGACCTTGATCAGCTGCGGCCCGAAGAGCGGGAGCAGCGAGAGGGTGAGATAGCCGTGCGCGATGGTCGTGCCGAAGGGCCCCGCCGCGGCCTTGTCCGGGTCCACGTGGATCCACTGGTGGTCGCCGGTCGCGTCCGCGAACAGATCGATCCGCTTCTGGTCGATCTCCAGCCAGTCGCTGTACCCCAGCTGCTCGCCCACCGCCGCCTTCAGTTCGTCGGCGGAGGAGAAGATCCTCGGCTCTGCCATGTCCCGGCCTTCCTGTGTGCCTCTGTGTCCACACCGCTGATGTCCCGCGAAATTGTCTAAGCAACTGCTTAGCATGGTCGGGTCGGGACCCCATGTCAACGGATCGTGGCCGGACGGGGTGGGTAGGGTTCGATGAGTGCCCCAGATTCCAGAGAAGATCCACGAGCTCACGGTCGGCCAGCTCGCCGCGCGCAGCGGCGCCGCCGTCTCCGCCCTGCACTTCTACGAGTCCAAGGGCCTGATCACCAGCCGGCGCACCGCCGGCAACCAGCGCCGGTACCACCGCGACACCCTGCGCCGCGTCGCCTTCGTGCGCGCCGCCCAGCGCGTCGGCATCCCCCTCGCCACGATCCGCGAGGCCCTCGCCGAACTCCCCGAGGAACGCACCCCCACCCGCGAGGACTGGGCCCGTCTCTCGGAGGCCTGGCGCTCCGAACTCGACCAGCGCATCAGCCAGCTCAACCGTCTGCGCGACCATCTCACCGACTGCATCGGCTGTGGCTGCCTCTCCCTGGACACCTGCGTCCTGTCCAACCCGGACGACGTCTTCGGCGACCGCCTGACCGGGTCGCGGCTCATGGTGGAGCGGCGGGGGAGCCGACAGGGGCGGCGACAGTAGAGCCGCGCCGCCCCGCGAGGGGCGGTGCACCCTCACTCGTACTCCGTCCCGCCCTTCCTGGTCAGATAGGCAGGGCTGACCGCCTTCGCGATCGCCCGCCCCCCGGTCACCGGGCTGTACCGCTCCACGGCGGGCCGGATCACGACCCCCTCGCGCAGGTGCAGCCCGCGCCCCGACACGGTCTCCCGCCCGCTCGCGATCTCCAGCACCCGGTCGATGTCGTACGGCCCCTCGTGCAGCCGGGGCACCAACGGCAGTTCCCCGCCCAGCAGATCGGCCGCGTCCAGCCAGCGCACGGTGCCGTCGATCTCCGCGGACACGTCGAAGACGGCGTACCCGAGGCTCTCGCGTCGCCCGTCGGCGCCGTAGGTGAGGTCCTGGACCCCCGCCCCGTACACCTCGCCGAAGATCCCGACCCGGCGCGCCCCCAGCCGCCCGGCCAGCCGCGCCGCGGCCTCGGCGACACCGTGCCCGCGCACGGCACGCCAGTACAGGTTGCGCGGATCCTCCCTCAGGGCGAGGGACTTGGCGCCGAACCCCTTGGACGACACGTGCACCCGGCCCGTGTCGGCGAGATACGTCAGCAGGCAGGCCGAACCGTGCAGCTTCTCGGTCAGGACCACATCCTCGCCCGGTGTGAAGATGTCCGGAAACCGCTGGAGGTTCTCGATGTCCACCCAGGGCAGCAGATCGGGCGCGGACTCGACCTCGCCGCTCATCGTGGGCGGGACGGGCGGTACCCACTTGGTGATGCCGAGCGTCTCCGCGAAGTCGGTGCCCTCCACGGCGGCCCGCTCGAGATCGACGTCCGCCAGCGCCTTCGGCCGGCACACGATGCCCTGCGACAGCTCCCCGCGCAGCCGGACCGCCTTCACCCGGTCGGAGCCCGGACCCGCCAGCCGCCCGGTCAGCCCCAGCTCCTCGATCAGAGCGGCCGGCAGTACGGCCTGCTCGGGGATGTACACGGCCGCCTCGCCGGTGCGGTACGCGCCCTTGGCCACGACCGCCCGGTACAGACCCACCTGGGCCAGTTCGAGAGCGTCGGCGTTGGGGTGTTCGTGGACGGTCAGCACTTCGGCGGTGACGCGCAGCGTCGACATGGGACTCCTCGGTTCCTGGGGCGCTCAGTTCGGTTTCATCGCCTCCCAACTGTCCGGACGGGAAAAGGGTGGAGCGAGCGGATTTACGGGTGCTACCGTCGCGCGCCGCCGTACTGGCTCAGTCCCTCCGCCACCAACTGGGCGTTGGACAGGGCTCGTTCGCCGTCCGGGAGCAGCAGGGTGTCCTCCAGGCCGATACGGGTCGGCAGCCCCAGCCGCCCCGCCAGTCGCAGCACCGGCCAGGCCCCGCCGTCCTCGCCGTGCAGAAGGACGGGGCGGCCGAAGGCCCGGCCCAGGTCGGCCAGGAGGGCGTGGGCGCTCGCCTCGGCGGTGTCCGGCGAGGTGTCCGTCACCTCGGCGAGCACGCGCGACACCCGTGGGCCGAGGGGCGAGCGGGCGAATCGGGCGGCGCCGTCCGTGCCCGACCAGACGCCCGCCTCGACACCCACGCCACGCTCGATCAGCGCGGTGGCGACGTCCTCCGCGCCCTCCTCGTGCCAGTTGACCGAGGCGTGGTCCGGAAGCACCGTCCACTCCCGGATCCGGGCGAGCCGCGCCGCGGGATCCGGTTCAGCCCAGGCGCCCGTGGTCACCCCGACCGGCACGGACACCCGCGCCCGTATCGCCTCCAGCGTCGGCGCGAGCACCCGGGGCGACAACGAGTCCCGTCCGCACGGGGTCTTGGGGTGGACGTGGACGTCCGTGGCCCCGGCCGCGACCGCCCGTGCCGCCGACTCGGCCATCGCCTCCGGAGTCAGTGGAACCATCGCGCCGTCGGCCGCTCCCCGCGGTCCGTTGAGACACACCTGCACCATGCCTCAAGCCTGCCAGCCGCCACCGACACCGGTGCGTGAGCCGGCCCCGCCTGTGGACAACGCGGCGCTTGTGGAAAACAGGGGGTGCGGCATCCCCGGCGCACCCCCGCCGTACTAGGCCGACACCAGCAGCCTTCCGCGCCTCGCGTCCGCCAGGGCCTCGGGCTTGAGTACGGGCCGTGGCACCAGGATTCCGCAGTGAGTGCAGACCGGACCCGAAGAGGGTTCGTGGTCCAGGTCGTAGGTCCAGATCAGCCGCTCCGTGCCGCAGACCGGGCACTCCGCTCCCGGTTCGCGCTCCAGCGCGGAGATCAGTCGGCGCAGTACCTCGGCCAGCGGCTCACGGGGGTGAACCCGCGGGTCGTCGCACCACGCCACTCCGAAGCCGCCCCAGGTCAGCCGGTGCCAGTCGTCCACACTGCCCGGCCTGCGCAGCCCGTCGTGCTTCTCCTTGCGGCGCCGCTCGGCGAACTCGACCTCGTAGGCCAGCCATACCGAACGCGCCTCCTCCAGTTCCTCCAGTGCGGCCACGAGCCGCGCTGGGTCGGGGGAGCGGTCCTCGGGACCGAACCCTGCCCGGGAGCACAAATGGTCCCAGGTCGCCCTGTGCCCGTAAGGAGCGAACCGCTCAAGGCACTTGCGCAGTGAGTACCGCCGCAGTGCCAGATCGCACCGCGGGTCGCGGACCTGTCTCGCCAGACTCCGGAAACCGGCCATCGCCCTGCACCTCCGTCACACCTGCACCTGTACTTCGGTCACTTCGGCGTCGTCGTACACGGACGTCGCGTGACTTCATCCGGAGTCATCCGGCGTCACCCGACTTCGCACCACTTCGCACGACGTCGCCGAATAGACGTATCGACACACGATTCGGCTCCATCCGATTTCCGATGACCTCCATAAGCCGACGCACCGACTTCCAAAACTTGACGATTGTTCATCTTCAATCCCGGGGATACCGGCGGTAACGTCCCGGCACACCCCTCGTCGGCAGGAGCTGCCATGCCTCGGCGTACCGTGCGCACCACCCTCGACAGACTGAGAACTCCCGGCAGACTCACCGGGTTCCTGAAGTCCGCATCCATATGCGTCCTGATTGCAGGTCTTTTGTCCCCACTGGCCCAGGCCCCGGCCTCGGCCGCGGCCTCCAACGACTACTGCGGCGGCCAGTGTTCCGACATCCTGCCGCCCGGTGAGAACGGCAACGCGACCCTCGCGCAGATCCTCCTCAACCAGGCCTTCGGCTCCCAGCCCGACCACGCCGAGGACCAGCTCGGCCCCTACGCCAACCTGGCCACCGGGTACTCGGGTCTGACGGACGCGAAGATCAACACGTTCTTCAACGACGCGTCGTTCGGGGTCGCTTCCGATCAAGTCGCCTCCACGGAGAAGCCGGCGGGCCGCACCGATGTGACGATCGTCCGCGACAAGAAGACGGGCGTACCGCACATCACCGGTACCACCAGATACGGCACCGAGTTCGGCGCCGGGTATGCCGCCGCTGAGGACCGGCTGTGGCTGATGGACGTCTTCCGGCACGTGGGCCGCGGCCAGCTGACCACCTTCGCGGGCGGCGCCGCCTCCAACCAGGGCCTGGAGCAGGAGTTCTACCGCAACGCCCCGTACAGCGAGGCCGACCTGCAGGCACAGATCGACAACGCCGTCGCCAACGCGGGCGCCCGTGGACAGCAGGCCCTCGCGGACGCCAACGCCTACATCGCAGGCATCAACTCCTACATCGACGCCTCCGACTCGGGCCGCTACTTCCCGGGCGAGTACGTCCTCACCGGCCACAAGGACTCGATCACCAACGCCGGTACGATCGACCACTTCAAGCTGACCGACCTGGTCGCGCTGGCCTCCGTGATCGGCGCGCTGTTCGGCTCCGGCGGCGGCGGTGAGGTCAACAACGCGATCTCCCTGCTCGCCGCCCAGTCCAAGTACGGCGTGGAGCAGGGCACCAAGGTCTGGGAGGCGTTCCGCGAGCGCAACGACCCCGAGGCCGTGCTCACCGTCCACAACGGCGAGAGCTTCCCGTACGGCACCAAGCCGGCCACCGCCCAGGGTGAGGCCCTGCCCGACGCCGGTTCGGTGACCACCGAGCCGCTGGTCTACGACGCCACCGGCACGGGTGCCAGTCAGAGCGCGAGCGCCGCCTCCCAGGCCGCCACCGCGACCGCCCTCTCCTCCGCCAAGCGCGGTATGTCCAACGCCCTGGTGGTCAGCGGGAAGTACACGGCCAGCGGCCACCCCATCGCCGTCTTCGGACCGCAGACCGGCTACTTCGCCCCGCAGCTGCTCATGCTCCAGGAGATCCAGGGCCCCGGCATCAGCGCCCGCGGCGCCTCCTTCGCCGGCCTGAGCATGTACGTCGAACTCGGCCGCGGCCAGGACTACTCGTGGTCCGCGACCACTTCCGGCCAGGACATCATCGACACCTACGCCGTCGAGCTGTGCCAGGACGACTACCACTACCTCTACCACGGCACCTGCACCGCCATGGACAAGGTCGAACAGGCCAACTCCTGGAAGCCGACCACGGCCGACGGCACGGCCGCGGGGTCGTACACCATGCGGGTGTGGAAGACGAAGTACGGACCCGTGGAGTACCGGGCGACCGTCGGCGGCAAGAAGGTCGCCTACACCACCCTGCGCTCCTCCTACATGCACGAGGCCGACTCGATCATCGGCTTCCAGATGCTCAACGACCCCGACTACGTGAAGGGACCGGCGGACTTCCAGGCCGCCGCGCAGCACATCAACTACACCTTCAACTGGTTCTACGCCGACTCCCAGCACACCGCGTACTACAACAGCGGTGACAACCCGGTGCGCCCGAGCGGCGTCGACCCCGAGTTCCCGGTGTGGGGACAGGCCGCCTACGAGTGGCAGAACTGGAACCCGACCACCAACACCGCCGACTACACGCCCGCGTCCCAGCACCCCAACTCCGTCGACCAGGACTACTACATCTCCTGGAACAACAAACAGGCCCTCAACTACACGACGGCCAGCTGGGGTGACGGCTCCGTGCACCGCGGCAACCTGCTGGAGGACCGCGTCAAGAAGCTGGTCGCGGCCGGCGGGGTGACCCGCACCAAGCTGGTGCAGGCCATGGCCGACGCGGCCCTGACCGACCTGCGCGCCGAGGACGTGCTGCCGAAGCTGCTCAAGGTCATCAACAGCAGCACGGTGACCGACTCCACGGCCGCCGCCGCGGTGAGCAAGCTCCAGGCGTGGGTCACCGCGGGCGGCAAGCGCACGGAGACCTCGGCCGGCTCCAAGACCTACGCCAACGCCGACGCCATCCGCATCCTGGATGCCTGGTGGCCGCTGCTGGTGAAGGCGGAGTTCCAGCCCGGCCTCGGCAGCGACCTGTACACCGACATCACCAACAACCTGCCCATCGACGAGTCCCCGTCGGCCGCGCACGGGCCCACCGGCTCACACGCGGGAAGCTCCTTCCAGTACGGCTGGTGGAGTTATGTCGACAAGGACATCCGGGCGGTGCTCGGCCAGTCGGTGCAGGGCGGCCTGACGCAGAAGTTCTGCGGCGACGGCACCGTGAGCGGCTGCCGGGACGTCCTGATCAGCACCCTGAAGACGGCGGCCGGCCTGTCCGCGTCGACCGTCTACCCCGGGGACTCGCTGTGCTCGGCGGGCGACCAGTGGTGCGCCGACTCGATCGTCCAGCGCACCCTGGGCGGCATCAAGCACTACAACATCAGCTGGCAGAACCGGCCCACCTTCCAGCAGGTGGTGGAGTACACCTCGCACCGGTGAGAACCGGTGAGAACCGGTGAGAACCGGTGAGAACCGGTGCGACGGTGAGTGCTGTGTGACATAGCACTGGCGGCGGGTCAGCGGATGCGGCCCGCCGCCAGCACCACTCGCGCCAACTCGGGGTGCACGATGTCGCTGTGCGCCCCGCACGGCGGGTCGCCGCGCCTGACCACCTCGGCGGCGTCGATGTTGACGCACCCCGAGGCGGGCAGCGTGGCGGCCAGCGCGTCCGACAGCGTGTACGCGCGCGTACCGGGCACCGCCTGCACTCCGTCGTGCCCCATCGCTCCCCACTTGGCGCCCAGCGCCGACCCCAGGCCGAGCCCCTCGACGAGGCCCTCCGCGTCGCCCGCCATCCGGGAGGCCAGCGGATACAGCGTCCCGAGCGCCGAGTCGAAGTGCGAGTAGCAGCACACCAGGGGACCGTCGATCAGGTTCTGCCGGCCCTGCAGCACCCCTCCCGCGTGCGCGTCGAACGGCAGCCGGGCCGCGAACGCGTAGTGCGAGAAGGCCCCTTGGAGCAGTGTCACCGACTTCACCGTCCGCACCCCCTCGGGCAGCCCGCCCAGGGCGAACGACACCAGCCGTCCGCCGAAGCTGTGTCCGACCAGATGCACCCGCACGTCGGGCGCGGCGGCGGCCAGCCGCCCGACGACCGGCCCGAGGCCGCGCTCGCCGACCGTCCCAGCGCGCCGCTTCATCGCGTAGTACGTCGCCTGCCGCAGCAGTTCCTTCGCCCCGTCCCAGGGATTCGGCAGCGTGAAGCCCTCCGCCCCGGCACCGGGCCGGAGCGAGGCCAGTGCCTGCGCGAAGTCGCAGCACAGCGTCTCGGTGTCCCCGGTGAACAGCACCGGTTCGCTCTGCGGGACGCCCTCCGCGAGGGTGTCCGCCGCGAACAGCGGCTGCGGCCCGCCCGGTAGGACCTCCACCAGCAGCCGCACCAGCCGCCCGAACTCCGCCACTCCGTTCGCGGGCCGCTGCTCCAGCATCCGCGTGATCTGGTCGACGACCGTGGCCCGGCCGGGGAACGTTTCCAGCAGCGCGTGCCGGGTGTCCTTGTCCAGCGCGTCCCCGGGTGCCGTCTCCGCCTCCGTGGCCACCACGGACTTCGGGAAGTCGGGGATCGGCTCGTCGCAGAAACGCATCGACGGCCAGACGACCCCGACGTACCCGATCCTCGCCTGCGGCGCGAGGTGCGGGACGGGCGCGAAGAAGTGGCGGTAGAGCCTGGTCGCGCCCGAGCGGTCGTTGTTCCAGCCGTGCGCGAAGACGATCAGGTCGCGCACGCCGCTCCCCGTCACCTCGGTGAGCAGCCGGTCCCGTTCCCGCGCGTCGACGTCCCCGTCCGCGTCGAAGGTCAGTTCCCAGTACGGAGTCACGCTCATCGTCGCCTGTGCCATCACGGCCCCCTCGTCCCCCGTAGCGGTGCGCTGTGGGCGCATCGTCCTGCGGAGGGACAGGATTGGCCATACGGCGTGACTCGGTTCTATGGACTCATGTGTAGAGAAGGTACTTGCTTCGGGTCCGCCGGAACGCGGCGAGTTCGTCCTGCCAGCCGGCCACCACCTCGTCGGTGCCGGCACCGGCGTCGATCGCGGTCCGCACGTGCGTGGAGCCCGTGAGCTTGTCGATCCAGGTGTCGGAACGCCAGGCGAAGCCGCTCCACACCTTCTTCGCGGTCACCAGCAGCGCGACGCCGGTCCGTACGGGGTCGTAGGCGGCACGGTCGTGGACATGGATCTGGACGCCGCCGATGGTCCTGCCCTGGAACTTCGAGAACGTCGGTGCGAAGTACGCCTCCCTGAAGTGCACACCGGGAAGGGCGAGTTCGTTCGCGGCGGTGGCCCAGCGGCCGTCGATCCCGTCGGCTCCGAGCAGTTCGAAGGGGCGGGTGGTGCCGCGGCCCTCGGAGAGGTTGGTGCCCTCGAACATGCAGGTGCCCGAGTACACCAGCGCGGTGTCGGGCGTCGGCATGTTCGGGCTGGGCGGCACCCAGGGGAGCGCGGAGGCGTCGTAGAACTCCGAGCGCTTCCACCCCGTCATCAGTACGGTCTCCAGGGGCACGGGAGTCGTCAGGAACTCCCCGTTGAACAGCCGCGCCAGCTCGGCGACCGTCATGCCGTGCGCCTGGGAAACGGGCCGGCGGCCGACGAAGGTCGCGAACTCCTTGTGCAGGACCGGGCCCTGGGCGGACCGTCCGGTGACCGGGTTCGGGCGGTCGAGGACGACGACGCGCTTGCCGGCGAGCTGGGCCGCCTCCATGCAGTCGTAGAGCGTCCAGATGTATGTGTAGAAACGGGCGCCGACGTCCTGGATGTCGAGGACGACGGTGTCGACGCCGGACGCCGTGAAGATGTCGGCCAGTTCCCCGCCGCTCTTGAGGTAGGTGTCGTAGACCGGGAGGCCGGTCGCCGGGTCGTCGTAGCGGCCTTCCGAGCCGCCGGCCTGGACGGTGCCGCGGAAGCCGTGTTCCGGGCCGAAGACCGCGGTGAGGTTGACGCGGGGGTCCTCGTGCATGACGTCGACGATGTGACGGACGTCTCTGGTTACACCGGTGGGGTTGGTGACGATGCCGACGGATTGGTTTTTCAGGGGGGCGTAGCCGGTTGCCGCGAGGTTCTCGAACCCGGTACGGAGCTGTCTGTGGCGGGCGGCCAGCGAGGCGGGGCGTGCGGTGGTGAGGGGTGTTGCTGCCGTTGTCGCTGCGAGGAATGCTCGTCTGGATAGGCGCATGGGGGGCACGGTATGACTCCGGCTGGTCGGGAGGAAGCTTGCGGTTGTTCGTGGCTTGTCGCGCCCGCGCGGCGGAGCCGCACATCGACACAGCCGCGGCCCCTGAGGGGGTGGCGGTCGCCCCTTCCTCGATACATACCGACCGGTTAGTCTGGGCGTCACCAGAGCCGCAGTCGAAGGAGACCGATGGTGGAAGCCGTTCAGGGTGCCGGTGTGGTTGTGACGGGCGCCGGAGGGGGGATCGGGGCCGCGCTGGCCCGGAGGTTCGCCGCCGAAGGGGCCCGGGTCGTCGTCAACGACCTGGACGGGGACCGGGCCAAGGCGGTCGCCGACGAGATCGGCGGGATCGCGGTGCCCGGTGACGCCTCCTCCGTCGTCGGCGACGCACGGGACGCCCTCGGCGGGGTCGTCGACGTCTACTGCGCCAACGCCGGGGTCGCCTTCGAGGACGGTGCCCAGGGGCTGTCCGCCGACGAGAAGTCCTGGGCGACCGCCTGGGACGTCAACGTCATGGCGCATGTGCGGGCCGCCGAAGCGTTGCTTCCGGGGTGGCTGGAGCGCGGAGCGGGCCGATTCGTCTCCACCGTGTCCGCCGCCGGGCTGCTGACCATGATCGGGGCGCCCTCTTACAGCGTCACCAAGCACGGGGCCTACGCCTTCGCCGAGTGGCTGTCGCTCACCTACCGGCACCGGGGGATCAAGGTGCACGCCATCTGTCCCCAGGGGGTGCGCACCGACATGCTGTCCGCCACCGGGAGCGCCGGGGACCTGGTGCTGCAGCCGACCGCGATCGAACCGGCGGACGTGGCGGACGCGCTGTTCAAGGGGATCGAGGAGGACCGGTTCCTGATCCTGCCGCACCCCGAGGTCGCCGGGTACTACCGGGCCAGGGCCACCAACCCCGACCAGTGGCTGACCAACATGAACCACATCCAGCAGAAGTGGGAGGAGGTGCGATGAGCGGGTCGCGTTACGCGGACAAGCCGTGGGTGGCGCTGCTGAACGACGCCCAGCGGGCGCCCGTCGAGCCGGTCGACTCGTTGGTGCACGCCCTGCGGCGGTCCGTCGCCGAGGCGCCCGACCGTGACTTCCTCGCCTACTTCGACGGACGGATCAGCTACCGCGAGGTCGACGAGCTCAGCGACTCGGTGGCCGGGTATCTGGCCGCCCAGGGGCTGGAGCGCGGCGACCGGGTGGCGATCCTGCTGCAGAACTCCCCGCACTTCGTGCTCGCTCTCCTCGGGGCGTGGAAGGCGGGGGCGATCGTGGTGCCCGTCAACCCCATGTACAAGTCGGGGGAGGTCGCGCACGTCCTGCGGGACGGCGAGGTGGCGGCCCTCGTGTGCTCCGACCGCGCCTGGGAGTCGTATCTGCGCCAGACGGCCGCCGACTCGCCGGTGCGGATCGTGCTGACCGGGTGCGAGCTGGACTTCCAGACGCGTGACGACGCGCGCGTGCTGGGCTTCGAGCGGCTGCCGCAGGCCGGTGACGCCGAGGACCTGGTGGCCGTGGCGCGCGCGGGGCACAAGGCGCCGGACGGACGGGACCTCGGCCCCTTGGACATCGCGCTGATCAGCTACACCTCGGGGACCAGCGGCACGCCCAAGGGCGCCACCAACACGCACGGCAACATCATGTACAACGCCGAGCGGCAGCGGACCGGGCTCGCCCTGCCGGACGCACCCGTGTACTACGCCCTCGCCCCGCTGTTCCACATCACCGGGATGGTGTGCCAGCTCGGCGCCTGCCTCAACAGCGCCGGGACGCTCGTGCTGACGTACCGCTTCGAGGCGGGGGTCGTGCTGGAGGCGTTCGCCGAGCATCGGCCGCACTACACCGTGGGGCCGTCTACGGCGTTCATGGCGCTGGCCGCGCACCCGGACTGCACGCCGGACCACTTCTCGTCCTTCGTCAACATCTCCAGCGGGGGCGCGCCCGTGCCGCCGGCACTGGTCGAGAAGTTCCGGGCGGGATTCGGGCCGTACATCCGCAACGGCTACGGGCTGACCGAGTGCACCGCGCCCTGCGCCTCCGTGCCGCCCGGTCTGGAGGCGCCGGTCGACCCGGTGTCCGGGACGCTGGCCGTGGGCCTGCCGGGGCCGGAGACCGTCGTACGGATCGTGGACGACCAGGGGCGCGAGGTGCCCTTCGGCGAGCAGGGGGAGATCCTCGTGCGCGGGCCGCAGGTCGTGCCGGGCTACTGGCGCCGCCCCGACGCGACCGCCGAGACCTTCCCGGACGGGGAACTGCGCACCGGCGACATCGGGTTCATGGACGAGCAGGGCTGGCTCTACGTCGTCGACCGCAAGAAGGACATGATCAACGCGTCCGGCTTCAAGGTGTGGCCGCGCGAGGTCGAGGACGTGCTGTACACGCATCCGGCGGTGCGCGAGGCGGCCGTGGTCGGGGTGCCCGACGGGTACCGTGGCGAGACCGTCAAGGCGTACATCAGCCTGCGTCCGGGCGCCGAGACGGACCCGGACGAACTCGCGGTGTACTGCAAGGAGAGACTGGCCGCCTACAAGTACCCGCGGCAGGTGGAGATCCTGCCCGACTTGCCGAAGACGGCGAGTGGGAAGATCCTCCGTCGGGAGCTTCGTTCCCGCAGGCAAGCAAGCGAATAGAACACCGGAACACGGCAGAATTGCCCGGAAGGCAGGTGGCGGCACAGTGCCCAGGACGACGGACGGAGACGGTACGCCCGTCCCGCAGCGGCTGCTGGCCGCCGCCACCCGGCTCTTCGCCGAGCAGGGCTACGACCGCACCTCCGTGCAGGAGATCGTCGAGGCGGCCGGCGTCACCAAGGGTGCGCTGTACCACTACTTCGGCTCCAAGGACGACCTCCTGCACGAGGTGTACGCGCGCATGCTGCGCGTCCAGCAGGAGCGTCTCGACGCCTTCGCGAACGCCGACGAGCCGATCGAGAAGCGGCTGCGGGGCGCGGCGGCGGACGTGGTCGTCACGACCATCGAGAACCTCGACGACGCGATGATCTTCTTCCGCTCCATGCACCATCTGAGCCCGGAGAAGAACAAGCAGGTGCGCGCCGAGCGGCGGCGCTACCACGAGCGCTTCCGTGCGCTCATCGAGGAGGGGCAGCAGGCCGGGGTCTTCTCCCGGGCCACGCCGGCCGACCTGGTGGTGGACTACCACTTCGGTTCCGTCCACCACCTGTCGACCTGGTACCGCCCCGACGGACCGATGAGCCCGCAGGAGGTCGCCGACCACCTGGCCGACCTCCTCCTACGGGCTCTGCGTCCTTAGCGGACCCCCTGAATCACGGAATCACAGGTACTTCTTCAGCTCCCGGCGGGCCAGCGAGCGCTGGTGCACCTCGTCCGGGCCGTCCGCCAGCATCAGGGTGCGGGCGCCGGCGTACAGCTCGGCGAGCGGGAAGTCCTGGCTGACGCCGCCCGCGCCGTGCAGCTGGATCGCGCGGTCGATGATGTCGACGACCGTGCGGGGGGTGGCGATCTTGATGGCCTGGATCTCGGCGTGGGCGCCCTTGTTGCCGACGGTGTCCATCATCCAGGCCGTCTTCAGCACCAGCAGGCGCAGCTGCTCGACGGCCACGCGCGCGTCGGCGATCCAGTTCTGCACGACGCCCTGCTGGGCCAGTGCCTTGCCGAAGGCGGTGCGGGAGACGGCCCTGCGGCACATCAGCTCGATGGCGCGCTCGGCCATGCCGATCAGCCGCATGCAGTGGTGGATCCGGCCGGGGCCGAGGCGGGCCTGCGCGATGGCGAAGCCGCCGCCCTCCTCGCCGATCAGGTTGGTGACCGGCACACGCGCCTGGTCGAAGACCACCTCGGCGTGGCCGCCGTGATAGTGGTCCTCGTAGCCGAAGACCTGCATCGCGCGCTTGACGGTGACACCCGGGGTGTCCCGGGGGACCAGGACCATGGACTGCTGGCGGCGGATGTCGGGGCCGTCCGGGTCCGTCTTGCCCATCACGATGAAGATCTTGCAGTCGGGGTTCATCGCCCCGGAGATGTACCACTTGCGCCCGGTGATGACGTACTCGTCGCCCTCGCGCCGGATGTGCGTGGTGATGTTGGTGGCGTCGGAGGAGGCCACCTCCGGCTCCGTCATCGCGAACGCCGAGCGGATCTCACCGGCCAGCAGCGGCTCGAGCCACTGCTTCTTCTTCTGCTCGTCGCCGAACTGAGCGAGCACCTCCATGTTCCCGGTGTCCGGCGCCGCGCAGTTGAGGGCGGTGGGCGCCAACTGCGGGCTGCGGCCGGTGATTTCGGCGAGCGGGGCGTACTGGAGGTTGGTGAGCCCGGCACCGTACTCGCCGTCGGGGAGGAAGAGGTTCCACAGTCCCTGCCTGCGCGCCTCGGCCTTCAGCTCCTCGACGACGGCCGGGGTGTCCCACGGGGACGCGAGCGCGGCGCGCTGCTCCTCCACCACCGCCTCGGCCGGGTAGACGTACTCGTCCATGAAGGCGAGCAGCTTGGCGCGCAGTTCCTCGGTGCGCGCGTCGAACGCGAAGTCCATGGGCGATCAGCCTTCCTGAAGGGTCGTCAGACCGTGCTCGATGAAGACGGGGACCAGGCTCCCGATGCGGTCGAAGCCCTGGCCGACCGTCTGGCCCAGCGTGTAGCGGTAGTGGATGCCCTCGAGGATCACGGCGAGCTTGAACCAGGCGAACGCCGTGTACCAGGAGACGGCCGACACGTCCCGCCCGGAGCGGGCCGCGTACCGTTCGACCAGCTCGGCGGGGGCCGGGTGGCCGGGGGCCTCGGCGGTCGTGGAGACGGGGGAGTCGGGCGTGCCGAGCGGCAGGCTGTACATCACCAGCAGGCCGAGGTCGGTGAGCGGATCGCCGAGCGTGGACATCTCCCAGTCCAGGATGGCCTTGATCTTGTCGTCCGCTCCGATCAGAACGTTGTCCAGGCGGTAGTCGCCGTGGACGACGGTCGGTGCGGGCGAGGTCGGCAGGCGGCGGCCGAGCTCGGCGTGCAGCTCGTCGATGCCGGGCAGGTCGCGGTTGCGGGAGGCGTCCAACTGCTTGCCCCAGCGGCGCAGTTGGCGGTCCAGGAAGCCCTCGGGGCGGCCGAAGTCCGCGAGGCCCACCTCGGCGGGGTCCACCGCGTGCAGCTCGACCAGCGTGTCCACCAGGGACAGCACCGCGCCCCGGGTCCGCTCGGGGCCCAGCGGGGCCAGCTGGCCGGCGGTGCGGTACGGGGTGCCGTCGACGAACTCCATGACGTAGAAGGGCGCCCCCAGCACGTCCTCGTCCTCGCACAGCAGCACCGGCCGCGGCACCGGCACCTGAGTCGGGTGCAGCGCGCTGATGACCCGGTGCTCACGCTTCATGTCGTGCGCGGTGGCCAGGACATGGCCCAGCGGAGGCCGCCGTACGACCCACTTCGAGGTGCCGTCCGAGAGCGCGTACGTCAGGTTCGAGCGTCCGCCCTCGATCAGCCGGCCGGTCAGCGGGCCCTGCACCAGACCGGGCCGCTCGCGCTCCAGCAGGGAGCGCAGCCGGTCGAGATCGAGACCTGGCGGATGATCGGGGCTCATCGGTGCTCCTTCGCGGGCGCGTGAAAGGGACTCGCCCCATCATGCCGACTGGTCGGTATGTCGTCCAGTGCCAGGACCCGAAGTGACCGGTGCCACCCTGGGCCGAAGCCCGCACGGGAGCGCGCTCCCCACGTTCAGAGCACCAGCGCCGCCCCGCACGCCGCCATGGCCACCGTGCACAGGATGGCAGCCGTGGCGTGGCGGGGGGCCAGGACGACGGGGGTCGCGGGCGCCGCGAGGGCGCGGATGCGGTGGTGGGCCAGGAGGAGGAAGGTCAGCCAGAGGACGCAGCACAGGGCGCAGGCGACGATGCCGACCGCCGAGACGCCGCCGTGCAGTGCCGTCTTCACGGCCAGTACGGCGGCCACCGTGCTCGCCAGGGTCGTACGACGCCACGCGAGGCGGGTCCGTTCCGGCTGCAGGCCGGGGTCACGAGTCTTGGGCGGGCTCATCCCTCCCACCCGACCAGGACCACGACGACCATCGCGACGGCCACGATCGCGACGACCACGCTGAGCAGTGCCGGGAAGCGGGAGACCGGGAGGTCCTCGCCCCGGCGCATGGCCCGCTCGCAACGCATCCAGTGGTTGACCGCGCGCAGTGAGCACAGCACACCGGCGCCCAGCAGGGCGAGCGCCAGTCCGACGCGCCAGGCCCAGCGCAGGTCGGGGAGGAACTGGTCCACCGCGAAGCCGCCGCCGATCAGCGCGAGGGCGGTGCGCAGCCAGGCCAGGAACGTGCGCTCGTTGGCCAGGGAGAACCGGTAGTCGGGGGTGTGGCCTTCCTCTCGGACCTGCTCGGGGGCGAACCAGAGCCGGACGTTTCGTGCGAAGTCGATCACGTCGAGGACTTTATCCGGTGCGCCTTCAGGCGTTCGAACGCGGCCAGCCCGTCCGGCACCCACTCCCAGTCCGTGAGCCGCCGCTCCACCTCGGCCTCCGGCAGGAAGTCGTGCCAGGCGACCTCCTCGACCTGGGGGCGGACCGGCAGCTCGCAACCGACCTCGTACACCGCCGACCACCAGGTGCGGCCGGCGCCGTCGTCGTACAGGAACTTGAAGAGGAATTGTGGGGCGGGCAGGCCCGTGACGCCCAGTTCCTCCTCGGCCTCGCGCAGGGCGGCCTCGTCGTAGGTCTCGCCCGCGCCGACCACACCGCCGACGAACATGTCGTACAGGGAGGGGAAGACCAGCTTGGTCCGGGTGCGGCGGTGGACGAAGACGCGGCCCTCGGCGTCCCGGGCCTGGATGAACACGCAACGGTGCCGCAGCCCCTTGGCGTACGCCTCGCCGCGCGGCGACTGGCCGATGACCTGGTCGTGCTCGTCGACGATGTCGAGGATCTCGTCTGCCGGGTTCGTCATACAGCCATCCAACCAGGCCGCAGCCGGTCCGGCGGCAGGTCCCCACTCCGCTCGGCTCGCCACGGGCAGCCCTGTCGGCAGGCCATCGGCAGCCGAGTCCAGCCCTGACGGCCGAGGCCGCTGCCTGGTCCGGCAGCGCGGAACGGGCCGGGGCGAACAGGCCGGCGTCAGTTCGTCTGCAGGTCCCGGATTCGTTCGGGCTTGGCCGTGCCGGTCGGCATGCAGGGGTGCAGGCCGAGCAGGACGATGCCGCCGACGATCGCCGCGAGGCCCGCCGCCTCCCAGGCCAGGGCGCCGGTGTCGGTGCGCAGCCGGTCGCCCAGGAAGCCGACCCCGCACAGGATGCCGGCCAGCGGCTGGGCGGCGGTGAGGGCGGGCAGGGACATCCGCAGGGGCGCCGTCTCGAAGGCGCTCTGGACCAGGATCAGGCCCGTGACGCCGAGCGCGGCCACGCCGTACGGCTGCCAGGTGGTGAACAGCTCGGTGAAGCCGCCCTCGGAGAAGCGCTGGCCGCTGATCCGGGTGAGGGCGTCCTGGACGCCGTAGAGGACGCCCGCGGCGAGAGCCAGCAGCACGGGGGCGGCGCTCAGCCGGGAACGCTTGGCGTACGTCGTCAGGAGCAGGGCCAGCCCGAGCATGGCGCCGATGATCAGCCAGTGCCGGAAGGGGTCGGTGAGCGCGCTGCCTCCGCGTGGCTGGCCCGCGACGATGAAGGCCGTGACGCCGCCCGCGAGCAGCGCGAGTCCGGTCCAGCCCTGACGGCCGAGCGGCTGCCGGGTCTGGCGGCGGGAGAGGGCCAGCGCGAACAGCAGGTTGGTGGCGAGGAGCGGCTCGACCAGGGAGATCTCGCCCTCGCTCAGCGCGACGGCGCCGAGCACCATGCCGACCACCATCAGCCCGATGCCGCCCAGCCAGCGCGGCACCCGCATCAGGTCCAGGAGCAGCCGGGGCGAGAGGAAGTCGCCCAGGGGCGCGTGCTGTGCCGCGTTCTGCTGGAGCACGAAGCCGAAGCCCAGGCAGCATGCCGCGCTCACGGCGAGAACCAGAACCAGAACCGACACGCTGCGTACCTCGATCATTGGGCCGGGCTACGGGGGCGTTTGGGTGACTGTAGCGTCCCAGTGCCCGGCGTGCCCCTGGGAGTACCCGTATTCGGGCGGTCGACCCGTCACTTCGCGCCGTCGATCAAGGGGTGGTCGAGGGCGGTGACACGGCCGTCCGGCCATGGTGCGGGGCGAACGGGGGCGGTCGCCATGGCGTACGCCACACCCCGGACCCGGCCCGCGTCCGCGCGGCGGATGTCCGGATCTCAACTACCACACGGGCAACGGAAGTTGACGCGTGTAAGGTCCCGTCCACCCTTGACGTAAACCATTGGCTGCCGGTTTGCTGTGCGTGATCAGTCGAAGGCAGTCCGCAGCCCTACGCCGACCGTGCCGCGTGAGGAAACCCGAGGTGACTCCACCCCCACCGCCCCTCGGCCGGGCCCGCAAACGTGCGGCCCAGGTCATGGACGCGGCTCTCGACGACGGCGAGCTCGTCGCCGCCCGGGCCGCTCTGGCGCAGGGGCGGTGGCAGGTGGCGCGGTCGCTGCTCGTGCACACGGGGGACGACTGGGACCGGCGCGGCCACCGGGTGGTCGTGCTCGCTCAGGAGCGGCACGCCGCCGCCTGGGCCCGGGACTGGCTGCTCGCCGAACCCGATTCCGGTGACGGGGCCCTGCTTCTCGCGCTGGCCCTGGTCGAGCGCGCCCTACACGGCAAGGAGCAGCCGGACCAGGCCCGCGAGGCCTGTCGGCGCGCCGCGCGCCTGCTGCCCGCCGACCCCACCCCCTGGCTCGGACTCCTCCTGCTGGAGCAGGCCTGGGACGAGACCGAGCGGATCTTCGGCCAGATCCGCGCCCGGTACGCCGACCACCACCACGCCCACCACCTGATGGTCGCCCGCCTCGCCGAACGCCACGCCGAGTCCGGCCCCGACCCGCTGCACGAGGTCTACGACTTCGCCAACTGGGCCGCCGAGCAGGCCCCCGCCGACTCCCCGCTCGCCGTCCTGCCGGTCATCGCGCACGCCGAGCGCTACCGCGTCCTCGCCGCCCACGGCCATGAACCCGCCAACCCCGCCGCCTCCCGCCACTGGACCGGACGCCGGGCCCGGCAGGTCATGAAGGCCGCCTTCGACTGGTGGCTGGAGTGGGAGCACGAGGGCCACCCGCGCCGGCTGGTCGACCTGAACTTCCTGGCCCACGCCAAGGTCTGCGAGGGCCGGGGCGCGGAGGCCGCCGCCCTCTTCCACCGGATCGGCGAACACGCCACCGCCGCGCCCTGGTCCTACCCGGACCGCGATCCGTACCCCGCCTTCCGTGCCGCGCGCACCGCCGCGCTCGGCACGGCGTGACAGACCCGACACCGACCCCGAGGACGGTCCCTCCATGGCCACCGAGAAATCCAGCGCGAGCAGACCCGCCGCCGGCATCAGCACCTTCAAGGGCCAGGAGCGCGCGTTGCGGGCCGACCGCCTCGGCACGGGCGGTCTGCTGCTGTCCGTGCTCGCCGCGACCGCCCCCCTCATGGTGGTCGCGGGTGTCATGCCCACCACATTCGCGGTGATGGGGATCGTCGGCCAGCCGCTGCTGTTCGTCGTGCTCGGCGTGGTGCTGATCCTCTTCAGCGTCGGATACGCCGAGATGAGCCGGCACGTCCACAACGCGGGCGCCTTCTACGCCTACATCTCCCGCGGCCTCGGCGGCACCGCCGGCGCGGGCGCCGCCCTGGTGGCCCTGGTCGCCTACAACGCGCTCCAGGTCGGCATCTACGGCATCTTCGGCTTCGAGGTCTCCGGGCTGTTCTCCACCTACGCCCACGTGGACATCGCCTGGTGGATACCGGCGCTGGTGGCGCTGGCGGTCGTCGGCGCGCTCGGCTGGCTGAAGATCGACCTCAACGCGCGGGTGCTGGGAGTGCTGCTGATCGTCGAGGTGATCCTTGTGGTGATCTTCGACGTCGCGGCGGTGGCCGACCCGGCGAAGCAGGGCCTGTCGCTGCACGCCTTCAACCCGGACACCCTCAGCGGCGCGGGCGTCGGCACCGCCCTGTGCTTCTGCATCGCGGCCTTCGTCGGCTTCGAGCAGGCCCCCGTGTACGCGGAGGAGACCAGCAGGCCGCACATCCTGGTGCCGCGCGTGATGTTCCTCGCGGTCGGCGGCGTCGCCGTCTTCTTCGCCGTCAGCTGCTGGGCGCTGACCGTCGCTGCGGGACCCTCCCAGGTCGTCGGCGTGGCCCAGAAGGAGAGCGCCGGCATGCTCTTCTCGCTGACCGACTCCCGCCTCGGCGGAACCTTCACCGACGTGCTGCACGTGCTGTTCGTGACCGGCATGTTCGCCGCCCTGCTCAGCTTCCACAACGTCGTCGCCCGCTACACCTTCGCCATGGGCCGCGAGGGCCTGCTGCCGCGCGCCTTCGGCCGCACCACCGGCACCAGCGGCGCTCCCGGCACCGGCTCGCTGCTGCAGACGGCCGTCGCGGCGGTGCTCGTGATCGTCTTCGCGGTCGCCGACGACAAGCCCACCGGTGATCCGACGGCGCCCGTGCTGCACCTGTTCACCTGGTTCGGCAACATCGGCGCGCTCGGAGTGATCGTGCTGATGGCGGCCGCCTCCGTGTCCGTGATCGTCTTCTTCGCGCGGCGCGGTGCCGTGGGTGCGCAGGCCTGGCGGCTGGTGACCTCGGCGCTCGCCGCCGTCGCCCTGCTGGTGATCGCCGGCTACACGGTCAAGGACTTCGACGTCCTGGTCGGCGCCGGCCCCGACTCGGCGCTGAGCTGGGTGCTGCCCGGCACCGTCGGCCTCGCCCTCGTCGTCGGTCTCGTCCAGGGCCTGGTCCTGCGCTCGCGTGCACCCGAGGCGCACGCCCGCATCGGCCTCGGCAACGAGGCGTTCCAGCTGGACAAGGCGGCCCAGGAGGCGGCGTAGCACGGCGGCGGCGTCGACGGCATGGCACCGGGGCGTTTCTGAGAACGCCGTAAGAAGTGCTTACGGAACCCTGACGAGCACCCGCGATTCCTGGTCCGGCCGGGCCCGCGGGTGTTCGAATGGGTACGTGAACCCCGAACAACCCGAGGAGCCGGGCAAACCGGCGCCGCCCACGCAACGCGGCACTCCGGTCGGCCGCCGGGTCCTGCTCGGCACCATCGGCCTGGGCGCCCTCGGCGTGGTGACCGCGCCGACCCTGCAGCGCGCCCTGGAGGGCTTCCTCGGCGCCGCCGCCGGCAAGGACCCCACCGGCCTGACCGGTCTGCTCCCGAACGGCGGCGGTTTCCGCTACTACTCGGTGACCACCTCGGTACCGCACAAGGACGCCTCGAACTACCGCCTCACCGTCGGCGGACTGGTCGACCGCCCGAAGACGTACTCGCTCGACGACCTGCGCGCCCTGCCGCAGACCCGGCTGGTCAAGGACGTCCAGTGCGTCACCGGCTGGCGGGTCCCGGACACCCCCTTCGAAGGGGTACGGCTGTCCGACCTGCTGGACGCGGCGGGCGTGCGGTCCGGTGCCGGGGCGGTCCACTTCACCTGCTTCGACGGCGCCTACACCGAGAGCCTCACCCTCGACCAGGCGCGCCGCTCCGACGTCCTGGTGGCGCTGCGCATGCAGGACAAGGAGATCGGCCACGCCCACGGCGGCCCGGTCCGCCTGTACGTGGCGCCGATGTACTTCTACAAGTCCGCCAAGTGGCTCTCCGGCATCACCGTCACCGAGCACGTGGAGCGCGGCTACTGGGAGCACCGGGGCTACGACGTGGACGCCTGGGTCGGCAAGTCGAACGGACGCGACGATGACCCTACGAGCTGAGGCGCACACCCCGGCGGCCACCGAGGTCCGCCGGTTCGGTCCGGTGCAGAAGTGGGTGCACCGGACCACCGCCGCGCTGATGGGCGTGTGCGTGGTGACGGCGGCCTTCCTCTACGTCCCGCAGTTCGCGGAACTGGTCGGCCGCCGCGAGCTGGTGGTGCGCGTCCACGAGTGCGCCGGGCTCGCCCTGCCGGTGCCCGTGCTGGTGGGTCTGGTCTCCCGGCACTTCCGCGCCGACCTCGGGCACCTCAACCGCTTCGGGCCGCACGACAAGACGTGGCTGCTGGCGGTCGTGAGCCGGGACAAGCGCCGCTCCTCGCGTCCGGCGGCGAAGTTCAACGCCGGGCAGAAGATCTACGCGTCCTGGATCGCCGGTGCCACGCTGGTGATGCTCGGCACGGGCCTGATCATGTGGTTCACCCACCTCACCTCGATCGTGTGGCGCACCAGCGCGACCTTCGTGCACGACTGGCTGGCGCTGACCATCGGGATCGTCATCGCCGGGCACATCGGCATG
Organism: Streptomyces griseorubiginosus; assembly: GCF_017614965.1. Classification (GTDB taxonomy): domain Bacteria; phylum Actinomycetota; class Actinomycetes; order Streptomycetales; family Streptomycetaceae; genus Streptomyces; species Streptomyces griseorubiginosus_B. The sequence goes on along the minus strand of NZ_WVUG01000111.1, from coordinate 815 downwards.
GCGATCGGCGATCCGGAGGCCCGCAGCGGCCTACGGACGGGGAAGGTGAGCCGGGAGTGGGCGAAGCGGGAACACCCGCTCTGGCGTCCGTGAGCCGGGCCCGGCGGACGGCTGCGAACTCTGGCCCGGTGACGGGACCGTGACCGTGGGCGCCACCACCGTGAAGGCGTCCTTCAGACGTGCCTCGGTGCTGCCGTAGCGGACGACCACGTCGACCGATGCCGGATAGGAACCCAGGACCGGTACCACCGCCGACAGCACCACCTCGTCGCCCGACACGGAGCGCAGCACGGGCGGCACCGGCAGCGCGCGCCCGCCGATGGACACGCCCCCGAACCTAGGCAGTTCGGCGGGGTCGAAGTAGGTGCCGGGCAGCTCGATCCCGACGGTGTCACCGGGCTGGGCCACCTCGGTGTCCACCCCGGCGATCCGGTAGGCGCACGCGGGCGCGGACCCCGAGGACGCCTTCAGCCGCACGGTGGCGTGGGGGTGCAGCCGGTGCAGCTCCAGCAGCCCGCCGAGGACGGCGTAGGCGGCGCGCCCCTTGCACGTGTCGACCTTGCCGGCCAGCGCGGTGTACTCCCTGGCCGCCGTCGCCCAACCCCCGCCCCGGCCCTGAACGGCGAGACAGGCGGTGGCCAGGGCCCGCAGCACCCGCCACTCGGGGTCGGCGGAGGCCGCCGGGACGAGAGTGAGGGCGGCCCGGCACCGGCCCGGGTCCCGGAGCTGGTCGTAGACACCGGCCGGGTCGGGCGCGTGGTCGGCGTCGGGGGAGGCCGGGCCGGGCGGAAGCCAACCCGGGCTCAGGAGAAGAC
>NZ_WVUG01000110.1 GCF_017614965.1 Streptomyces griseorubiginosus | reverse complement strand
CGGCCCTCCCTCCCCCCGGCGGGGTGCCGCTTCGCCTCCGTCAGGAACTCGGCCATGGGGTCCCCCTCGGTCAGTCCGCGGACGGTGGCGCTTCCGCTCGGGCCGGTCGCGTACGACCGGGGTCTACCCCGGCCGGGCTGCGGGGACACGGCTCCCGGGTGGAGAAAGGTCACCTCCAGCGGCCGATCTCGATGTTCTCCAGGACCCCGAGCGCGTCCGGCACCAGGACCGCGGCCGAGTAGTACGCCGTCACGAGGTACTTGATGATCGCCTGTTCGTTGATGCCCATGAACCGGACGGACAGGCTCGGCTCGATCTCGTCCGGGATGCCCGCCTGCTGCAGCCCGATCACGCCCTGCTCGGCCTCGCCGGTGCGCATGGCGATGATCGAGGACGTACGGGCCTCGGTGACCGGGATCTTGTTGCAGGGGTAGATCGGCACGCCACGCCAGGTCGGGATACGGTTGCCGGCCACCTCGATGGTCTCGGGGACGAGCCCGCGCTTGTTGAGCTCGCGGCCGATCGCGGAGATCGCGCGCGGGTGGGCGAGCAGCAGCTTGGTGCCGCGCCGCCGGCTGAGCAGCTCGTCCAGGTCGTCGGGGCTGGGCACACCGTCGTGCGGCTGGAGCCGCTGGTCGTACTCGCAGTTGTGCAGCAGGCCGAACTCGCGGTTGTTGACGAGTTCGTGTTCCTGGCGCTCCTTCAACGCCTCAACGGTGAGCCGCAGTTGCTGCTCGGTCTGGTTCATCGGCTGGTTGTAGAGGTCGGCGACGCGCGAGTGGATGCGCAGCACGGTCTGGGCGATGCTCAGTTCGTACTCGCGGGGCCTCGCCTCGTAGTCGACGAAGGTGTGCGGGATGTCCGGTTCGCCGCTGTGGCCGGCGGCGAGGTCGACGGCCTTCTCGCCGTACTTGTTGGTGTGCTGCTCGGGGATCGAGCGCACGTGCTGGAGGTGTTCGCGCAGGGAGTCGGAGCGCTCCGCGACCTGTTCGACGTCCTGCCGGGACAGGGTCAGTACCGTGCACGCGGTGGCCGCGCGGATGGTGCACTCCCAGATGGCGTCCGGGCTGAGCAGTGCCGCGTCACCGAAGTAGGCGCCGTCGGCGAGCACGCCGAGGACCGCGTCGTCGCCGTAGGGGCCCGTGCCGACCTTCTCCACCCTGCCGTGCGCCAGCAGATGGACCTCGTCGGTCGCGCCGCCGAAGGAGGCGATCACCGAGCCCGGCGGGAACTCCTGCTGCCGGCAGCGCTGGGCCAGCTCCGAGAGCACCTCGTCGTCCTCGTAGTCGCGCAGCGCGGGCAGTTCGCCGAGCTCCGCGGGGATGACCTCCACCCGGTCGCCTGTCTTCACGAAGGTGATGCGGCCGTCCCCCACCGCGTACGTCAGGCGCCGGTTCACCCGGTACGTACCGCCCTGGACGTTGACCCAGGGCAGCATGCGCAGCAGCCAGCGGGAGCTGATCTCCTGCATCTGGGGCGCGGACTTGGTCGTGGTGGCCAGGTTCCGCGCGGCGGCCGTGGCGAGACTCTGCTGCGGCTTGCCCTGCTCCGAACGGACCTCTTCGCCTACCGACATATGAGAATTGCCCTCCCGGTCATGCGGCGGCACGGTCGGAGCCGCCGCATTGCGATCTGCACGGACCAGCCTTCCATCACGGAGCGTGCTGGTGCTATTACACGAAAGAGCGGGGTTGGATCTTCGGATCGGTGGGCACGAAGAAGGCTTTCGTCCAGCAGTCCGACGCACGGAATGGCCGGATCCGTTCGGTGGCCGCGAGCACCATGTGTAATCGCCTACTCACTTTAGGTAAAAGGCCCTGGCACGGGCGGTCGCGTCGGGCGGTCGTCGGCACGGCATGCACGAAGGAGGCGGTCATGGCCTCACCCATGTCCGCGGGCGCTTTTCGGGCGGGGCTCCTGGCGGAGGGCCTCACCGTCGTCGAGGTCGGCGACTGGGAACATCACAACCGCAATCACAAGGGTCCGTGGGGCCCGGTGCACGGGGTGGTGATCCACCACACGGCCACCAGCGGCAGCGAGCACACGGTCGAGCTGTGCCGCGACGGCTACGCCGGCCTGCCCGGCCCCCTCTGCCACGGGGTCATCACCAAGGACGGCACGGTCCACATCGTCGGTTACGGCCGCGCCAACCACGCGGGCCTGGGCGACGACGACGTGCTGCGCGCGGTGATCGCCGAGAAGGCGCTGCCGCCCGACAACGAGGCGAACACCGACGGCAACCGCCACTTCTACGGCTTCGAGTGCGAGAACCTCGGCGACGGGCACGACCCCTGGCCCCGGGCCCAGCTGGAGGCCGTGGAGAAGGCGGCGGCAGCGGTGTGCCGGCACCACGGCTGGACGGAACGCTCGGTGATCGGCCACCTGGAGTGGCAGCCGGGCAAGGTGGACCCGCGCGGCTTCACGATGGCGTGGCTGCGCGAGCGCATCCGCGACCGCCTGAAGTGACGCACCGGGTCACAATGGAGCCGTGACCGGCCTCGACACCCTGCGACCGCGCCTCCCCTCCCCCCTGCGGGAGCTGTCGGACCCCCGTTTCGACCGCCGTGGTCTGCGTCTTCTCCTCAAGCGGGACGACCTCATCCACCCGGAGCTGATCGGCAACAAGTGGCGCAAGCTCGTGCCGAACATCGAGGCCTGCGGCGGCCGGCCGCTCGTCACCTTCGGCGGGGCCTACTCCAACCACCTGCGGGCCACGGCGGCCGCCGGGCGGCTCCTCGGGCTGCCCACGGTCGGCGTGGTCCGCGGGCAGGAACTGGCCACCCGGCCCCTCAACGCCTCGCTCGCCCGGTGCGCGGCCGACGGCATGCGGCTGCACTTCGTCGACCGGTCGACGTACCGCCGCAAGACCGAACCGGACGTCCTCGCGCGCGTGCTGCGCGCGGCGGGCGCGGAGGGCGCGTACGTGGTCCCGGAGGGCGGCAGCAACGCGGAGGCGGTGCGCGGCTGCCGGGTCCTGGGCGAGGAGCTGCGCGGGCAGGCGGACGTGGTCGCCGTGGCCTGCGGCACCGGCGGCACCCTGGCGGGCCTGGCCGCGGGCCTGTCCCCCGCCCAGCGCGCCCTCGGCATACCCGTCCTCAAAGGCGGCTTCCTCACCGCCGGCATAAGAGCCCTCCAGCAGGAGTCCTTCGGCGGCCCCCGCGGCGACTGGACCCTGGACGAACGCTTCCACTTCGGCGGCTACGCGCGTGTGCCCACCGAACTCGACACCTTCGCCGAGGACTTCGAGGAACGTCACGGCGTGGCGGTGGAGCGCCTGTATGTCGCCAAGTTGCTCCATGGACTTGTCGCCCTGGCGGAGGAGGGGGCGTTCGAGCGCGGGACGACGATCGCGGCCGTGATCACCGGGCGGCCCCTCCCCTAGCGTCCGTCTACGCCGTCTCCCGGTAGGCCGCCGCCTCCTCCAGGTCAAGGCGCCGCAGCAGGGTGCGCAGCATCTCGTCGTCGATGTAGCGGCCGTCGCGCAGCCGTACGAACATCGCGCGTTCGGCGCCGATCATCTCCCGCGACAGGCGGCGGTAGGTGTCGTCGACGGACTCGCCGGTGACCGGGTTGGTCTGGCCCAGGCGCTCCCAGACGGCGTTGCGGCGGCGCTCCAGGACCTGGCGGAGGCGGTCGGCGAGGGGCGGCGGGAGGGTGTTGCGCTCGTCGGTGAGCAGTTCGTCCAGGCGCTGCTCGGCGACCCGGGAGGCCTGGGCCTGCGCGTTGGCCTCGGCGAGGGTCTCGGCCTGCGCGTCCTTGGCGGGGAACCGCACCAGGCGGATCAGCGGGGCCAGGGTGAGGCCCTGCACCACCAGGGTCCCGATGACCGTCGTGAAGGTCAGGAAGAGGATCAGGTTGCGCTGCGGGAAGGGGCCGCCGTCGTGCACGGTGAGCGGGATGGAGAAGGCGATGGCCAGTGAGACGACACCGCGCATCGCGGCCCACGAGGTGACGATCGGACCCCTCCAGGTGGGGTTGTCCTCGCGTTCCCTGATCCGCGAGGACAGCATGCGGGGCACGAAGGTCCCCGGATACACCCAGACGAACCGGGCCAGGACGACCACCAGGAAGACGGCGAGCGCGTACCAGGCGGCGTCGACGCCCCGGTAGTCCCCGAGTCCCTTGAGCACGACCGGCAGTTGCAGCCCGATGAGCGCGAAGACCGCCGACTCGAGCACGAACGCGACCATCTTCCACACCGCCTCCTCCTGGAGCCGGGTGGCGAAGTCGACCTCCCACGCGCGGTGCCCGATGTAGAGGGCGACGACCACGACCGCGAGCACACCGGAGGCGTGCACCGCCTCGGCGACGGCGTAGGCGACGAACGGGATCAGCAGCGACATGGTGTTCTGCAGCAGCGCCTCCTTCACATGCGTGCGCAGCCAGTGGATCGGCGCCATCAGCACCAGTCCGACCACCACACCGCCGACCGCAGCCAGCAGGAACTCGCCGATCCCGCCGATCCAGGACGCGCCCTCGCCGACGGCGGCCGCGACGGCCACCCGGTAGGCGGTGATCGCGGTCGCGTCGTTCAGCAGGGACTCGCCCTGCAGGATCGTGGTGATCCGGGACGGCAGTCCGACCCGCCGGGCGACCGCGGCCGCCGCGACCGCGTCCGTGGGCGCCACGACCGCCCCCAGTACCAGCGCCGCGGGCAGCGGCAGCCCCGGGACGACGAGATAGGTGACCCAGCCGACGACGAACGTGGCGAACAGTACGTACCCCACCGACAGCAGCGCCACCGGCCGCACGTTCTTCCGCAGGTCGAGGTACGAGCTCTCGACCGCCTCCTTGTGCAGCAGCGGCGGCAGCACCAGGGGGAGCACGATGTCCGGATCGAGCGTGTAGTCGGGCACCCCCGGCACGTACGACACCACCAGCCCCACCGCCACCAGCCACAGCGGCGCCGGCACCGGGGTGCGGCGCGCGGCCGCGGCGACCGCGGTGCTGCCCGCCACCAGCAACAGCAGTGGCATCACGTCCATCGTCCTCGCCCACCCTCGTTTTTCCGCGCGGCCCTCCGCACGGGCGTCGTAATCTGGCAATCATGAAACAGTGCACGCACGCCGAAGCGCTGCCGCTCCCGGAACCCGGTCCGCTCAGCGAGACGTGCCTGGAGTGTCTGCGCGACGGCACGCACCCGGTGCAGCTGCGGCTGTGCCTCACCTGCGGCCACGTCGGCTGCTGCGACTCCTCGCCGAACCGGCACGCGACGGAGCACCACAAGGACTCCGGCCACCCGATCATGCGCACGTTCGAGCCCGGTGAGAACTGGCGTTGGTGCTTCGTCGACCACGTACTTGTGTGACCCTGGACGCCAGGGTTCCAGGACGGTTCGACCGTCTGACGTCTGGGTACGTCAACCCGGCGCGCCTTCTTCCCATTGGGAGCCGCAGACCCCTAGACACGGAGCGTGTCCACAGTTTTACTGTGAGTGACGGCAAGGGGTCGGGGTCCCGGGGACAGGAAAGTTGAGAGCGCGATAGCGTCACCGCTGAACCACACATCGCGTTACCCCGGGGGGCGACCCTCGGCCCCGTAAAGCTTGTACCACCATGGAGGTGAGGGTGTCCCAGATCGCAGGCGAGCCCGCGACCCAGGACTTCGTGGAAGTCCGGCTGCCGGCCGCGGGTGCCTACCTGTCGGTGCTGCGTACGGCCACGGCCGGCCTCGCGGCCCGTTTGGACTTCACCCTCGACGAGATCGAGGACCTGCGCATCGCGGTTGACGAGGCCTGCGCGATCCTGCTGCAGCAGGCCGTGCCCGGCTCGGTGCTCAGCTGTGTCTTCCGGCTCGTCGACGACTCTCTCGAGGTGACCGTCTCGGCCCCGACCACGGACGGTCACGCCCCCTCGCGGGACACCTTCGCCTGGACCGTGCTGTCCGCTCTCGCGGGCAAGGTCTCCTCCGCCGTGGACGAGGACAAAACCGTTTCGATCAGCCTCTACAAACAGCGCGGCGCGGGACCCGGGCCGGCGTGAGGACAGGGGACGGGCCGGTGCGTGACGAAGAGCGCGGCACACGGGAGCTGCCGGCCGAGGGCACAGGCGGGTCCCGTCACACGGGGGAGCCCGTCGACGACAGGGCCGGCATCGAGGTCACGGCGGGCATGGGCGGCATTCCCGAGCAGGCCAGGCCGCATCCGGAGGAGGACGCCGGCCCCGCGGCGGCGACCGGCTTCCTGGACGACGGCGGCCGGCGGGATCGGGAAGGCGCCGCGCCTGGCACCCCTGCGGACGGGCCGAACGGGATCACCCCGGCCCCGCCGCAGGCGAGGGCCGGGCGAAGGACAACGGGCGGGACGATGAGCGAGCACGAGCGAGACGAGCAGCAGGACGCGCAGAGCGTGCAGCAGGCCACGCAGCACGACGCACAGGACCGCAGCGGAGCGCGCGCGATGTTCGTCGAACTGCGTGGGCTGAAGGACGGCAGCCCGGAGTACGCGGAGCTGCGCAACAAGCTGGTCCGTATGCACCTGCCGCTGGTCGAGCATCTCGCGCGCCGCTTCCGCAACCGCGGCGAGCCGCTGGACGACCTCACCCAGGTCGCCACCATCGGCCTGATCAAGTCCGTCGACCGCTTCGACCCGGACCGCGGGGTGGAGTTCTCGACCTACGCGACCCCGACGGTCGTCGGCGAGATCAAGCGCCACTTCCGCGACAAGGGCTGGGCGGTGCGGGTGCCGCGGCGCCTGCAGGAGCTGCGGCTGGCGCTCACCACAGCCACCGCGGAGCTGTCCCAGCAGCACGGCCGCTCCCCGACCGTGCACGAGCTCGCCGAGAAGCTGGCGATCTCGGAGGAGGAGGTCCTGGAGGGCCTGGAGTCGGCCAACGCCTACTCCACGCTGTCCCTGGACGTCCCCGACACCGACGACGAGTCCCCGGCGGTCGCGGACACCCTGGGCGCCGAGGACGAGGCGCTGGAGGGCGTCGAGTACCGCGAGTCGCTCAAACCGCTGCTGGAGGACCTGCCGCCGAGGGAGAAGCGGATCCTGCTGCTGCGCTTCTTCGGGAACATGACCCAGTCGCAGATCGCGCAGGAGGTCGGCATCTCCCAGATGCACGTCTCCCGGCTGCTGGCCCGCACCCTGGCCCAGCTGCGGGAGAAGCTGCTGGTGGAGGAGTAGCCCTACGGCACTACTGCTTGCCGTCCTGGGCGCGGCCCGGACCCTTGATCCCGAGGGCCTGGGTCGTGACCGGGTTGACCAGCAGCACCAGGGCGGTGACGGCGACGACCGCCAGCGCGATCCCGGCGGGGATCGCCACGCTGTCGGCCTGCAACAGGTTGTAGGCCACCGGCAGCGCCATGACCTGGGTGATCACGGCTGGACCCCGGCTCCAACTCCTGCGCGCCAGGAGTCCGCGCGCGGCCAGCAGGGGCAGCAGCGCCAGGACGAGCAGGGTGACGCCGCCGGTGACGGCGGAGCCCCGGTCGTCCGGGTCGCCCACGAGGCCCTCCACGAGCATCCAGACGCCCCCGACGGCCAGCGCGAGCCCTTCCAGCCCGGCGAGCGCGGCGGCGTACGTCAGGCGCCGCGGGCGGGGGCCGGTGTCTTCCTCGGTGGCGGGGGTCTTCTCACTGGTCACCCCTGAAGGGTAGCCCTGGGGAGGCCGCCCGGCGCGGGGGCGGGCACGCGGGACGCAGGTCCTCTCGGCGGGGTTGAGCCGGCCCCGGGTGGCGAGACTCACGCCCCCTCCTCTTACCTGATCCCTACCTCGCGCTGTGCCCGGTACCAGGCAGTAGGTACGCTGCAACTCATGCGTGCACTCCTCGTGGTCAACCCGGCGGCAACCACCACCAGCGCACGCAGACGCGATGTGTTGATCCACGCGCTGGCGAGCGAGATGAAGCTCGAGGCGGTCACCACCGAGTACCGCGGCCACGCACGCGACCTGGCCCGGCAGGCCGCCGACAGCGACGACATCGACCTCGTGGTGGCCCTCGGCGGCGACGGCACGGTCAACGAGGTCGTCAACGGTCTGTTGCACGCCGGCCCCAATCCGGACGGCCTGCCCCGCCTCGCCGTGGTCCCGGGCGGCTCCACCAACGTCTTCGCCCGCGCCCTGGGCCTGCCCAACGACGCCGTCGAGGCGACGGGCGCCGTGCTGGACGCCCTGCACCAGGGCAGCGAGCGCGCGGTCGGCATGGGTCTGGCCACGGGGACGCCGGGGACCGAGGACGAGGCGGTGCCCGCGCGCTGGTTCACCTTCTGCGCGGGGCTCGGTTTCGACGCCGGTGTGGTCGGCCGGGTGGAGCAGCAGCGCGAACTGGGCAAGAAGTCCACACACGCCCTTTACCTGCGCCAGGTCGCCCGCCAGTTCCTGCAGGAGCCGCACCGGCGGCACGGCACCATCACCCTGGAGCGGCCCGGCGAGGAACCGGTGACCGATCTGGTGATGTCCATAATCTGCAACACGTCGCCCTGGACGTATCTGGGCAATCGTCCGGTGTACGCGTCGCCTAAGGCTTCGTTCGATACCGGGCTCGACGTACTCGGCGTCAGCCGCATGTCCACGGTGTCGGCTGCCCGGTATGCCACGCAGTTGCTCACTTCGTCCCCCGAGCGGGGACCCCATGGAAAGCACGTCGTGTCCCTGCACGACCTGGACGGGTTCACCTTGCATTCGAAGGCGCCTCTCCCCCTTCAGATGGACGGCGACCACCTCGGACTGCGTACGAGCGTGACGTTCACAGGCGTACGCCGTGCACTGCGTGTGATTGTGTGAGCAGAAGGGGCTAAAGTCCTTTCACTCGAACGTTTAGGCCAGGGTCCACCCCATGGAAGTACGGCTGTGACCTAGTCGACACCGAGGAATCAAAAAAAACTTTCCGGAAGGGGTTGTATCCGCCGCTGAGGTTTGCGAGTCTCTACGTGGCGATCGGGACAGCCCGCAACACCGGCATCCACAGATCACCGGAACCCCTCTTCAATCTCAGGACCACGCCGGGGAAGACTCGGCGGTCGGCCCTTCACTTGTTGAGGGATTCGTGAAAGCGTTCACATTCACAAGCAACCTGCACGTAATACCAAGGAGAGGTAGCAGCCATGGACTGGCGTCACAACGCCGTTTGCCGCGAGGAAGACCCCGAGCTCTTCTTCCCCATCGGCAACACCGGTCCTGCGCTGCTGCAGATCGAGGAAGCCAAGGCCGTCTGCCGTCGCTGCCCCGTCATGGATCAGTGTCTGCAGTGGGCGCTCGAGTCCGGTCAGGACTCCGGCGTCTGGGGTGGTCTCAGCGAGGACGAGCGCCGCGCCATGAAGCGCCGCGCCGCCCGCAACCGGGCCCGTCAGGCCTCCGCCTGACCCACCCGCCCCGCGACAGCCTGAGCTTGGCGGCGCGTACAGCGAGTACGCATCTCCCGCCCCCGAGCCGCAGCGCGCAGTATCCCCGGTGCGCCTAGCAATAGAGCAGCAACGAGCGACTGGCCCTGGATCCCCCCGGATCCGGGGCTTTTTGCTGTGCTCGCGGCTTACCTCCGCGGACTACTTGTGCGCCCGCACCGGTACGTCGAAGATCACCCGGGTCCCCCGCTCCGGCGCCGGCACCATGTCGAACGTACCGCCCAACTCGCCCTCCACCAGGGTCCGTACGATCTGCAGGCCGAGGTTTCCCGCGGTGTGCGGGTCGAAGCCCTCGGGCAGGCCGACGCCGTCGTCCTGGACGGTGACCAGGAGGCGGGCCTCCTTGGTGGTGCCGCCACGGACGGCGGAGACCTCGACCGTGCCGGTCTCGCCCTCGCGGAAGCCGTGTTCGAGGGCGTTCTGCAGGACTTCGGTGAGAACCATCGACAGCGGGGTGGCGACCTCGGCGTCCAGGATGCCGAAGCGGCCGCTGCGCCGGCCGGTGACCTTGCCCGGCGAGATCTCGGCGACCATCGCGAGCACCCGGTCGGCGATCTCGTCGAACTCCACGCGCTCGTCCAGGTTCTGGGAGAGCGTCTCGTGCACGATCGCGATCGAGCCGACCCGGCGCACCGCCTCCTCCAGGGCCTCCCGGCCGCGGTCGGACTCGATGCGGCGGGCCTGCAGACGCAACAGGGCCGCCACGGTCTGGAGGTTGTTCTTCACCCGGTGGTGGATCTCCCGGATGGTGGCGTCCTTCGTGATCAACTCGCGCTCGCGGCGGCGCAGTTCGGTGACGTCCCGGAGCAGGACCAGCGAACCGATGCGGGTGCCCTTGGGCTTGAGCGGGATCGCGCGGAACTGGATGACCCCGTCGTGGGCCTCGATCTCGAACTCGCGGGGCGCCCAGCCGCTGGCCACCTTGGCGAGGGCCTCGTCCACCGGGCCGCGGGTCGGGGCGAGTTCGGCCGTCGTCCGGCCGAGGTGCTGGCCGACGAGGTCGGAGGCGAGGCCCATGCGGTGGTAGGCGGACAGGGCGTTCGGGGAGGCGTACTGGACGATGCCGTCCGCGTCGAGACGGATCAGGCCGTCGCCCACGCGTGGGGCGGCGTCCATGTCCATCTGCTGGTTCGCGAAGGGGAAGGCGCCGGCCGCGATCATCTGCGCGAGGTCGGAGGCGCTCTGCAGATAGGTCAGTTCGAGCCGGCTCGGGGTGCGCACGGTGAGCAGGTTGGTGTTGCGCGCGATGACACCGAGGACGCGCCCCTCCCGTCGCACCGGGATCGACTCGACCCGGACCGGGACCTCCTCCCGCCACTCGGGGTCGCCCTCGCGCACGATCCGGCCCTCGTCGAGCGCCGCGTCCAGCATCGGGCGGCGGCCGCGCGGGACGAGGTGGCCGACCATGTCGTCCTGGTAGGAGGTGGGGCCGGTGTTGGGCCGCATCTGGGCGACGGAGACGTACCGGGTGCCGTCGCTGGTGGGCACCCACAGGACGAGGTCGGCGAAGGAGAGGTCGGAGAGCAGCTGCCACTCCGAGACCAGCAGGTGGAGCCACTCGAGGTCGGAGTCGTCGAGGGCGGTGTGCTGGCGGACCAGTTCGTTCATGGAGGGCACGGGTGCGAGCGTACCTGGCGGTATGTGGGTGGCCGAAAAGCGGCCTCAAGACACCCGCGGGCCGCGGCGCCTGGGAGGGACCCTCAACCCTCCCGGCACCGCAGCCCGGAGCAGCATCGGCCGCGGGGTGTGCGGTCCCGGTCGGCCGAAGGTCGAGGAGCCGGGGCAGTCAGGGCAGAGAGCTCCGGTTCCTCGGTCCGTCCTCCTGTGCGGGGAGGGCGGAAGTTCGCTTCAATTGTGGACTAGACCACTGTGCGTGTCCATGCGTTGGAGCCTGTTGGTTGTTGTTATTTCCCGACCGGCTCGACGGCTACGGGGACGCCCTGTTGTCCATCACGCAGCCTAACCCGTGTGGGTTCATGTGCGGGGCCAGATGGACATGCAATTTCGGCGAGGGCAGCCGACTGCTCTCGGCTCACCCCGTCCGCCCGCGGTGACGCCGGCCCGGATACGGCTCTCGAACGCGGCCGATGTCGCCGTTGCGCCGCGCGCGGGGACTCCCTCGACGGCCGTCCGGGCGGTGGGCTCCTCGGTGAGCGCGCGGTCGGTGTAGGCGCCGTGGCGGGCCCGGTGGACGGTCACGACCTCGTCGAACAGCGCGCGCGTGTCGCCGAAGGCGGCGTACACGCTCGGGGCGCCGTGCTCGTCCCGTCGCCGTCCACCATGGCCGGAACCGCGCAACGGGTGCCGACGAAGGGATCAGTGGGTCTCCGTCACCTTCGCCAGGGCGCGGGGGGCGTCCGGGTCCTGGCCGCGGGCGATGGTGACCTCGTAGGCGAGGAGCTGGAGGGGGATGATTTCCAGGATCGGCTGGACCTCCTCGGCGACGCCCTCCGTGGGCAGCACCAGACCGGCCGAGGCCCGCTCGACCTGCTCCCGGGGACCGACGACGAAGAGATCCGCGCCGCGGCCGCGCAGCCGGTCCAGGACCGGCTGGAGGGCCTCGCCGCCCTTGCCGTCGGTGACCACCGCGATGACCGGGGAGACGTTGTCGACCATGGCGAGCGGGCCGTGCAGCAGGTCGGCGCCGGAGTAGGAGAGAGCAGGGATGTAGCTCGTCTCCATCAGCTTCAGCGCCGCCTCCTTGGCCGTGGGATAGCCGTAGCCGCGGGAGGTGATGACCATGCGCTCGGCGAAGCGGTAGCGGGCGGCGAGGGCGCGGACCTCGTCCTGCCGGGCGAGCAGCTGCTCGGCGAGGTCCGGGAGCACCTTCGCGGCGCCGCCGTCGCCGCCGCGCAGTCCCTCGACGAAGAGGTAGAGGGCGAGGAGGGAGGCGGTGTACGTCTTGGTCGCCGGGAGCGCCTTCTCCGGTCCGGCCATGATGTCGACGTGGTACTCGGAGACGCCGGCCAGCGGTGAGTCGGGGTTGTTGGTGACGGCGAGGGTGATCGCGCCGGCCTCGCGGGCCGCGCGGGTCGAGGCCACCAGATCAGGGGAGCCGCCGGACTGGCTGACGGTGATCACCAGGACGTCCGTGAGGTCGGGGCGGGCGCCGTACGCCGTGGTGGTGGACATCGAGGTCAGTCCGCAGGGCAGGCCGAGGCGGATCTCCAGCAGGTACTTGGCGTACAGGGCGGCGTTGTCGGAGGTGCCGCGCGCGGTCAGCAGCACGAACCGGGGCCCGCGGGCGGCGATCTCCTGGGCCACCTGCCGGATCGCCGGGGCGCCCTCGTCCAGGATCCGCCGCAGTACGGCGGGCTGCTCGGCCATCTCACGGGCCATGATCCGGCCCGGGACGTCGGTCTGCGGCTCCGGTGGCGTGGCGGTCATGGTGGTTCCTCCTGGATCGGGCTGCGCTGCGGTACCCATTGCACTCCCCCGGCCCCCATGGTGCCCGTCCAGCGCGTGAACGGCTCCCGAGCGGGCGGTTTCAGGGTTCGGACGACCCTGGGCCGCGAGATCGCGCTCTGTTAGATTGACCCCGCACAGATTGGTCTAAACCACATAGTCCGTCTCAACCACATAGTCCTTCACGGTCCTTCAGAACGGCAGGCCCAGCGTGGAAGTTGTCATCGTTCCGGACGCCAGGTCGGGTGGCGAGCTCGTCGCCGAGGCCATGGCACGGCTGTTGCGGCGCAAGCCGGACGCGCTGCTCGGCGTGGCCACGGGGTCGACTCCGCTGCCCGTGTACGAGGCGCTGGCGGCCCGGGTGCGCGCCGGTGCCGTGGACGTCTCACGGGCGCGGATAGCGCAGCTCGACGAGTACGTGGGCCTGCCGGCCGAGCACCCCGAGTCGTACCGTTCCGTGCTCCGGCGCGAGGTCCTGGAGCCGCTCGGCATCGGCATGGAGGCGTTCCTGGGGCCCGACGGCACGGCCGAGTACGTGCAGGGCGCGTGCGAGGCGTACGACGCGGCGCTGGCGGCGGCCGGGGGCGTGGACCTGCAGTTGCTCGGGATCGGGACGGACGGGCACATCGGCTTCAACGAGCCGTGCTCCTCTCTGGCCTCGCGGACGCGGATCAAGACGCTGACCGAGCAGACGCGGGTGGACAACGCGCGGTTCTTCGACGGGGACGTCGAGGCGGTGCCGCACCACGTGATCACGCAGGGGATCGGGACGATCCTCGAGGCTCGGCATGTGGTGCTGCTCGCGACGGGGGAAGGGAAGGCGGAGGCGGTCGCCGCGACGGTTGAGGGGCCGCTTGCCTCCGTGTGTCCGGCGTCGGCGTTGCAGATGCATCCGCATGCGACGGTGGTTGTGGATGAGGCCGCTGCTTCGAAGCTGAAGCTGGCGGACTATTTTCGGCACACGTATGTGAACAAGCCGGAGTGGCAGGGGATTTAGCGGTTGTCGCGGGGTGCGGGTCGCTACAGCCCCGGGCCCCTGACGACATTGCAGGCGCCGGACCCTGAAAGGGGCCGGCGCCTGTCGCGCGCCGAAGGAACAGCCTTGCGTGGGACTACTCCCCCGCGATGATCTCCGCCGCCGCTCGGCCGCAGACTCGGGCCGCGCCGTGGGTGGCTATGTGGAGGATGCCTCGGGCTTGGGCCTGGGGGAGGCCCATCTCGACCACGATGGTGTCGGGGCGGGTGCGCAGGACGGTGTCCAGGGCCCTCCCCATCCAGGGGTGGCGGTGTTCGTCGCGGACCACCGCCACGATCCGGCGGCGGCCGGCCGCCGCCAGGGTGGCGAGGCCCGCGTCCTCGCCGGCGAACGTTCCCGTTTCGGTGCCCGGGAGCAGCCGGGAGAGTTCCGCGGCCAAGCCCCAGGGGGTCTCCTCGCCCACGGCGATGTTGGCGCCCGGGGTGAGGGCGGCGACGTAGGGCGGCTCGCTGAGGGGCGTGAAGGGCTGGGCGGACGTCAGTCTGAGGGCGCGGCGGGCCGCGCGCAGACCCACCTCCTCGTCGGCCGGCGGCCTGGCGTCGGCGGCGCCCGCCGCGGCCGTCCAGCGGGCCAGGGTCCGTACCCGTTCCGCCGCGTCCGCCAGGCGGGCCTCGGGGAGTTCGCCGCTGCGGACCGCCGTGACCAGGGCGTCGCGCAGCCGCCGTACCGTCTCGTCGTCGGCGAGGCCGCCGCCCACGCAGATCGCGTCGGCGCCGGCCGCGATGGCCAGGACGCTGCCGCGTTCGATGCCGTACGTGGCGGCGATCGCCTGCATCTCCATGCCGTCGGTGACGATCAGGCCGTCGTAGCCGAGTTCGCCGCGCAGCAGCCGGGTCAGGACCGGGCGGGACAGGGTCGCGGGGCGGACCGGGTCCAGGGCCGGGACCAGGATGTGGGCGCTCATGACGGCCCGGGTGCCGGCGGCGAGGGCCGCGCGGAACGGGGCGAGTTCGCGGGCCGAGAGCACCTCGGCGGGGACGTCGATACGCGGGAGCGCGTGGTGGGAGTCGACGGCCGTGTCCCCGTGGCCCGGGAAGTGCTTGGTGCAGGCGGCGACCCCGGCGGACTGCAGGCCGGTGACGTAGGCCGCCGTGTGCCGGGCCACCAGGTCGGTGTCGGCGCCGAAGGAGCGCACGCCGATGACCGGGTTCGCGGGGTTGGAGTTGACGTCGGCGGAGGGGGCCCAGTTGAGGTTCACCCCGCAGGCGGCGAGGCGGCGGCCCAGTTCGGCGGCGACCTGCCGGGTCAGTTCCACGTCGTCGACCGCGCCCAGCGCGTTGTTGCCGGGGAAGGAGGAGCCGGTGCGCACCTCCAGACGGGTGACGTCACCGCCCTCCTCGTCGACGGCGACCAGCACGTCGTCCCGCTCGGCGCGCAACTGCGCGGTCAGGGCCGCCAGTTGTTCGGTGGAGGCGATGTTGCGGCCGAAGAGGCCGACGGAGGCGAGGCCCTCCCCGAGGCGGCGCAGCAGCCAGTCGGGGGCGGTGGTGCCGGTGAAGCCCGGTTGCAGGACCGTGAGGGCGTCGCGGGTCAGGGTGTCTGAGCCGCTGGCGATTGTGGTCATCGGGGGCGTTATCCCTTCACGGCGCCCGCGGTCAGGCCCGCGGCCATCTTGCGCTGGACGAGGAGGAAGAGGGCGACGATCGGCACGGCCATCATGGTGGCGCCGGCCATCATCGGGGCGTACTCGGTGCCGTGTTTGGTGGTGAAGTTGCCGAGCCAGACGGTCGCGGTCTGGTGCTGCTGGCTGAGCAGCATGAGGGCGTAGATGTACTCGTTCCAGGCCTGGATGAAGGCGTAGACCGAGGTGGCGACCATGCCGGGGGCCAGCAGCGGGAAGACCACGCGGATGAAGGCGCCGGTGCGGGAGCAGCCGTCGACCATCGCCGCCTCCTCCAGTTCCCGGGGGATGTTGACGATGAAGCCGCGCAGCGTCCACACCGTGAAGGGGAGGATGAACGTCAGGTACGTGATGATCAGGCCCGAGAGCTTGTCGTACTGCTCCAGGTCGTTGAGGAGCAGGAAGACCGGGATGATCATGGCCACCAGCGGGACCATCTGGACGGCGAGGATGCCGATGATGACGACCTTGCGGCCGCGGAAGGCGAACCGGGAGATGGCGAGCGCCGCCAGCAGGCCGACCACCATGCCGATCACCACGACCGACAGCGAGACGATCAGGCTGCGGCCGACCGGGCCCCAGAAGTCCGCGATGTCCAGCGCCCGGCGGAAGTTGGCCAGGGTGAAGCCGGTCGGGAAGAGGCTCGGGTCGGGGTCGATGGTGTCCTTGGCCGGTTTGATCGCCGTGTTGAGCATCCAGTAGACGGGGAAGCCGGCGGTCAGGAAGACGAGGAGACCGAGGAGGTTCCAGCCGAGCTTGGACGTGCGGGGCCGCCGCCGCGTGGTGATCGCACCGCTCATGCCGGTCATTCGACGTCTCCGATCTTCAGCATCTGGCGCATGTACACGGCGACCACGCCCAGCAGCAACAGCACGGTGATCAGGGCGATCGCGGAGCCCTGCGCGTAGTCGTTGACCTGGAAGGCGCGGTCGTAGGAGTAGGTGGTCAGGAGCTGGAACTCGTCCTCGGGATGGCCGTCGCGCATCACGAAGACCTGCGGGAAGACGCCCATGTCCCAGATGACCGAGAGGGTCGTGAGCATCACGATGATCGGCTTGAGGATGGGCAGGGTGACGTACCGGAAGACGCCCCAGGAGCCCGCGCCGTCCAGCCGGGCCGCCTCCTCCAACTCCGCCGGGACCTGGGTGAGTCCGGCGCTGAGGGTGATGACGACGAAGGGCACGGCGCCCCAGACCACCAGCAGCATGATGACGGCCAGGCCCTGCGGGCCGCTCGCGAACCAGTTGTGGCCGATCAGCTCCACCCCGGGCAGCTTGCTGAGCAACGCGTTGAGGATGCCGTAGTCGCTGTCGAACAGCCACTTGAAGACGGTCGTGGCGACGATGATCGGCATGCCCCAGCTGGCCACCAGCACGATGTTGACCAGTGTCTTCACCCAGCCGGAGACGCGTTGCAGCAGCAGCGCGACCAGCATGCCGAGGACCATCGTGAAGATGACCGACCCGGCGGCGAAGACGATCGTGCGCAGCACGACCTGCCAGAACTGGGTGTCGCCCAGCACCCCGGTGAAGTTGGCGAACCCGACCCACTCGGCCGGCTGGAAGCCCCACAGCTGGGACTGCCCGAACTTCTGGAAGGACAGGGTGACCAGGCGGACCATGGGGTAGCCCATGACCAGGGCGAGGATCAGCAGACAGGGGGCGAGCAGCAGCCACGGTGTGGCCGCGCCGCCCGAAGCGCGGCCTCTGCGTGGCGCGTTCGGGGCGGACGGTGGTGACGGCGGCGCCTGCCGCGGCGGCGGCACCTTGGCAGGGGTGGTCGTGTCTGCGGCACTCATCGCGCGCTCCTCAGCGGTCCCTCAGGTCGTACGGTCGTACGAGAGGCAGGGCCCCCGCCCCGGACGTTGCCCCGGGGTCGAAAGGGCCCTGCCCTCAGGTCACTTGGTGTTGATGACCTTGTCGATGGCGGCGTCCGCGGCCTTCGCGGCGGCCTGGACCGACTGCTTGCCGGTGCCGATGCTCTGCAGCATGGTCTGCAGCACCTGGGCCTTCTCGACCTGGCCCCAGCCGGGCGCCATCGGGACGAACCAGTTGGACTCGGCCGCGGTGGCCGGGACCGCCGTCGCGGGGTCGTTCTTCAGGGTCTGGAGGTCGGTCTTGTTGTTGGGCAGGTTGCCCTTGGCCATCAGGCCCTTCTGACCGGAGGGGCCGGTGAAGGCGTTGATCCACTCGGCGGCGACGCCCTGCGCCTTGGACTTGACCGGGATGGCGAGGTCCGAACCGCCCAGGAAGACGGGCATGTTCTTGCCGGACGGACCCGGCATCACGAAGTTCTCGAGGTTGTTCTTGAGCTTGCCGGTCTTGTCGTTCTTCGGGTCGGCGGCGGTCGCGCCCTCCCAGGCGGCACCGAAGATCATGCCGGACTTGCCCTGGCCGTAGACGATGTAACGGTCGGACTCGTCCTTGGTCTTGTCACCGTGCATGTACTTGTCGATGACGTTCTTGAACTCGGTGAGGCCCTTGATGGACTCCGGCGAGGAGAGGTTGCCCTTCCACTGGCCGCCGTCCTGCTTGGCTATGGAGCCGCCGGCGTCGTAGACGAAGGACATGGCCGCGTACCAGTCACGGGTGGGCTGGTACCAGGCGGAGAACTTGTCGCCCTCCTTCGCCTGCACCTTGTCGAGGGCGGCGGTGAGTTCGGCGTACGTCTTCGGCGTGGACTTCACACCCACCGAGGCGAAGAGGTCCTTGCGCCAGTTGCCGACCCGGCCGCCCGCGTAGTACGGGACGCCGTAGGTCTTGCCGTCGTACGTCACCGAGGCCTTCAGGCCGTCCAGCCAGGCGGAGGAGTTGGTGAACTTCGCGGGGTCGACGGGGGCGAAGGCGCCCTTGACCATGTAGCTCAGCATCTCGGTGTTGCCCATCTCGACCACGTCCGGCACCTTGTCGGTGGCCAGGACCGCGTCGAGCTTGGTGTTCTTGTCCGGCCAGCCGTAGTACTCGTGGTTGATCTTGATGCCGGGGTGGGCCTTCTCGACGGCCGCGTCGGCGGCCTTCACGAGGTTCGGCCAGTTGTTCTGGGCGTCGACGGTGAGCCAGACCGTCAGCTCCTTGGCGTCGGAGCCGGACGTCGAGCTCTTGTTGTCGCTGCCCCCACACGCAGCGACCGAGACCATCATGCCCGCGATACCGATCGCGGCTGCCAGCTTGCGCTTCACGCCACCCTCCTCAGGGATGCCCACACCTCCCCGCCCATACGCCGGGACCTGAACCAATGGTGTAGACCAGTACCGGGAGCTTGGACCAGACCACGAAGCCTGTCAAGAGTGCTCGAAAAGGCTCTGACCAGCCGTTATGCGACCTACATATGCAAGAACCTTTAAGTAAGAAGCCAGCGAAAACAGCGGTGGCGGAGTAGTCTCGTCCGCTAGACCACTTGCCTCTGTGGACTAGACCAGAACAGGTGGCGACGGTATACAGAGGGGATCACGACGTGACCCACGTCCGGAGCCGGGAAGGCAGACCATGAGTACCGACGTCAGCAGTGCGGAGAACGAGGGCGGGGCAGGCGTCCGTACGGCGCGCGTGCCCAAGTACTACCGCCTGAAGAAGCACCTGCTGGACATGACGGAGACACAGTCGCCCGGCACGCCGGTACCGCCCGAGCGCACCCTCGCCGCCGAGTTCGACACCTCCCGCACCACCGTGCGGCAGGCGCTGCAGGAACTGGTCGTCGAGGGGCGCCTGGAACGCATCCAGGGCAAGGGCACCTTCGTCGCCAAGCCGAAGGTCTCCCAGGCGCTGCAACTGACCTCCTACACCGAGGACATGCGCGCCCAGGGCCTGGAACCGACCTCCCAGCTGCTGGACATCGGCTACATCACCGCCGACGACCGGCTCGCCGGGCTCCTCGACATCACGGCCGGCGGCCGGGTGCTGCGCATCGAGCGGCTGCGCATGGCCAACGGCGAGCCGATGGCCATCGAGACCACCCACCTCAGCGCCAAGCGCTTCCCGGCCCTGCGCCGGTCCCTGGTCAAGTACACGTCTCTGTACACGGCGTTGGCCGAGGTGTACGACGTCCATCTCGCCGAGGCCGAGGAGACGATCGAGACCTCGCTGGCCACCCCGCGCGAGGCCGGCCTGCTCGGCACCGACGTGGGCCTGCCGATGCTGATGCTCTCCCGCCACTCCCTGGACCGGGACGGACAGCCGGTGGAGTGGGTGCGGTCGGTGTACCGGGGGGACCGGTACAAGTTCGTGGCGCGGCTGAAGAGGCCCGTCGACTGAGGGGAAGTGGGCGGGGGTTCCACCCCCGCCGCGGTCTTCACGGAATCGACATACCGATATCCCGACGCGGTCTTCCACTGCCGCGACGCCGTGACCTACATTGCCTGCGCGTTGCACATGTGATCACAGGCGATCGTGAGGGGACGGAGCCGCCGTATGTCCGAAGTACCCGAAGTGAGACCACCGGTGGTGACCCCGGTCCGCGTGATCATCGCCGTCTGCCTGCTCGCGCCCTTCGTGGCGATGCTGTGGGTCGGCTCCTACGCCAAGACCGACCCGGAGTTCATCGGCATCCCGTTCTTCTACTGGTACCAGATGCTCTGGGTGCTGCTCTCCACCGCGCTGACCATGACCGCGTACAAGCTGTGGCAGCGTGACCAGCGCGCCCGCAAGGGGGGTGCGGGCAAGTGAAGGACGGTGTGAACGGCGTCGCGCTCGGCGTCTTCATCTTCTTCTTCCTGGCCGTCACGGCCATGGGCTTCCTGGCCGCTCGCTGGCGCAAGGCCGAGAACGAGCACAGCCTCGACGAATGGGGCCTGGGCGGACGGTCGTTCGGCACCTGGATCACCTGGTTCCTGCTCGGCGGCGACCTGTACACGGCGTACACCTTCGTCGCCGTACCGGCGGCGATCTACGCGGCGGGCGCGGCCGGCTTCTTCGCCGTGCCGTACACGATCCTGGTCTACCCGCTGATCTTCACGTTCCTGCCGCGCCTGTGGTCGGTCTCGCACAAGCACGGGTACGTGACGACCTCGGACTTCGTGCGCGGCCGCTTCGGCTCCAAGGGCCTGTCGCTGGCGGTGGCGCTGACCGGCATCCTCGCCACGATGCCGTACATCGCGCTCCAACTCGTCGGCATCCAGGCCGTGCTGGACGTCATGGGCGTGGGCGGCGGTGAGAACACCAACTGGTTCGTGAAGGACCTCCCGCTCCTGATCGCCTTCGGTGTGCTCGCGGCCTACACCTACTCGTCCGGCCTCCGGGCCCCCGCCCTGATCGCGTTCGTGAAGGACACGCTGATCTACATCGTCATCGCGGTGGCGATCATCTACATCCCGATCAAGCTGGGCGGCTTCGACGACATCTTCGCCAAGGCAGGTCACGCCTTCGCCCAGACCAACCCGGCGACGGGCAAGCCGCGCGGCGCCCTGGCACCGGCCGAGCCCGCCCAATGGACCTACGCCACCCTGGCGTTGGGCTCGGCGCTCGCGCTCTTCATGTACCCGCACTCGATCACCGCGACGCTCTCCTCCAAGAGCCGTGAGGTGATCCGCCGCAACACCACGATCCTGCCGCTGTACTCGCTGATGCTCGGTCTGCTCGCGCTGCTGGGCTTCATGGCCATCGCGGCCGGGGTCAAGGTCACCAACGGTCAGCTGGCGATCCCGCAGCTCTTCGAGAACATGTTCCCGAGCTGGTTCGCCGGGGTGGCCTTCGCGGCGATCGGCATCGGCGCGCTGGTCCCGGCGGCCATCATGTCCATCGCGGCCGCCAACCTCTTCACCCGCAACATCTACAAGGACTTCATCAAGCCGGACGCCACGCCGAAGCAGGAGGCCCAGGTCTCCAAGATCGTGTCGCTGCTGGTGAAGGTCGGCGCGCTGGTCTTCGTCCTCACCATGGACAAGACGGTCGCCATCAACTTCCAGCTGCTCGGCGGCATCTGGATCCTGCAGACCTTCCCGTCCCTGGTCGGCGGCCTCTTCACCCGCTGGTTCCACCGCTGGGCCCTGCTCGCCGGCTGGGCGGTCGGCATGGTCTACGGCACGGTCGCGGCGTACGGCGTCGCCTCCCCCACCCAGAAGCACTTCGGCGGCTCGTCGAAGGAGATCCCGGGCATCGGGGAGATCGGCTACATCGGCCTCACCGCCTTCGTCCTGAACGTGGCGGTGACGGTGGTCCTCACCTTCGCCCTGAAGGCGCTGAAGGCCCCCGAGGGCATCGATCAGACCAGCCCGGAGGACTACACGGCGGACGCGGGCGATCCGGGGGTGGAGGTGGAACTGCCCCCGGCGACGGCGGGAACCTCGCACTAGGGTCTGAGGCGTACACGGCACGGCCGGCGGGCCGTCGGAGGAATCCGGCGGCCCGTTGTCGTACCCGTCCGGCACACTCGGGCCCATGGACATCCTGATCAGGCCGGTGGAACCCGGCGAGTACGGCACCCTCGGCGAGATCACCGCCGGGGCCTACGTGCAGGACGGTCTGCTGGCCTTCGGCGAGAGCGACTGGTACCTGGAGGAGCTGCGGGACGTCGCCAAGCGGGCGTCGGCCGCCGACGTGCTGGTGGCCGTCCGCGACGGCAGCCTCCTCGGCGGCGTCACCTTCGTCCCCGCCGGCGGTCCGATGGCCGACCTCGCCCGCCCCGGGGAGGCGGAGATCCGCATGCTGGCCGTGGCCGGCGCGGCCCGCGGCCAGGGCGCCGGCGAGGCCCTGGTACGGGCCTGCGTCGACCGCGCGCGAGCCTCGGAGTGCACCGGCGTGGTGCTGTCCACCCAGCGGAAGATGCACGCCGCGCACCGCATCTACGAGCGCCTGGGCTTCCGCCGCGCACCCGGCCGCGACTGGAACCCGATCCCCGGTGACGCCTTCACGCTCCTCACCTACGAGTTGACGCTCTGACACGCTGCGAAGTCGCCGCGACACAACATATGGGGGTGCTGTTCCCGCCCGGCACAAGATGTATGCTCATGCTCGCTGTCGCCGCAGGGGAATCCGGTGTGAATCCGGAACTGTCCCGCAACGGTGTACCCATGCGTGTCCGTCCGCGCGTGGGCGTCAGTCCGAGGACCTGCCGACAGTGCGCCCCGGCCGCCGTGGCCCGGGTGCCATGACGTCCGGGCCTCGTGGAATGGGCCGGTGGACGCGATGCGCCGTGCGCTCGTGAGCTGCCCCTGCCCGCAAGGCCCCGTGCCGAGCGAGGGAGAGCCCCACGTGACCATCGCGCCAGCCGATCCGGCTTCAGTGGCGAGGGAGACCGACGGTCTGGGAACCGCACTGCTGCGGACCCTGACCGAGCTCACCGCCGACCTTCCCGACGCGGACCCCGGCCGGGTCGCCGCCGCGGCCCTGCGCGGCCGGTCGGCGCAGGCCGACGAGGCGGAGCTGCGTGAGCTGGCCACCGAGGCGGCGGCCGGCCTCATCTCCGAGGACCCCGCCTACAGCAGGCTGGCCGCCCGGCTGCTGAGCACCGGCATCGCCGCCGAGGCCGCCTCGCAGGGCGTCACGTCGTTCACCAAGTCCGTGGCGGTGGGGCACCGCGAGGGCCTGATCGCCGACCGCACGGCCGAGTTCGTGCGCGTCCACGCAGACCGTCTGGACGCGCTGATCGACCGCCGCGCGGACGACCGGTTCGGCTACTTCGGCCTGCGCACCCTGCACAGCCGCTACCTGCTGCGCCACCCGATCACCCGCAAGGTGATCGAGACGCCCCAGCACTTCATGCTGAGGGTGGCCGCCGGACTCGCCGAGGACGACAGCCGCCGCGCCCTGGACGAAGTCGCCGCCCTCTACGGCCTGATGAGCCGCCTCGACTACCTGCCCTCCTCCCCCACCCTCTTCAACTCCGGCACCCGGCACCCCCAGATGTCGTCCTGCTACCTCCTGGACTCCCCGAAGGACGAGCTGGACTCCATCTACGACCGCTACCACCAGGTCGCCCGTCTCTCCAAGCACGCCGGCGGCATCGGCATCGCCTACTCCCGCGTCCGCGCCCGCGGTTCGCTGATCCGCGGCACCAACGGCCACTCCAACGGCATCGTCCCGTTCCTGAAGACGCTGGACGCGAGCGTCGCCGCCGTGAACCAGGGCGGCCGGCGCAAGGGCGCCGCGGCCGTCTACCTGGAGACCTGGCACTCCGACATCGAGGAGTTCCTGGAGCTGCGCGACAACACCGGTGAGGACGCCCGCCGTACGCACAACCTGAACCTCGCGCACTGGGTCCCGGACGAGTTCATGCGCCGGGTCGACGCCGACGAACGGTGGTCGCTGTTCTCCCCGGCGGACGTGCCCGAACTGGTGGACCTGTGGGGCGAGGAGTTCGACGCGGCGTACCGCAAGGCGGAGGCGGCGGGGCTCGCCCGCAGGACGCTCCCGGCCCGCGAGCTGTACGGCCGGATGATGCGCACCCTCGCGCAGACCGGGAACGGCTGGATGACCTTCAAGGACGCCGCCAACCGCGCCGCGAACCAGACGGCGACCCCCGGTCATGTCGTCCACTCCTCCAACCTCTGCACGGAGATCCTGGAGGTCACCGACGACGGCGAGACGGCGGTGTGCAACCTCGGCTCGGTCAACCTGGGTGCCTTCGTGGCCGGCGACGGCATGGACTGGGAGCGGCTGGACGAGACCGTCCGCACGGCCGTCACCTTCCTGGACCGTGTCGTCGACATCAACTTCTACCCGACCGAGCAGGCGGGCCGCTCCAACGCCAAGTGGCGTCCCGTGGGCCTGGGCGCGATGGGGCTGCAGGACGTCTTCTTCAAGCTGCGGCTGCCCTTCGACTCGCCCGAGGCCAAGGCCCTGTCCACCCGGATCGCCGAGCGCGTCATGCTCGCCGCGTACGAGGCCTCCGCCGACCTCGCCGAGCGGAACGGCCCGCTGCCCGCCTGGGAGAAGACCCGGACCGCCCGGGGCGTGCTGCACCCCGACCACTACGACGTCGACCTCGCCTGGCCGGAGCGCTGGGCCGCGCTGCGCGCGCGGATCGCGGCGACCGGCCTGCGCAACAGCCTCCTCCTCGCCATCGCGCCGACCGCGACCATCGCCTCCATCGCCGGTGTGTACGAGTGCGTCGAACCGCAGGTCTCCAACCTGTTCAAGCGCGAGACGCTGTCCGGCGAGTTCCTCCAGGTCAACTCCTACCTGGTACGGGAGCTGAAGGAGCTCGGCGTCTGGGACGCCCGCACCCGGGAGGCCCTGCGCGAGGCGGGCGGCTCGGTGCAGGACTTCGCGTGGATCCCCGAGGACGTACGGCGCCTGTACCGCACGGCGTGGGAGATCCCGCAGCGCGGCCTGATCGACATGGCGGCGGCACGTACGCCGTACCTCGACCAGTCCCAGTCCCTGAACCTCTTCCTGGAGACGCCGACCATCGGCAAGCTCTCCTCGATGTACGCGTACGCCTGGAAGCAGGGCCTGAAGACGACGTACTACCTCCGCTCCCGCCCGGCGACCCGCATCGCCCGCGCCGCACGGGCGACCGTGCCCGTACCGGCGGCGGACGCCGTCGCCTGCTCCCTGGAAAACCCCGAGTCCTGCGAGGCCTGCCAGTAATGCCCAGCAACCAGAACCTGCTCGACCCCGGCTTCGAGCTGACGCTGCGCCCCATGCGCTACCCGGACTTCTACGAGCGCTACCGGGACGCCATCAAGAACACCTGGACCGTGGAGGAGGTCGACCTCCACTCGGACGTGGCCGACCTGGCGAAGCTGTCCCCGATGGAGCAGCACCTGATCGGCCGGCTGGTCGCCTTCTTCGCCACGGGCGACTCGATCGTGGCGAACAACCTGGTGCTCACCCTCTACAAGCACATCAACTCCCCCGAAGCGCGGCTGTACTTGTCGCGCCAGCTCTTCGAGGAGGCCGTCCACGTCCAGTTCTACCTGACACTGCTGGACACCTATCTTCCCGATCCGGAGGACCGCGCGGCCGCCTTCGACGCCGTCGAGAACATCCCCTCCATCCGTGAGAAGGCGGAGTTCTGCTTCCGGTGGATGGACTCGGTGGAGAACCTGGACCGGCTGGAGTCCCGGGCCGACCGCCGCCGCTTCCTGCTCAACCTGATCTGCTTCGCCGCGTGCATCGAGGGCCTGTTCTTCTACGGTGCCTTCGCGTACGTGTACTGGTTCCGCAGCCGGGGTCTGCTGCACGGTCTCGCCACCGGCACCAACTGGGTGTTCCGCGACGAGACGATGCACATGTCCTTCGCCTTCGACGTGGTCGACACCGTGCGCAAGGAGGAGCCGGACCTCTTCGACGACCGCCTGCGGGAGCAGGTGACGGACATGCTGAGGGAAGCGGTGGAGGCGGAGCTGCAGTTCGCCCGCGACCTGTGCGGCGAGGGGCTGCCGGGGATGAACACCGAGTCGATGCGGCAGTACCTCGAGTGCGTCGCCGACCAGCGCCTCACCCGCCTCGGCTTCGCTCCCGTGTACGGCTCCGAGAACCCCTTCTCCTTCATGGAACTCCAGGGCGTCCAGGAACTGACCAACTTCTTCGAACGCCGCCCCTCGGCCTACCAGGTGGCGGTGGAGGGAACGGTCGACCTGGACGAGGACTTCTGACGGACCCGGCTGTGGTAAGCCAGGGGGATGACCGGCCGCCTCCCTCTCGATGAGCAACTCGACGCCCTGCGCGCGGTGTTGTGCCGCAACGACGTGCTGACGGAGGTGCTCGCGCGGACCGCGACGCTCGGCCTGCCCGGGTGGTATCTGACGGCCGGGTGTCTGTTCCAGACGGTGTGGAACGTCGTCACGGACCGGCCGCCGGCCCATGGCATCAAGGACTACGACGTCTTCTACTTCGACGACCGTGATCTGTCCTGGGAGGCCGAGGACGCCGTGATCAGGGCCGGCCGGGAGGTCTTCGCCGGCCTCCCGGCCGAGGTCGAGATCCGCAACGAGGCGCGGGTGCACCTCTGGTACGAGGAGAAGTTCGGGGTGCCGTGCCCGCCGTACGGGTCCAGTGAGGCGGCGATCGACAGCTTTGCGGCGACGACGTGCTGTCTGGGGGTGCGGCTGGAGGGGGAC
>NZ_WVUG01000010.1 GCF_017614965.1 Streptomyces griseorubiginosus | reverse complement strand
GTTCGGGGCGGTGGGCGGCCAGGAACTCGGTGAAGGACGCGCTGCCGGGGGTGAAGAACTCCTCCCCCAGCCGGCCCTCGCTGTCACTCGCCACCATGCCCGTCCCCCTCCGGTCGTCCCGCGCCGACACAGCACTCCTACCTGAAGCGGTCCGCCGGGAAACGCCACGAGCCGGCGAAAGCTAGCGGTGGGCGTTCGGCCTGCGGTGCGGCGGCTGTTCCGGGGCCGGGCGCGAGGGCACGGGCGGGACGACGAGCACGGCCGGGGCATCGGCCCGTACCGTCACCGGGGTGCCGTGGTGCTTGATGGTCAGCGGCGGGCCCGAAAGGAGCGTGTACGTGGCCTTGTCCGGACCGATCTCCACCCGCAGCCGGCTCTGCAGCAGCTGGAGGCTGAAGGCGAGGCGGCTGAACCGCTCCGGCAGCCGAGGCGCGAAACACAGGCCCGTGCCGTTGCGCCGCAGCCCGCCGAAGCCGGCGACCAGGGCCGTCCAGGTGCCGGCGAGCGAGGCGATGTGCAGTCCGTCGCGGGTGTTGTGCTCCAGGTCCGCCAGGTCCATCAGCGCGGCCTCGGCCGTGTAGTCGTAGGCGAGCCGCAGATGACCGGCCTGCGCGGCGATGACGGCCTGGCAGCAGGCGGACAGCGAGGAGTCGCGCACCGTCAGCGGCTCGTAGTAGGCGAAGTTGCGGGCGATGTGCTCCTCGTCGAAATAGCTGCCGCAGGTGTACATCGCCAGCACCAGGTCGGCCTGCTTGATCACCTGCTTGCGGTAGAGGTCGAAGTAGGGGAAGTGCAGCATCAGCGGGTACTGGTCCGGGCCGGTGGCGGCGAAGTCCCAGCGCTGGTAGCGGGTGAAGCCCTCGTGCTGCTCGTGCACCCCGAGTTCGTGGTTGTAGGGGATGTGCATGGCCTCGGCGGCGTCCCGCCAGGCGGCGCTCTCCTCGTCGTCGACGCCCAGCTGTGCGGCCCGGTCCGCATGGCGTTCGCAGGCGTCGGCGGCGGCCAGGAGGTTCGCCCGGGCCATCAGGTTGGTGTACGTGTTGTCGTCGGCGATCGCGCTGTACTCGTCGGGGCCGGTGACGCCGTCGATGTGGAAGGCGCCCCGGTGGTCGTGGTGGCCCAGCGAACGCCACAGCCGGGCCGTCTCCACCAGCAGCTCCGTGCCGGCCTCCCGCTCGAACTGCGTGTCCCCGGTCGCCGCCGTGTAGCGCACGACGGCGTCGGCGATCGCCGCGTTCACATGGAAGGCCGCCGTGCCGGCCGGCCAGTACGCCGAGCCCTCCGAGCCCTCGATGGTGCGCCAGGGGAACGCGGCCCCCTTCAGGCCGAGTTGGGCCGCGCGCTCCCGGGCGGCCGGCAGGGTGCTGTGCCGCCAGCGCAGCGCCTCGGCCACGGCGCCCGGCGAGGTGTAGGTGAGCAGCGGCAGGACGAAGGCCTCGGTGTCCCAGAAGGCGTGGCCGTCGTATCCGGAGCCGGTCAGGCCCTTGGCGGGAATCGCCCGCTGTTCGGCGCGGGCGCCGGCCTGCAGGACGTGGAAGAGGGCGAACCGGACGGCCTGCTGGATCTCCTCGTCCCCGTCGACCTGGACGTCGGCGCGGGCCCAGAAGTCGTCCAGGTAGCCGCGCTGCTCCTGAAGGAGCCCGTCCCAGCCGCTGTGCCCGGCGGCCGCCAGAGCCGCCTCCACCTGGTCGCTCATCGCGGGCCGCGAGCGCACGGCGGACCAGCCGTGGGCGACCAGCTTCTCCACCCGCAGCTTCTCCCCCGGCTCCAGCACCGAGGTGACCGTCAGCCGGGCCACGTCCACATTGCTCTCGCTGGCGTACGTGGTCCGTTCCGGGCCGGACACGGTGTGGTCGGCGGCCACCGCCACCCGCAGTCCGCTCCGCCTGGTCCGGTGCACCAGGCGCAGCCGGTGCCCGACGGCGACGTCCTCCTCCGCCTCCAGCGGGGACTCCAGCGCCTTCGAGCCGCGCGGGTCGCCGTTGGATCCGGGCAGGCTCTCGTTGGCGACGAGCTCCGACTGGATCACCACACGGGAACGGCTGTCGACGGCCTCCACCTCGTAGGCGACGGCGGCGACGGCCCGCTGGGTGAGCGAGACCAGGCGGGTGGAGCGCACCCGCACGGTGGTCCCGGCCGGCGACGTCCATTCGCACGTCCGCTCCAGCACCCCCCGTCGCAGGTCCAGCAGCCTCTCGTGCGAGGTCAGCCGCCCGTAGCGCAGGTCGAAGGGCTCGTCGTCGACGAGCAGGCGCAGCACCTTGCCGTTGGTGACGTTGATGACGGTCTGCCCCGACTCCGGGTAGCCGTAGCCGGCCTCCGCGTAGGGCAGCGGGTGCAGTTCGTACACGCCGCCCAGGTAGCTGCCGGGCAGGCCGTGCGGCTCGCCCTCGTCGAGGTTGCCGCGCCAGCCGACATGGCCGTTGGAGAGCGCGAAGACCGACTCGCTCTGCGCGAGGACGTCCAGGTCCAGCCTGGTCTCGCGCACGGCCCAGGGCTCGACGGTGTAGGAGCGGTGGGTGATCACGCCCGGCCCCCCAGTTCGGAGAGGTCCTTCACGACGACGTCCGCGCCGTGCGCGGACAGCGCCTCGGCCTGTCCGACCCGGTCGACGCCGACGACGTAGCCGAAGTGGCCGGAGCGGCCCGCGTCCATCCCCGCCAGGGCGTCCTCGAAGACGGCCGCGTGCGACGGCTCGATCCCGAGGTCGCGTGCGGCCGCGAGGAAGGTGTCCGGGTGCGGCTTGCCCGGCAGTTTCCGCTCGGCGGCCACGACACCGTCGATGCGGACGTCGAAGAGGCCCTCGGCCTTGATCGAGCGCAGCACGTCCCGGGTGTTGGCGCTGGAGGAGACGATCGCCGTGCGCAGGCCCTGGGCCCGCACGGCCTCGATGTAGCGCAGGGTGCCGTCGTACGCCTCGACGCCCTCGGTGCGGATCTTCTCCAGCACCAGGAGGTTCTTGCGGTTGCCGACCCCGTTGACGGTCGCCGCGTCCGGCGGGTCGTCCGGCCGCCCCTCCGGCAGTTCGATGCCGCGGGAGGCGAGGAAGGTGCGCACGCCGTCGGCGCGCGGGCGGCCGTCGACGTACTCGTCGTAGTCCGCTCCGGCGTCGAAGGGCCGGAA
This sequence comes from Streptomyces griseorubiginosus, assembly GCF_017614965.1. Lineage (GTDB taxonomy): Bacteria > Actinomycetota > Actinomycetes > Streptomycetales > Streptomycetaceae > Streptomyces > Streptomyces griseorubiginosus_B. Next base: position 62,834 of record NZ_WVUG01000010.1, on the reverse strand, counting down.
GTCCGCGCCCTCGCGCTCGCGCAGGAACGCGTCGAACGTCTCCTTCCAGGCGGCCGCGTGCACCACGGCCGTCTTGGTGACGACCCCGTCGAGGTCGAAGAGACAGGCCTGGATGTCTTCGGGGAGACCGAGTTGCGTCATAGAGCTACGGTTCCCCGCACACGCGACGCACACCTTGTGGCGCACGCCACATGGGTCAATCGTGCGGGGACCGCGCGGGTGACACACTCTGCGGTGTGCCGCTGACGACGACCTTCGACGACCTGCTCCTGCGTGCCCGCGACCTCACCGGTTCAGGGCGGCGCGCGATCCTCGGGATCGCCGGCAGCCCCGGCGCGGGCAAGACGACGCTGGCCGAGCGGCTGGTGCGGGAGCTGAACGGCACCGGGCGCCCGTGGGTGGCGCAGGTGCCGATGGACGGTTTCCATCTCGCGGACGTCGAGCTGGACCGGCTGGGACTGCGTCGGCGCAAGGGCGCGCCGGAGACGTTCGACGCGGCCGGGTACGCGGCGCTGCTGCGGCGGCTGCGTGACGAGACGGAGAGCGAGGAGATCGTCTACGCGCCCGGTTTCGAGCGGGTGCTGGAGCAGCCGATCGCGGGGGCGGTCCCGGTGCTGCCCACGGCCCGGCTGATCGTCACGGAGGGCAACTACCTGCTGCTGGGCACGGGGGCGTGGAAGCGGGTGCCCGAGCAGTTGGACGAGGTCTGGTTCTGCGAGCTCGGCGAGGAGGAGCGGATCCGCCGTCTGGTGGCCCGGCACGAGGAGTTCGGCAAGGGCCACCAGGAGGCGGTGGACTGGGTCCTGGGCAGCGACCAGCGCAACGCCGACCTGGTGGCGGCGACACGCGATCGGGCGGACCTGGTGGTGCGCTGCGGGTGAGGCGGCCGGCTCAGGGCCGCAGGGTCAGTACCGGTTCCCCCCGGTCGTCGTCGGCCCCGATCACGGCGGTGAAGGCGTCCGTCCGTACGGTCAGCCCTTCCCCGGTGCGTTCGACCGCCACGCTCAGCGGCTCCGCGGAGCCGTACCGTACGGCGAACACGTGAAGGTCTTCCGGCGCGTCCGGCACCGGGCCCGCTTCGTAGGCGGTGGAGCTGACGAGGTGGCGCCAGCCCTCGTCGGGGTTGCCGTAGCCGCGGGGGTCGGCGGCGAGGGCGAACGCGGCCTGTTCCTGGGCGAGTTCGGCGCGCGCGTCGAAGTGTTCCGGCCCCGTTGCCCGCGGGTGGGTCAGTCGCAGGGTCCCGGCCGACGCCACCGCGCCCGTCGCGGTCCGGCGGACCCGGTCGCCGTCGTCGGCGGCGTAGGGCAGTCCGGCGAGCAGGTACGGCTCCCCGGGAAGGCGTTCGAGGGCGACCGTCGTCCACAGCCGCGTGCCGTCGGTGACGTACAGGGAGCGCACGTGCCGCAGGACGTGGTCGCGGCCCACGACCGGTTTGCTGACGAGCTTCGCCGTCAGCGTGCCGGTGCACACGTCCCGGACGCGGACCTCGCCCATGGGGCGGCAGAAGACGAAGCCGTCGAGCACCGGGCCGAAGCCGTGCTGGCGGTTGACGGCGGCGGGCAGGTAGTAGGTGCCGCCCGCCTCGACGACGGACGGGGTCATCCGGTCGTCGAAGGCCACCGAGACCGTGCCGACGCGCAGTTGATGGCGGGCGGGTGCCGTGGACGGTTCGCGGTGCCAGCCGGTGCCGTCCTGGATCTGCCAGACGAGCATCCAGGCGAAGTGGCCGTCGACCCCGCCGTCCGCCTGTGCGGCGTACCGCGCCCAGCGGCTGTCGCCGCGGTAACGGCCGAGGTCGGAGCCGACACGGGCGCTGAAGTAGCGCAGCCCGAGCACCGACTCGAAGGCGGAGTGCTGTTCGCTGTAGCGCGGTCCGCCGTTGTCGAAGCCGCCGCCCGTCAGACGGGCGTCGATGTAGCGGGCGAGCGCGTCGCCGTCCTCGGCGAAGACCGGCTCGCCGCTGATGCGGTGGGCCTGGGCGAGGAAGGACAGGGAGATCGGACCGTAGTTGTTGTCGTAGGCGCCGCGGTGCTCGGGCGGCAGCAGCGCGCCCCGGTCCAGGACCCGGCGGGCGCGGATCTCGTCGAGGTACAGCCGCAGGGCGCGCTCGCGCATCGCGTCCGCCGGGGCGTGAGGCAGATGGCGGGCGAGCATCAGTCCGCCGACCACGCACCCGATGGCCTGGTTGCCGGCCTCCTGCGGGTTGAAGAAGGTCGCCTCGGTGAGCCAGCGCCAGTAGCCCCGCGCCACCTCCAGCAGCTCGGTCCGCTGCTCCTCCTCGACGAGTCCCTCGGCCAGGTCGAGTACGTTGACCGCTTGCAGCAGCGCCCACACCGTGCTCGGCCAGTCGCCGATGGGGTGCGCGCCGGCTTCGAGGACGTAACGGGCGTACGGCAGACCGGAGTTGCGGACCCTGAGGTTCGGGTAGCCGGGGTTGTCCTCGCGGTAGACCCGTTCGCGCAGATGGAAGGCGAGACTGCGGTGCACCGCCTCGGGCAGGCGCGGATCCTTGGAGCGCTGCCAGGCGAGGGCCAGCAGGGAGGTGACGCCGAGGGAGGTGTCGCCGATGTCGTCGTCGGCGTCGGGGTGTTCGAGGCTGCCCTCGGGGGTGAGGCGTGCGAGGGCCTGCTCGATGACGTCGGCGAGGACGGCGTCGTACGCCTCCGGGGTGTCCGGCAGGTCGTGCAGCGGCCCGAGCTGGCGTGGGAGGTGCAAGGAGATCAGCCCTTCATGCCTGAGATGCGGCGCGCAGTGTCAGGGTCAGTGTCTGCGGTCCGTGGCCACCGAGGTAGACGCGGTTCCCGGTCGTCGCGTCCGTGCCGCCGACCACGGTGTGGTCCTGCCCCGGGTCGTAGCGCAGTACGTCGCTCCGGTCCGGTCCGGCGAGCGGTCCGCCCGTCTCGACGGCGGCCTTCACCTGGATCTCGTCCTCGCCGACGCGGTAGGTCAACGGCTCGGTCGTCAGGCACCAGCGTCCGTCGCCGAGCGGTACGGCGCCCTGTGGCTCGCCGCCCGGCCGGAAGGTCAGTTCGAGGGCCCAGGGCACCGATGGGCCGCCGATGTCGATCCGCAGGTCGGCCCCGTCCTCCCGCAGGTCGACCTCGACTCGGGTTGTGTGGGAGACCTCGTCCTGAGGGCGGTCGGGGAAGGCCATCGCCGCGGAGAAGCGGCCCTCGTCCACCAGACGGTAGGCGCCGTCGTCACGCCTGAGGTCCTTCGGGAGCGGCTGGTAGTAGGCGGTGGTGAGGGTCTGGGTGAGCCGGTACCGGTTGTCGGCGAGCCGTTCCATGTCGGCGGCGCGGAACGGGCCCAGGTCGAAGAACACCCGCGAGAGGCGGACCGCGTCGAGGATCGCGGCGCCGGCGAACAGACGCAGGAAGGTGGGGTTGCAGGCGAGGCCCGAGCGGATGCGCCGGTGCTCGGGCACGTCGGAGCCGCCGTAGACCACGGTGTGCGCGGTGGCCGAGACGTGTGCGGCGAGGCGTGCGGTGCGGAGGTACCGGTCGCGCGGGAGCTTCTCCGCGTCCGGGGCCGGCAGGGCGCGGCACAGCTCCGGGGTGAGGAGGGTCTGGGCGAGCAGGTCGGGGTCGTTGATGCCGTCGGCGGCCGCCAGGCGGGCCGCGTGGGCGAAGTCGCCCCGGCCGGTGCGGATCGCGAGCAGCCGGTAGTGCGGCAGATAGGGCCACAGCGCGAACGACTGCCTCTGGTCCTGGCGGCGCGAGTGGACGGTCTCCACCGTGCCGTCCGGTCTGATCAGGTCCAGGGTCGCGGTGAGGTTGCGTTCGACGGCGTCCAGCAGGTCGCTGCGCCCGAGCACCTCGGCCAGCAACAGCAGCGACGGGTTGGTGACGATGGACGCGTAGACGGCGCTGCGTTCCGAGTACAGGCCGTCCGCGTCGATGTCGACGCCCTCGGCGAGCCACTCCTCGGCGCGGGCGAGCAGCCGGGCGTCCGGGAACGAGCGGTGCAGCCGGGCCAGCGCCGCGGACAGCTCCCAGCGGTGGTTCGGGGTGTGCACCCCCCCGGTCAGGAGAGGGCCGGTGGCGGCGCCCGCGATGTCGGCGAGCGCCGCCGTGACGTCAGCCAGTTCCGGCCCCGCGCCCGCGGCGAGGACGTGCGCGTCGCACACGTCGTTGACGGTGAACGCGGAGTCCGGCGGCGACTGCACGTTGTCGCCGCCCGCGAACAGGCCGGAGGCCGTCTGCAGGGACCGCAGGGAACGGAGGTGGGTCAGCGCGGCGGCGACGGCCCGCTCGCTGCCGTGCAGGACCGACTCCGGCGAGCGGTACGCAGCGACCAGGGTCTTCACATGCCGGGCCAGGGCGCGGTGCGGCCCGATGAACTCCGCCGACGGGTCGGCCTCGAGCAGCGTGGCCGAGCCGTCGGCGGCGAGCGCCGCCGCGCGGACGAACTCGTGGTCGAGCAGGGCGGTCAAGGTCAGTCCTTCAGTCCGGCGTTGATGTCGGCACTCATGACGTAGCGCTGGAAGACCAGGAAGATCACGATCAGCGGGATCATGGAGATGACCGACGCGCCGAGCAGGACCGACCAGTTGATGTTCTGTGCGCCGACGATGGACTGGATGCCGATCTGCACGGTGAACTTGTTGGGGTCGTTGAGCATCAGCAGGGGCCAGATGTAGTCGTTCCACCGCCACTGGAAGGACAGGATGGCGAGGGTCAGCATGATGGGCCGGGAGAGCGGCACCATGATCCGCAGGAAGATCGACAGTTCGCGGGCGCCGTCGATGCGCGCGGCCTCCACGAGTTCGTCGGGGACCGTCAGGAAGAACTGCCGGAACATGAAGCATCCGGTCGCGGTGAGCACGGCCGGGAGGATGATGCCGGCGAAGGAGTTGTAGAGGCCGAGGTTGCGGACCACCAGGAACTCGGGGGCGAGCATGACCTCGCTGGGCAGCATCGTGGTGGCCAGGATGCAGATGAAGAAGGCCTTGAGCCACCTGTTGTCGTACTTGGCCAGCGCGTACCCGGTGCAGCAGCTGACACCCACGGTGAGGATCGTCGTGATCACGCACACGATGGTCGTGTTGATGAAGTACTGGGAGAAGTTGGCGCTGCGCCAGGCCGTCAGGTAGCCCGACAGGGTGGGGTGGTGCGGGACCAGGGTGAGCGGATAGGAGAACAGGTCGCTGGCCGGTTTGAGGGAGCTGAGGATGAACCACAGCACCGGCAGCCCGTAGAGGCAGGCGAGGAGCCACAGCAGGGTCGTCGCGGACACCGCCTGCCGCAGCCCACCGGTGGGGGAGCCGCCGGACCGCTTCTTGGAGACGGCCGGTCCGGAACCCTTCTCGACCGGGCGTGGGATGTCTGTGGTTGTCATCGGTTCTCCACCCGCCGGTTGACGATCAGCTGGATGATCGCGACGGCCATCAGGATGAGCATGAGCACGAACGACGCGGCGCTCGCGTAGCCGATCTGGCCCCGTTTGAAGCCGGTCTCGTAGATGTACTGGACGAGCAGGTTGTTCGAGGTTCCGGGTCCGCCGTTGTTGAGGGCGACGAACACCGGGTACTCCTTCATCGCGTTGATCGTGTTGAGCAGGATGACGATGAACGAGGTGGGCGCGATGCTCGGCAGCGTGATGCTGATGAACTGGCGCCACGGCCCGGCGCCGTCGAGCGAGGCCGCCTCGTAGTACGACACCGGCACGTTCTTGATCGCCGCGATGAACAGCAGCATCGTGAAACCCGTCCAGGCCCAGGACGCCGCCATCACCACCACCAGCAGCGACAGGTCCGCGTTCGACTGCCACGGAACGGCGCTTCCGCCGAGCTTCTCGATGACGTAGTTGACCAGGCCGAAGTTCTCACCGAACAGCCACCGCCACAGGACACCCACGACGATGGGCGACAGCAGCCACGGGATGAAGAAGATGACGCGGGCGACCGACGCGCCCTTGGCGTGCTTGCTCACCACCAGGTTGGCGGCGAGCAGGGAGAGCGCGAAGTTCAGCGGGACGAAGAGGACGGCGTACAACACCGTCCGGGTCAGGGCGTCGTAGAAGGTGGAGTCCCCGAACAGGTTGTGGTAATTGTCCAGTCCGATGAACTGGAACGCCCCCACACCGGTGTAGTTCGTGAAGGAGTAGACGAGCCCGATCACCGCCGGCCACACGAAGAACAGCCCGAAGAGCACGACGTTGGCCGCGATGAGGACGAGCGGCGCAAGGGTGTACTTACTGCGTCTCCTGGGCGGACTCACGGACACGTCCGAGGCGCTTTTGGTCATCTTCCTGACTCCGTGCTGGTGGAATGGATTCCTGTGGGCTCACGCCGATGAGCCCGACATCACGTGGGCACGCGTGAGGCCGGGCGGCGGAGTGTCGTCCGCCGCCCGGCCCACTGTCCTACGATGCGCCGCCGACCTGCTGGTTGTAGCCGGCCACGATGTTCTCCAGGGCCTTGTCGGACGACTGCTGGCCGTTGATCGCCTTGCCGAGTTCCGTCTTGGTCGGGTCCTCGGTGAGGCTCTTGCCCTTCAGCACCCACTCGGTCTGCGCGTTGTTGAAGTAGCCCGAGATCGGGGCGTAGAGCGGGATCTCCTGGTTGTACAGCTTGAACGCCGCCTGCGCCGCCGGGGAGGTGAAGGGGTACTTCGGGTTCAGACCGCTCTCGACCGGGAGGAAGCCGGAGGACTCCACCAGCTCGGTGTACTGCTTCGGGTCGTAGATCCAGGTCATGAACTTCTTCGCGGCGGTGGCCGCGGCGCCGTTGTTGTTGAAGCCGACCATCATGCCGCCGCTGTTGACGTCACTGGCCTGCACCGGCTGGGCCGGGGTCGGGACGCTCGCCCAGTCGAACTTCTTGATGCTCTCCGCGAAGGACGCGACCTGCCAGACGCCGGACCAGTAGGCGACCACGTCACCACTCTGGAACATGGCGGACGGGTCGGCGCCGCTGGTCCACACCGACTTCGGCATGGTCTTGTCGTCGTTCCAGCCGACGAAGGTCTTCACGGCCTTCTTCGTCGCGTCGTCCACCGAGAACTTGCCGGAGGAGTCCGCGTGGACGTACTTGCCGCCCATCTCGTACACCATGGCGCGCAGCCGGGAGGGCGACTGGTCGAACGCCAGGGAGTACTTGGCGCCGGTCTTCTCGCGGACCTTGTTGGCCGCCGCGATGAAGTCGGTCCAGGTCCAGGTCTTGTCGGGCGAGGTCGGGAAGGAGACGTTCGCCTTCTTGAACAGCGACTCGTTGATGAACAGGCCGGAGGCGGTGACGTCCGAGGGGATGGACAGCACCTTGCCGGAGGAGTCCTTGGCGAGGAAGTTGGCGTTGATGTTGTAGCTCTTGTTGTCGGCGATGGAGCTGAGGTCGATCAGCTTGTTCGACCAGATCGGGTCCAGCGCGGGCACGGCGGCCACATCGGGCAGGGAGTTCGCCTGCGCGGCGTTGTGCAGCTTCGTCGTGTAGCCGTCGTAGGGGATGTTGACGAGCTTGACGGTGACGCCGGCTTCCTTCTTGTACTGGGAGACCAGCTTCTTCCAGCCCGCGTCCTGGCCCGGAACCGTGGAGATCCAGAACGTCAGCGACTTGGAGTTGCCGCCCGAGCCGGAACCCGACCCGCAGGCGGAGAGCAGCAGGGCACCTGCCGTGGCCACGGCAGCGAGGGGAACCAGGCGGCGTATACCGCCGCGGCCGAGTCGGCGGGAGCGCCGCACACCCACACGGGTCATTTCGATCCCTTTTCGTCGTAGCGGACGGAGCCCGGCGCCGGCCGCTGGTTGTTGCAGGTCCCCGTTTCCTATCACTGCGATGGAATACCCACAAGGGTTATCGCGGCTCGTTGCGGATCCGAAATCCTCGGCCACCCTTGGCAACACGGCGAAGGCTGGTAATCTCCGGACAGCCAGGGAACACGTATGCGGACGGGACTTATCCTCAGTCCGATGGATTATGGGGGAGGGTTGTGAAGCGACCGGCGCCACGTACGGCGACAACTCGGCACGTCACCCAGATCAACCGGACCGCGATACTAGACGTCCTGCGGGAGCACGGCCCACTGTCCCGGCGTGACATCCAGCAGCGCACCGGCCTCGGCTCGGCCACCATCGAGCGGCTGTGCTCCGCCCTCCTGGAGGAGGGCGCGGTCGAGGCCGCGGGCCAGGTGCGCCAGTCGGTCGGCCGGCCCTCGACCCTGCTGCGCTTCGCGTCCTCGGCCCGGGCCATCATGGCCGTCGACGTCACCGAGTACACGGCCCGCGGGCGCCTCGTCGACCTGGGCGGAAGCACCCTCCACGAGGAGAGCCACACCTTCGCCCTGGAGGGCCAGGACGCGGGCGCCGCGCGCATCGACGGGCTGCTCGGGCTCGTCGACCGGCTGGCCTCGCCCGAGACCGGTGTGACGGCCCCGATCGTCGCCGTCGGCATCACCGTTCCCGGCATCGTGCACGAAGGCGTGGTGACCAAGGCGGTCGAGCTCGACTGGCAGGAGGTGCCGCTCGCCGACATCGTCTCGGCCCGCAGCGGGCTGCCGATCCTCGTCGAGAACGACGCCAACGCGACGGCCTACGGCGAGTGGCACAGCGGCGCCCTCGCGAACGCGCACAGCGCCGTCGCGCTGGTGCTCGGCGCCAGACTCGGTGCGGGCATCATCAACGAGGCGCGCCTGCACCGCGGGCACCGCTCGGCGGCGGGCGAGATCGGCTTTCTTCTCACCTCCAGCGCGTCCTTCTCCCGCTACTTCACCGAACAGGGCGACGTCGACTCCACCCTGGCGGCGCAGGTGCTTCCGTTCGCCGCGCGGGAGGGTCTGCACGGCAAGCGCATCGGTCCCGCCTTCCGCGCGATGATGGCCCGCTGCCGGGCGGGCGACAGCGAGGCCGAGCAGGCCCGCGACGAGTTCTTCGACTCCATCGCCCTCGCCCTCGTCGCCACCTCGGTCGTGCTCTCGCCCCAGGTCATCGTGCTCGCCGGCGCCTTCGCCCAGTACAGCGAGGAGTCGGCGGAGCAGCTGACCCGGCGCCTCGTCGGCCGGATCCCCTGGGTACCGCGCATCGCGGTGAGCGACCTGGGCTTCGACGCGGCGATCACCGGCGTGAGCGCGCTGACGATCGAGCACGCCCGCTCCGCGACCTACCTCGCATGAGCCTCCATCCAGCCCCCACAAGCCCCATCAAGACGGAGCACGCGTGAAGGACGAAGAGATACGGATAGCGGTCGTGGGCACCGGCGACGTCGCCATGGACCACGCGGCCGCCCTCACCGCCCCGGGCCCGGTCCCCGCGAGGATCGTGGCCGCGGCGGACACCGACCGGACCCGGCTGGAGGCCTTCCTGGCCAAGCACGGGGCCCCGGCCGGTTACGACGACCTCGACGTGCTGCTGGAGCGGTCCCGCCCCGACCTGGTGTACCTGTGCACACCTCCCGGTCTCCACCGCGACCAGGCCCTCGCCTGTCTGCGCGCCGGGGCCAGTGTGCTGGTGGAGAAGCCCCCCGCGCTGTCCCTGCGGGAGTTCGACGAGATCGCCGGTGCCGCGAGCGGACCGCCGTGGTTCGCGACCGTGTTCCAGCACCGATTCGGCCGCGGCCAGGCCGCGCTCAAGTCCCTGGCCGCCTCGGGAGTGCTGGGCCGCCCGCTGCTGGCGGTCTGCCACACCACCTGGTTCCGCGACCAGTCGTACTTCGACGTGCCCTGGCGCGGCCGCTGGGACACCGAGGGCGGCGGGCCCACCATGGGGCTCGGCATCCACCAGATGGACATGATGCTGGACCTGCTCGGCGACTGGACCGAGATACAGGCCCTCACCAGGACGCAGGCACGCCGTACCGAGACCGAGGACGTCTCGATGGCGCACGTGACGTTCGCGAACGGCGCCGTCGCCTCCGTGGTGAACAGCTCCCTCTCGCCGCGCCAGGAGTCCTACCTGCGTTACGACTTCGAGTACGCCACCGTCGAGGTCACCCACCTGTACGGCTACCGGGACGAGGACTGGCGGGTGACCCCGGCACCGGGACACGACCACGTCCTCACCGAGTGGAAGGCCGCCATGGACGGCGCCGGGGACGGGGCCGGCGCCCAGAGCTCCCGCAGCGGTCACTGGGCGCAGTTCGCCAAGGTGTTGTCCAGTCTGCGCGAGGGCACCCCGCCGCCCGTGCCGCTGGCCGAGTCCCGGCGCACCCTCTCCCTGGTGGCCGCCCTCTACGCCTCCGGCGCCGCCGGCCGTCCCGTCAAGCCCTCGGACGTCGCTCCCGGCACGCCGTTCTACGACAGCATGTCCGGCCGGCGTCCCGACTGACACCGCGTTCACCCGCACGACAGGTCCCGGCCGCCCAACCCCCGCCGCCGGGACACGAACCGGCCGTAGATCTTCGCACAGACGCATCGGTCGACCCGGGCGGCTCACGCACCGTCCACGAGTCCCCCACGAGCGCACGCCATGTCACCCCCTTCGGCCGCAGGGCCGCAGAACTGAAGAGAGGCACACGCATGCCGTCATCTGCCGGGCACCGCTCCCCCTCCGTCGGCAGACGGGGCTTCCTGAAGACCTCCCTGGGCGCCTCGGCGGGTGTGCTGGCCGCGCCCACCTTCGCCTCCTGGCTGGCCGCCGCGGACGCCAAGGCCGCGACCGGCCCCGCCGCGTTCGTCGACGACTACAAGACCAACCTCCCGACGAACCTCACGCCGGAGACGAACGCGGTCGTCCGGATCCTCGGCGGCTTCGCGCAGGTGTGGAAGACGGGCGGCGCCTGGAACACCGGCACGCCGCTGCAGCCCGAGCTGCTGCGCGCCAACGTCCGCTACAGCGTCCGCATCACGCGTGCGCGCACGCAGGAGCAGGCCAAGGAGGCGTTCATCTACGACCGCCAGCACCAGAGCTACGCGATGATCGCGGGCCTGGGTCCGCTGGCCGACCTGTACAGGGCCGGCGCCAAGGCGGTCACCTCCATCACCAGCGCCCCCGACGGCACTCCGCCCACCACCGTCAGCGACGCCGTCCCGGCCGGCGCCCCGGCGGGCTCGGCGCAGGGCGCCGGTTCGCACGACTCCGATCTCGGCAAGGTGGCCGAGCTGGTCGACACCGTCCGCGGCACCTGGGCGTCGGGCAACCCGTCCAAGTACGCCTATCAGTACCCGCGGCCCTGGCGCATGAACGAGGACAGCCAGGTCGTCGACACCGGCAGGACGGACGCGTTCGGCTACCCGGTCTACGACTCGCAGGTGGTCGTCGCGCCCCAGCTGCTGCGCCAGCGCAACACCTCCCCCACCGACGACGGCGGCTTCCCCAGCGGCCACACCAACGCCTTCCACCTGGCAGGCCTCGCCTACGCGTACGCCGTGCCGGAGCGCTTCCAGGAGCTGGTGACGCGGGCCCTCGAACTCAGTCACACCCGGATCGTGGCGGGCATGCACTCCACGGTCGACGTGATCGGCGGCCGCATCATGGCCACCGCGCTGGCCGCCGCCACCCTGGCCGACCCGGCGAACGCGAGCCTGAAGGCGGCCGCCCGCGCCCAGGCCCTGGCCTACTTCACCCAGAAGACCGGCACGAACGCCGACACCCTCTTCGCCTACGCGCACTCCGACGCCTCCGACCCCTACGCCGACCGGGACGCCAACGCCTGCGCGGTCGCGCCCCGCCTGACGTACGTGCTCCCCCGTCGGGGCCGGAACGTGCCGCTGACCGTGCCCAAGGGCGCGGAGGTGCTGCTGGAGACGCGGCTGCCCTACCTGGACGCCGACCAGCGCCGGGAGGTGCTGCGGACCACCGCGCTGCCCTCCGGGTACGTGCTGCTAGACGGCTTCGAGCAGTGGGGGCGGCTGAACCTGTTCGCCGCCGCCGACGGTTACGGCGCCTTCGACTCCGACGTGACGGTGACGCTGGACGCTGCCGCGGGCGGCTTCGGCGCGGCCGACAGCTGGCGCAACGACATCGACGGCGACGGCGGGCTGACCAAGCAGGGCACCGGCACGCTCACCCTGACCGGCCACAACACGTACACGGGCGGCACCGTGGTGAAGGACGGCACGCTGGTCGCCGCCTCGTCCCACGCGCTGGGCCACGGGGACGTGCGGGTGTCCGGCGGCACGCTGCGGGTGCAGCGCCCGGTGCAGGTGCACGGCGTCTACTCCCAGGAGTCCGCCACACTGGCGCTCACGCTGCGCTCGGGCCACGAGCCCGCCCTGGAGGTGACGCGCCGGGCGCTGCTCGGCTCGGGCAGTGTGCTGTCGCTGCAGCTCGACGCCGACCGGCCGCCGGCCGCGGGCCGCACGGTGCGCGTCCTGGCGGCTCCGGCGCTGCGCGGCCAGTTCGACCGCGTGGAGCTGAACTCCGACCGGCTGCGGGCCGTACCCGTCTACACGACGGAAGGTCTGTCGGTACGACTCCTGAAGCGGTGACGCCCGAGGGCGGGAGCTGATGCGAGAGTAGGGCCCATGAGAAGGGCCCGGATCGCTCCCGCCCGCCCGCGGTCCCTGTCACCGCGGGGCGGATGATGGCGCACGAACAGCACTCGGTCCTCGATCCCCGGGCGCCGGACGGCGAGGAGCGGCCGCAACCCCCGGTGACGGTCGCCCCGCCGCCCGGCCGGCCCTGGCGGCGCCTGCTGCTGCCGCTCCTGGTGGTGGTGCTGCTCGCCCAGATGGCCGCCGCCATGGTCACCACGGCCGTGCAGCAGACGCCGACGATCGACGAGCCGATCTACGTCGCCACGGCCGCCGACTATCTCCACGAGCACCGCGTCCGCCTCAACCCCGAGCACCCCCCGCTCGGCAAGCTCGTCATCGCCGCCGGGGTGGCGATCGCCGACCCGCACCTGGACACGTCCTACAAGGGCGACCAGAGCCGGTTCGCCCAGCATCTGCTCTACGCCTCCGGCAACGACCCCTGGCGGCTGATGTTCTGGGCCCGTCTTCCGGTGATCGTGCTGACGCTGCTGTTCGGGCTCGTGGTGTTCGCCTTCGCCCGTGAACTGGCGGGCCCCGCGGCCGGGTTGGCGGCCCTGGCGCTGTACGCCTTCTCCCCCGACCTGATCGCCCACGGATCGCTGGCCACACTGGACGTGCCGGCCGCGGGCTTCGTGCTGACCTCGGCCTGGCTGTTGTGGCGATCCCGCAGGCGGCCCCGGCTCTACGTCCCCCTGGCCGGGCTGGCCCTGGGGGCGGGCCTGGCGACCAAGATGAGCGTGCTGCCGGCGGTTCCCGTGCTGGTGGCGCTGGCCGCGTGGGCGGTGTGGCGGCCGGGGTCCGCGGACCGGCGCCGGGCCCTGGCGCGCTCGCTCGGGGCCGCCTGTGTCGTCGCGGTGGCCGCCGTGGCCGTCGTATGGGCGTCGTATCTCGTGGTCGATCCGCGGCTGCGGTGGTCGCCGGCCGGGCAGCAGGTGCCCGCCGTGCACGGGCTCAAGGGGCTGCTGGTGCGGCTCATGCCGGTCCCCGAGTCCTACCGGGACGGGATGCGCATCCAGTTCGGGCTGGAGAAGTACCCGTGGCAGGGCTTCCTGTTCGGGCATCTGTACACCGGGTCCCGCTGGTACTACCTGCCCGTCGCACTGCTGGTGAAGACACCGCTCGGCATGCTCGCGCTGTGGGCCGCCGGTGCCGTCGCGATGGTGACCGTACGGCGGCTGCGGCCCGCCGCGCCCTATGTGCTGGTCCCGGCCGCCGTGCTGATGGCCTCGGCGATGACCGGCTCGCGGGACTTCGGGACCCGCTACGCCCTCTTCATGCCGATGTTCCTGGCGGTGGCGGCCGGGTCTGTGCTCCTGGTGCGGTGGCGGTGGGCGTCGCTCGCGACGGGGGCGCTGGTGGTGTTCGTCGCGGTGAGTTCGCTGCGGACCTTCCCCTACTACCTGCCGTACTCCAACGAGGCGTTCGGCGGGCCGTCCAGGACCTATCAGCGGCTGCACGACTCCAACGTGGACTGGGGGCAGGACCTCGGCCGGCTCGCCGACCGGCTGCGTGAGCGGTACCGGGGCGAGCGGGTCTGGCTGGTGTACAAGGGCAGCGGTGTGCCCGCCTACTACGGCATCGACGCGTCCGATCCGCGCAAGGTGCCGGCGCGTCAGGTGCACGGGCTGCTGGTCGTCTCGGACACGGCGCTCGACAAGGCGCGCGGGCAGCTCAGGACCCTGATCGACAGCAGCCGCCCGGTCGACGAGGTCGGTCATTCGATCACGATCTACCGCCGGTGACACGGCGTCCCGGCGGGCGATCGGTGGATCCGTCCGGCGGTGCCGGATGCGCCCGTACAAGCCCTGGTCACGGCGGTGTGTGAGCTATGTTGAAGCACTGTGGGAGACAAAGGAGGCGCACCGGTGCCATCGCCGCAGCAGGCACGCGCACAGGCATCCGCGATCACCTCGGGCAGGACCGCTCCGGAGGCCGAGGCCGCACCGGCGTCCCAGCTCAGAACCCTCTTCGACCGGCCCCGGCTCTCCCCGGGCCAGCGGCGCATCGCCCAGTACCTGATCGAGCACATCACCGAGGCGGCGTTCCTGTCGATCACCGATCTCGCCGAGCGTGTCGGCGTGAGCCAGCCGTCGGTGACCCGGTTCGCGGCGGCGGTCGGCTTCAGCGGTTATCCCGCGCTGCGCGAGAAGCTCCAGTCGATCGCCCTGGGCCACCTGGCGGGCGGGCCCGGAGCGCCCGAGGAGAACGGCAGCAACGAACTGCAGTCGGCGGTGGACGCCGAGATCGAGAACCTGGAGAACCTGCGGCGCGACTTCGCCGACCCGGACCAGCTGATCGACGTCGGCCGCAAGCTGTCGGCCTCCACTCCGCTGACCGTTCTCGGGCTGCGCATCTCGGTCTCGCTGGCCGAGTACTTCGCCTATGCCGCACGCCGGATCCACCCGGACGTGCGGCTGGTGACACGGGGCGGCAGTGTCGCCTACGACGCCCTGCTGCAGTCCCGGGAGGCGGGCGGCACCTGGGTGCTGGCGTTCTCGATGCCCCGGCACGCCCAGGAGACGCTCACGGCGGTGCAGGTGGCGCGCAGCGCCGGGCTGAAGGTCGCCCTGGTGACCGATCTGGCACTGGGGCCGGTCGCCGACGAGGCGGACGTCGTCTTCGCCACCGGCACCGGCTCCCGGCTGGTCTTCGACTCCTATGCCGCGCCCGGTCTGATCGCCGCCGCGCTGCTGCAGGCCATGACCGACGCCGACCCGGAGCGCACCCAGGCCCGGCTGGAGGAGTACGAACAGATCTCCGACCAGCACCAGTTCTTCCTGCGGGAGTGACGGCGGAGCCCGGTCCGCCGTAACCTTCGGTAACACCTTCCCCACGCGCTGTCTCGAATTACAAAGGGACCTTTCATAACATATCGCGCATGAATGTTTTCATACGTCTTGCAAAGCGGACGGCATATATAAATACTTCTCACGCGTCACCCGGACATCCGTAGCCGCCGTCTCCTACCCGCGTCGGCGCGCGGGCTTCCGGGCGGGCCTCGTCCGTGCGAGCGCCCGTGGTGGCCCCGGTCATCCCCTAGGCCGGGGCCGCCCGCACGCACCCGTCGGACCACCCCTCACGACGCCGCACACCCGGAAGCGATCACCGATGCAACTGACGACCACGCGCCTCAGCCCGGACTGGCCGTGCCAGGTCAAGCAGCCCGGCTCCTACGACTGGGAGCGCTCGGCGGCCAAGTGGCTGCGGGAGCTGGTTCCGGCGCGCTACGCCGGCTACCCGGCCATGCTCCGCCACCCCGTGCTGCTCGCCCGCCACGCGCAGATCCAGGTCCAGCACGAGATCCGGGTCGCCCGCACCGCGCTGCAGACCGCCCGGGCCGACCTGCCCCGCCTGGGCCTGCCCGAGTCGGTCATCGAGCACACGATCAAGCTGTACGCGGCCGAGGTCCTGCAGCTCCAGCACATCGCGCGCAGCGTCCGCGCGGTCACCCAGGCCCTGGTCGAGGCCGGACGCTGAACACCGGCCCCGCCCCCGGCGCATGAATCACGCCGCGCGTGGCACACGTGGTGACCATGAGCACCACCGAGCTGCGCCGAGGGGAACCGGTCACCACCGTCCTGACCTGGCAGGTGCGCCCCGGCCACGAGCGGGAGTTCGAGGAGTGGACCGAGGGCGTCACGCGCTGCGCCAGACGGTTCCCGGGCAACGAGGGCGTCTCCTGGCTGCGGCCCGAGGACGGCCACCGCTACCACGCGGTGCTGCGCTGGTCGGATCCGCACCGGCTGACCCGCTGGCTGGAGTCCGCCGAGCGGGCGGAGTGGCACCAGCGGATCGAGGGCGTCGCCACCGAGGTCGGCAGCGAGCGGCAGTCGACCACCGGCCTGGAGACCTGGTTCAGCCTGCCGGGCACCACGGTGCGGTCCCCGCCGCGCTGGAAGATGGTCCTCACCACCTTCCTCGGCGCCTACCCGTTCACCCTGCTCGTCCAGGGCCTGGTGACGCCCCGCACCGCGGCCTGGCCGCTGCCGCTGCGGGCGGCCGTCTTCCCTGTCGTGCTGCTGCCGGTGCTGACGTACCTCGTCATGCCGCTGCTGAGCCGCTTGGTGCGCCAGTGGCTGTACCGGCAGCCCGACGAGTGAGCGGAGCACAACCGTCCGGGATGTCCACCACGACACACGCATGGTCCTCTTTCGAGTGAAGCCCGGGCAGGCAAGCGTGCGATCGAAGCGCGCCCGATGTGCGATGCTCGACGCGTGACGAGCGAGCCCGCCACGCCGGCGGAGTCCCCGACCGCGGCTGACACCGTTGCGCTGGCCAGGATCGTCGCCAGGCAGCGAGCGGAACTGGACCGGCTGCGCGACCTGGCGGCGACATCGGCCGTCCTGGAGCGGGCCAAGGGTGCCGTCATGGGGCTGACCGGCTGCTCTCCGAACGCCGCCGAGGAGCAGTTGCAGAAGCGGGCCGAGGCGGGCCGTCACACGCTCCTGGAGGAGTGCTGGATCACGCTCGGCTCCCTGGCGCCGCCGTCCGCCCCGGCCCCGGAGCCCGACACCGCCGCCTTCACCGCCTCCGTCTCCCTGCCGCTCAGGGAGCCTGCCGCGGTCTTGGAGAGCTCCGCCGCCCTGGCCACCCTCGGCAGGGAACTCGTCCATGTGGCCACCCCGCAGGAGCTCGCCGGCTGTCTGCTGGAGCACCTCGGGCCCGAGGTGGGCGCCGACGCGGTGATGCTCTACGCACTGCGGCCCGGGGGCGGACTGGACCTGATCGGGCACGCCGGCGTCGACGACGAACTGGCCGCCCAGTGGCAGCACGTGCCGCCGCTGAGCGGGGTCGCCGCGCTCGACTCGCTGCGCGCGGGCGAACCGCGCTGGCTGGAGGACCTGGAGGCGGACCGCAAGCGCTACCTGCTCATCGGGGATCCGCCGAGCCGCTGGCCCACCCGCGCCTGGCTGCCCGTACCGGCCCACGGGCCGACGGCCACGCGCACGGCCACCGCCGCGGCACCGGGCGACGTGTGCATCGGCGTGCTGCGCGCCCGCGGCGGGCCGTTCACCGACGAGACGCGCGAGCATCTGCGGGCGGTGGCCCGGCTGTGCGCCGGCCGGCTGCGCGCCCTCGACACCCGGCCCCCCGTCTCTCCCGACGACGCCGTGGACGTCGTGCGCGCGGTGTTCGACGCGCTGCCCGGCGCCACCATGCTGCTCACCCCGCTGCGCACCCCCTCCGGGAACGTCAGGGACTACCGCATCGACGCCGCCACGGCCCACTCCCCGGACGTGGTCGGGCACGCGGGACGCGAACTGGTCGGCCGCGGGTTCCGGGAGTGCTGCCCGACCCTGTTGGGCGAGCCGGTGTGGCAGGGCTTCCGGCGTGCGCTCACCACGGGAGAGCCGTACGAGAGCGAGCAGTTCGCGCACCAGGAGGTCGTGGACGGCGTCGCGGAGCTGTCCACCTACTCGGTGCGGGCGGCACGACTGGACGAACGGCTCGTCGTCACCTGGGTCCGGCACGGCTCCTCGGACCGGCAGGAACAGCGGCTGGCCGACGTGCAGCGGCTGGGCAACCTGGGCTGGGCCAGCTGGAACCTGCTCACCCAGGAGGTCACCTGGTCCTCCCAGGTCTTCTCCCTGTTCGGCCGGGACCCGGCGGACGGCCCGATCGGCCTGATCCGGCTGCCCGACCTCGCGCTGCCCGAGGACGCGTCCGCCCTGACCCAGGCCATCGCCGAACTCCTGCGCGCGGGGCGGTCCTTCGACGTGCCCTTCCGCGCCCGGGTGGCGGGCAGGCTACGGCATCTGCGCGCCGTCGCGGAGGCCGTGCCGGACGCCCACGGCACGACCGTCGAGGTGCACGGCGTCATCCAGGACCTCACGGCCCAGCGCAGCGCGGAACTCGCCCTCATCGAGAGCGAACGGGCCATCCTCACCCAGCACGACGTGCTGCGCGCCGAACGGACCCTGGCGGGCCGGCTCCAGCACGCGCTGCTGCCGCTGCCCACCCGGCCGGTGCCGCTGGCCGGGCTGCGGGTCGACGTCGCCTATCTGCCCGCCCAGTCGGGCATCCACGTGGGCGGGGACTGGTTCAGCGCCATCGAACTGCCCAACGGCGACGCCCTGTTCGTGGTCGGCGACGTCGCCGGGCACGGCATCGACGCGGTGGCCTCGATGGCCCTGCTCCGCTTCACCGCCAAGGGCATGGTGATCACCGGCTCCTCGCTGACCGGCGCGCTGGCCCGGCTCAACACCCTGCTGCTGCACTCCCGGGACTCGCACGGCACCGCGACCATGGTGCTGGCCCGCTACAGCAGCGCCGAGCGCCGCCTGGTGTGGGCCCAGGCCGGCCATCCGCCGCCGCTGCTGCTGCGCGACGGAGTCGTGCGCTACCTCGACCGTCCCCGCGGCATGCTGCTGGGCGCGAGCGCAACGCCCGCCTTCGAGGAGGCGGAGTGCCGGCTGGAGCCCGGTGACCGCGTCGTCCTCTACACCGACGGCCTGGTCGAGCGGCCCGGGGAGGGCATCGACAAGGGCCTGACACGGCTCGCCGAGGCGGTGCTGACCCACCACACCGAGGAACCCGGCTCCCTGGCCCCCCTGTTGGCCGGGATGCTGGAGGGCGACCGGCGCGACGACGTCTGCATCGTGGACATCAGGGTTCCGGTCGACCCGGAGTAGCCCCGCGCCCGTATGCTCCTCGTCCTGGTCCCCACGGTGTCAGCCGGTGGCGGCACCGGTCCGGGATTCGAGGGCCTGCCGGGTGTCGTCGCCGTACACGCCGGTCTCGTCGCCGCGGATGCCGTACCAGAGCTGGAAGCGGGCGACCGCCGCCTCGAGGGTGGCGTCGTAGCGGCCGTCCGTGGAGCCGTTGTCGTAGACGTTCGGGATGTCGCGCAGGCGTTGCTGCAGGTCGATGACGGCGGGGCCGCTGTCGCCCTCGCGCAGGGTGCCCGCGCCGTCGGGGTCGGCCGCGCCGGACGCCGTCGGCGACGGCTCGGCCGAGGCCGAGGCCGACGGGCTGGGTGACGGTGCGGGGGTGGCGGCCTCGCCGCTGCGGCCGGGCAGCAGTAGGGCGCAGCCGAAGCCGACGAGGGCGGCCGCGGCGACGGCGACCGTGACGGCGGCGCGGCGCAGTCCCGACCCGAAGCCGAACCGGTGTCCGCCGTCCGGGGCGGGGGCGCGCACCGGCGGGAGTTCCTGGGTCTCGCCCTCGTCCCAGGAGTGGGGGTCGGCTACGGCGACCGGCTCGAGACCGGCGGCGCCCTGCTCCATCTCCCTGAACAGCTCCGCCAGGGCGTCGGTGCGGCGCGGGCGCAGGACGACGATGGGCTCCAGCGGCGGGCGGTCCTCGGGCGATCCGGATGCCGGCGGTGCGGGCACAGTGCTCTCCTTCCGTGCCGGGACGGGACTCTTCGCCGTTCCCGGGGAGTGATACGCGCCCGCGTCGCCGGCAGTTCAGCCGGAGGCCTCGCCCATCCCTCGGGCGACACCGAGTTCCCTGCCTGGAGCGCACTGAGTGCCATTCACCTCGCTCAGATGCTACGTTCGCGGTCATGAAGACGGAGCCGGCGGCCACACGGCCACCCATGCGGGACGCCCTGGTCGCGGCGGCCTTCCAGCTGTTTCTCGAGCGGGGCTACGAGCAGACGACCGTGGACGACATCGTGGCGCTCGCCGGGGTCGGACGGCGGTCGTTCTTCCGCTACTTCCCCTCCAAGGAGGACGTGGTCTTCCCCGACCACGAGCGGTGCCTGGCGGAGATGACGGCGTTCCTCGCCGAGAGCACCGACGACCAGGATCCGGTACGGCGGGTGTGCGACGCGGTCCGGATCGTCCTGCGGATGTACACCGAGAACCCGACCTTCTCCGTGCAGCGTTACCGCCTGACGAAGAAGGTGCCCGGGCTGCGCGCGTACGAGCTGTCGGTGGTGTGGCGTTACGAGCGCGCCTTCGCCGACTATCTGCGCGGCCGCCTGGCCGGCCGGCAGGACGGGACACTGCGGGCCGACGTGATCGCGGCGGCGGTGGCGGCGGCGCACAACAACGCGCTGCGCTCCTGGCTGCGTTCGGACGGACAGGGTGACGCGAGCGCCGCGCTGGACCATGCCCTCGGATACGTGCAGTCGGCGTTCTCCGGCCCCTCGGCGCCGGACGGCGAGGAGGAGACCGAGGACGTCGTGGTGGTCGTCTCCCGGCGCGGCGCACCCCTGTGGCGGGTCGTCCAGGAGATCGAGGGCGCCCTCGAAAAGGAGTGACCGAAGGCGAGTTCACATTAAGGGTACGCAGTGCCTTTACGGATGACACTGAGTGTCATACATTGATGCCGTGCACGGAGGCACGGCGAACCGCGCACGTGGGATTCCGGCCGAGCGCAGGGAGTTGACAGCGTGTACCACCACTCAGTAGACGTCGCCCGTCAGACCGCCGGCTCCGCGGCGGGTCTCCTCGATCCGGCCTCGCGCGACGCGGACACCATCCTCTTCCAGCGCTGCACCTGGTGCGGCACCGCCATGTACCACCGGCTGCTGTGTCCCGTCTGCCAGGGCAGCGACCTCAGGACGGAGCGCAGCGAGGGCACGGGCACCATCCGGCACGCCACCGTGGTGCACCGCAACACTCCCGCCGCGCGCAATGTCTCCCTCGTCGAGATGGCCGAGGGGTTCGTCGTCCGGGGCCGCGTCATGGGTCCGCTGATCGGCATCCACAGCGGCGACCGGGTACGCCTGTCGACGGTGAAGGACCCGGTGCGCGGTGAGCCCGTGTTCCAACTGGTCGACGAGCCGTACCGCGCCTGGACCTGACCCCCGCCCTCCGATGGCCTGATCCTGTTCGCGCCCGGTGATCGAATCCGCGCGCACAGGCAACCCACAGATCCCACCCCCCGTCCTCAGGTACACGAGAGGCCCCCGCTGACCAACGGGGCGCCTGTGCTCGGTACTTGAGGAGGAAAGACCTTGTTCCGTGCCCGGCGAATAGCGGTGACCGCGGTGGCGGTGCTCGCGGTGGCGGGGGGATCGCCAGGGCTGGCGCAGGCGGCCGGACCGCCCCACGCCAGACCACTCACAACGACGGCGGACAACGACAGCCCGCTTCCGCCCGGCTGGCGGATCGCCGGCCAGGGGACGGCGCGGCAGCTGGTGTGGCGCTCGACCGCGCCCGTGCCGATGGGGGACGCGCGCGTCGACTTCTACGCCGGCGGTCGGCTGCTCGGCCATCCGGTCCCCGGCAAGGACGGCAGGACCTTCCGGCTCGCGCTCGGCAAGACCGCCGGTCATCTGACGGGGCTTCAGGTGCGGGCCGCGGGACGGCAGTTGGACGCTGCGGGCCGCACCCGGGCACCGGGCCGGGCTGACACCGCGGCCGCCCAGCCGCCCGCGCGACTGCCGGCGAACTCCGTCGATCCCGGGAAGCCGGGCCCGTACCGTACGTCCACCGGCGAGTACGACCTGGACCCGGTGAAGCTCCCCGACTTCCCGCAGCCCGTCGAGATGAAGGCCGTGGTCGTCGCGCCCCAGGGCGCCACCGGCAAGCGTCCGCTCGCGCTGTTCCTGCACGGCCGCCACAGCACCTGCTACAACGGCGACGACATCAGCGGCGGCTGGCCCTGCCCGGCCGGCACCAAGCCCATCCCGAGCCACCGCGGCTACCTGCGCGACCAGCGACTCCTGGCCTCCCAGGGCTATGTGACCGTCTCCATCTCCGCCAACGGCGTCAACGGCCAGGACTGGGCGGCCGAGGACGGCGGCGCCCAGGCCCGCTCCTCACTGGTGCGGCAGCACCTGGCCCGCTGGGCCGACTGGGCCGCCCACCCCGCCTCGGCCCCCGCGGTGGTCCGCGACGCCCCGACGGCGGATCTCTCGCACGTCCTGCTGGTCGGCCACTCCCGCGGCGGTGAGGGCGTCAACCGGGCGGCGATGGACAGCCTCTACCCGCCGCCGTCCGCACAGGACGGCTACCACGGGCCGGTGCGCTGGCACATCAGCGGCACCGTGCTCATCGGACCGACGATCTTCGGCCAGAATCCGGTCGCGGACGTTCCCTCGACGACGATCCTGCCGGGCTGCGACGGCGACGTCTCCGACCTGCAGGGCGAGGTGTTCGTCGACGGCACCCGCTCGGTCAGTCGCGGCAGCGCGCTGCACAGCGCCGTCTACGTGGTCGGCGCCGACCACAACTTCTTCAACACCGAGTGGACGCCGGGCCAGTCCCAGGCCCCCTCGGAGGACGACTTCTACGACGACCCCGAGCACCGGGACCCCGTGTGCTCGCCGGGCACCGCGACCCGGCTGACCGCCGACCAGCAGCACCGGGCGGGCAGCACGTACATCGCGGCGGCGGCACGGCTGTTCGTCGCCGGGGACGACCGGGTACGGCCGCTGCTCGACGGCTCCGGCAGGCGGGCGCCCTCGGCGGACCCGGCGCGCGTGCTCACGCACGCCGTCGGGGCCAACCGCGTCGGCGGCCTGCTGCCGGACGGCAGGCTGTCGGTGACCGGAGGGCGGCTGTGCTCGGCCGTCGACCCCGACCAGCACGTGGCCTGCCTCCCCTCGGGCGCGAAGGGCGTCTCCCCGCACTTCGCGACGTGGGAGCCCACCCGTGAGGTCGGCCGTCGCGCCGTCGCGCTGAAGTGGTCGGCGGCCGGTTCCCCGGCGCGGATCCGTCCTGCCGCCCCGGTCGCGCTCGCCGGCTCCACGGAGCTGGCGCTGCGGCTGATCGTTCCGCCGAACTCGACCGGCACCCGGTTCGACGTGTCCCTGACCGACACGCACGGCAGGCGGGCCGCCCTCGGCGCGGTCAAGGTCGACGGGCTGCCCGGCACCGAACGCACCGCCTCCTTCTGGGCCCGCGAGGTCCGCGTCCCGCTGGCCGCCGCGTCCCGGACGGGCCTGGACCTGAAGCACGTCACGTCCCTCGAGCTGACGCCCCGGTCGGCCCGGGGCCAGGCCTGGCTGATGGACGCCTGGGGATGGCGCCCCGGCACTCCGGCGGTGCGGGAGGCCGCGCTGCCGCGCGTCGACATCGGCCGTACGACAGTGAAGGAGGGCGACTCGGGCGTCCGCACCTACCAGGTGCCCGTACGGGTGTCCGGGCGGGGCGACGGACAGGTGCGGGTGTACGTCATCGACCCGGTCACCGGCAAGGAGAAGCAGAGCCTCGTCACGGTCCGTCCGGGCGGTCATGACATCGATGTGAAGGTGCAGGTCAAGGGCAACACGCGGTTCGCCTACGACGTCGACAACCCGGTGCTGGTCAAGGCCGTGCACGGCGCCGTCGTCGGCTCCTACCGCGGTGGGGTCACCGTGCAGAACGACGACCCGATGCCGACGGTCACCGTGACGCCGGTCGCGGACCGGGTGACCGAGGGGCAGCCACTGAAGTGGAAGGTGACGCTGTCCGCCGCGGCGGACACGGACCTCTTCGAGTTCTTCCGCGTGGTGCCCGTCACCGGGGGGCCGGAGCTGTCCACGAGGGACGTGGATCCGCAGTGGCTGGAGAACGTCTCGGGCGAGCAGCCCGATCCCGAGCGGCCGCTGTCCTCGGTGCAGTACCTGGGCGTGGCCGCGGATCTGCCGTCCGGGCAGGTCAGCGCCGAGGTGTCCGTGCCGACGGTCACGGACCGGGTGGCGGAGCCCGCGGAGTCGGTGCGGTTCCAGCTGAGCGACGAGGCCGGCAACCCGGTGCCGGGCGGGGCGGTGCTGAACGGCACGGTGCTGGACGCCTCGTAACCCGGGACGTGCCGTCGTGACGGCCGCGCGGTTCTCCTCACGGAACCGCGCGGCCGTCCGCGTCTCAGGGCCGCGGTGTGACGCGGATGCCGACGGTGCCCTTCAGGCCCCGGCGCAGTCGGCTGCCGAGCAGGGTGAGCCGGCCGACGATGCCGTACTTGCGGGCGATGAGTTCGCGGTAGCGGGCGACGGTCGCCTCGTCGGTGATCTCGGCGGTGGCGGGGATCTGCGCCCCGGTGGGGTTGCCGCGCAGGTCGCAGGGGCCGACGAGGACGTCGCCGCGGGCTCTGATCCGCTTGACCTTCCAGGAGTCGGCGGCCGTCCACACACCGAGCGTGTCACCGTCGCGCACCACCCACACGGGGGTGGCCACCGGGGTGCCGTTCTTGCGGTAGCTGGTGATCAACAGGTACTTGCCCGAGCCGAGCCGTTCCAGCTGTCTGTCCTCCATGCCGGAAGTCTAGGCCCGGCTCATTCGAGCGCCGAGGCCATCCGCCGTACGCCTTCCGTGAGCACCTCGGGCGAGGTCGCCAGGTTCAGACGTACGTGCCCCGCGCCCCCGGTGCCGAAGGGGATCCCGGAGTTCAGGGCCACCCTGCCGCGCTCCAGGAAGACGTCCGCCGGGTCCTGATCGAGGCCCAGCGCGCGGCAGTCCAGCCAGGCCAGGTAGGTGGCCTGGCCGGGGCGGCAGGTGATGGCGGGGGGGTGTTCGGCGAGCAGGTCCGACAGCAGTCGCCGGTTGTCGTCGAGCCCGGCGAGCAGGGCGTCCAGCCAGGGCGTGCCCTCCGTCAGGGCGGCGGTGTGGGCGATGACACCGAGGTGGCTGGGGCCGTGAGCGACCTCTTCCGGCAGGCGCGCCAGGTCGGCCGCGGCCTCCGGGCCCGCGATCGCGAGCGCCGCCTTGAGGCCCGCGAGGTTCCACGCCTTGGAGGCGGACATGAGCGACAGGCCGTTCTCCCCGCCGGGGACGCTCAGGTACGGCACGAAGTCCACGCCGGAGGCGGTCAGCGGCGCGTGGATCTCGTCGGCGACCACACGGACGCCGTACCGGGCGGCGAGGGCGGCCACGGCGGTCAGGTCCCCGGCGGTGTGCACGACGCCGGTCGGGTTGTGCGGGCTGCACAGCAGGTAGGCGGCCCGGCGCCGGCCGGCGACCGACCGCTCGAAGGCCTCCTCCAGGGTGCCGAAGTCGATGCGTCCGTCCGCGCCGAGCGGGGCCTCGACCACCTGCCGGTCCATGTGCGCGATGAACTGGTGGAACGGCGGATACACCGGCGAGTTGACCACGACCGGGTCCCCGTGCCCGGTGACCAGCTTCAGCATCTCGACGACGCCCAGCATCACGTCGGGCACGATCGCCGTGCGCTCCACGGCGAGCCCGTGCCACCCCCACCGCTTGTCGGCGAAGGCGGCCAGCGCCTCGGCGTAGGCGGTGCCCGCCGGGTAGCCGGTGTCGCCGAGCGCGAGGGCGTCGGTGACCGCCCGGACGATGGGCTCGGCCAGCGGAACGTCCATCTCCGCCACCCACAGTGGCAGCACGTCGGCCGGGTAGGTGCGCCACTTCATGCTCGTACGGCGACGGAGCCGGTCCAGGGACAGGGCACGCAGGGGGTTCGGTTCGCCGGACGTGTCGTGCGGGATCCTGTTCATGACGCACAAGATAAGGGGGCCGTGCTGTGACCTGGAACGACCGTGAAGTCGCCTGCGACGAGTCGGGGTCGGACGGCGAGAACCTCACCGGCGGGAACACCGACGTGTTCGCGCACGCCGGGGTGGGGCTGCCGGTGGACGCCGCGGCCGCGTGTGTGCGGGAGATCCGGGACCGCATCCGCTCGCCCGCGGAGGAGTACAAGGCGAACCACCTGCTGCGGGAGAAGCACCGGGCCGTGCTGGAATGGCTGCTCGCGCCGGGGGGCCCGCTCCACGCCAGTGCCCATGTGCACCTGGTCGAGAAGGAGTTCTTCCTCGTCGACCGGACGGCCCACCTGCTGCTCGGCGACACGGCCGAGGCCCTGTCGCTGTACCGCGACGGGCGGCGGACGTTCGGGGAGGCGCGGTGGCGGGAGTTCGTGCGGGCGGCGAACCGGCTGCTGCGGGTACGGCACGACGGGGAGCCCTCGGAGCCGGCGGAGCGGTTCTTCCGCACGGTGGACGACCTGCGGCGCGCGCATGCCGGTACGGCCGTCGCACCGGTCCTGGACAGGCTGGCGGCATCCCGTTCCCGGGCGGACGGCTACCGGGCGGGACTGCTCGCCGGACCGCCGTTGATTCCGCTGCTCAATCCGCTGCTGCCGGCGATCGTGCGCACGGCCGCGTACTGGAGCGCGGGCGGCCAGGAGGTCCGGCTCGTGCACGACCGGCAGAACCTGCTGACGCCGGAGCGCATCGCGTGGATCGAGGAGACGGCCCGGCGGGCCGGGATCCGGCTCGTCGGGCTGCGGCTGGTGGTGGCCGGCGAGGATCCGCGGGTGCAGCTGGCCGACTTCCTCGCCGGGATCGCCCGCAAGCTCGCCTCGGACGAGCTGAACGGCCGGGCGGACCCGGCACTGACCGCGCTCCTGCGGCCGTACGTCGATCCGGCGTCCGTGTGGGGCGACGAGGCCGGCCATGCGGCACTTCTTGGGAAAATCTCTCCCGCCGTACCCTCGGCAGACATCAACTCCGCCGTCTAGATTGCCGGTTGCCCCCCGCGCCAGACCACCAGGCCCTCCAGGAGCTGAGCACGTGACGGACAACCCGGCAGCCACCGAAGATCCCGCCGAGGCGCTGCGCAGACGCATCGACACCCTGCGCCCGCACACGGCACGGATCTGGAACTACTGGCTCGGCGGCGGCGACTACTACGAGGTCGACCGGGTGGCCGGCGACCGCATCCGTGAACTGCATCCCTCCATCGGCGAGTACGCCCGCGCCGACCGGCTCTTCCTGGGCCGCGCCGTGCGTCACCTGGTCGCGGACGCGGGCATCCGCCAGTTCCTCGACATCGGCACGGGGCTGCCGACCGCCGACAACACCCACGAGGTCGCCCAGCGGCTGGCCCCGGAGTCCCGGGTGGTGTACGTCGACAACGATCCGCTGGTCCTGGCGCACGCCCGCGCCCTGCTCACCAGCGCGCCGGAGGGCCGTACCGACCATCTGGACGAGGACCTGCGCAATGTCGAGGCGGTGCTGGAGCGCGCCGCCGACACGCTGGACCTGTCCCGGCCGGTCGCGCTGATGCTGCTCGGGGTGGTCATCTTCGTCGGGGACGACGAGGACCCGTACGGCGTCGTGCGGCGGTTCATGGACGCGCTGCCCGCGGGCAGCCACCTGGTGCTGTCGCACACGATCACGTCTCCGGCGCTGCCCGAGGTGGACGAGGCGGTGCGGTTCTGGAACGAGCACGGCACGCCGGCCCTGACGCAGCGCACTCCCGAGGCGGTGGCGCGGTTCTTCGACGGTCTGGAGCTGCTGGAACCGGGCGTGGTGTCGTGCTCGCGCTGGCGTCCGGAGGAGGGGGACGAGCCCGTGGAGGTGGCGATGTACGGCGGGGTGGGGCGCAAGCCGTAGAGGATCACCGGCGCGCTGAACGCGGTCGGCTCCCGGAACGTATGGAGAGAGGGTGCTCAACGACCGGAGGGCCCCGCGGTGTTGGCACCGCGCGTACTGGTTCGGGAGCCATGCATGAGGCACGCACGACGACGGATGGTCCGGCGAGTGACACGACTGGCGGCCGTCGGCGGACTCCTCCTGGGGGGAGCCATGGTGACGCAGGCCGCCATGGCGAGCGAGTCTCCCGGTACCTCCGCCCTTCCGTTCAGCGCCAAGGGGGACACGCCCGGCACGGGTGCCTCGCTGGTGGCGCGGCTGGGTACCGCACGAACGGCGGGGACGTGGGTCGGCGCGGACGGGCGCACGGTGGTCGCGGTGACCGACAAGAAGGCGGCGGCCGAGGTCGAGCGGGCGGGCGCCGAGGCGAAGATGGTCGGCCACAGCATGAACGAGCTCAAGGCGGCCACGGCGACGCTGCGTTCGGCGCCCCGGGTGGCGGGCACGGCCTGGGTGATGGACTACCAGACGAACCAGGTGGTGGTGCAGGCCGACAGCACCGTCTCGGCCTCCGACTGGTCGGACATGACCAAGGTGGCGTCCGGAATCGGCGGTTTCGTGCGGATGGAGCGCACCAAGGGCACGTTCACGACCCGGCTCAACGGCGCGGTGCCGATCCTGTCGACCGGCGGCCGCTGCTCGGCGGGGTTCAACGTGACCAACGGGCAGACCGACTTCATCCTCACCGCCGGGCACTGCGGGCCGACCGGTTCCGTCTGGTTCGCCAACAGCCAGGGCAACCAGCAGCTCGGCACCACGGTGCAGCAGAACTTCCCGGGCAGCGACTTCTCCCTCGTGCAGTACGCGAGCGGTACCGCCGGGCAGGGCGCGGACATCGTGGCCATCGGCAACGGCAACGGGGTGCGGATCACCGGCGTGAGCGATCCGGTGGTCGGGGAGCGCGTGTTCCGCAGCGGCAGCACCAGCGGTCTGCACGACGGCGAGGTCAAGGGCCTTGACGCGACGGTGAACTACCCCGAGGGCACGGTGACCGGGCTCATCGAGACGAACGTATGTGCCGAACCGGGCGACAGTGGCGGCCCGCTGTTCTCCGAGGGCATCGCGCTGGGCATCACCTCGGGCGGCAGCGGCGACTGCACCTCGGGCGGTACGACGTTCTTCCAGCCGGTGACGAAGGCGATGCAGGCGCTCAACGTGCAGCTGATCGTCTCCAAGCAGGCGGCCGCCCAGCAGGGCGCCTCACCGGCACCGTCGGCGTCGGCCACGCACAGCGCGATCGCGCCCACCACCACGTCCCCGGGTTCCACCACCCCGGCGACGGGCACCTCGACGGGCACGACCCTGCTGGCCCGGCTGAGCGACCCGCGGAACATCGGCCCCGGGATGCTGGTCATCGGCGGCAGCCTGATCGCGCTGGTGGCCACGCGGTGGATCCGGGCGGAGCAGGACCGCAAGGACTACCGGCGCGCCTACTCCGCGAGCTGGGGCTGACGGGTCAGCCGAGGGTGAGCAGGACGGTGGCGGCCGCCGCGCCGAGCAGTCCGGCGGTCTGCCGTACTGTGATGCGCTCGTGCAGCAGCGCCAGGCCGAGGATCACCGGGATGGCCGGATAGAGCGAGGCGAGGACGACGGCGACGGCCAGCAACTGCCGCTGGGCGGCGAGCAGATAGAGGATCAGACCGAGCGCGGCCCCGGCCCCGACGAGGAGCGCCTGGGCGGCGGTCCGGGGCGGGAGTCGCAGGGGGCCGTGGTGCAGGGTGGTCGGCAGCAGCAGGAGTACGGCGGCGACCCGGCCGGCGACGACCGGCCACAGCCCGGCGGACGCACCCGCCAGGCCGAGGGCGACGTACTGCACGGCGACGCCCCCGCTGGCGAGCAGCCCGTCGCCGGCGCCGCGGGCCGCGCCGGACCGGCCCCCGGAGACGAACCAGAGCGCGGGCACCGCCACGGCGATGCCCACCCAGGCCGACGGGTCGGGCCGGTCGCCGAGGAGGAGGACGCCGCACAGGACGGACAGGGCGACGCCGGTCACCGCGCTCAGGGGGACGACGACGGTCATGGCCCCGCGGCTCAGGCCGCGGTTGAGGAAGTGCATGGCGGTGCCGCTGCCCAGGCCGGACAGGGCGCCCCACAGCAGGTCTGCGGGGTGGACGGCATCGGCGGGAACGAGGAGCGCGGCGACACAGGCGAGCACGAGGCCGCCGACCTGGCCGAGGAAGGTGACGGCCGTGAAGGAGGCCCGGCGGGAGAGGATCCCGCCGCTGAAGTCGACGACGCCGTAACAGACGGCCGAGGCCAGTGCGAGGAGGGGACCCATTCGATCAGGGGTGCCCCGGACGAACGCGCCGATGCGCGGCGGGCGTCAGACGAAGCTAGGCCGCCCGCACGGGCTGGGGAGCCGCGGCGGCCCACTCCAGGACGAGCCGCTGGTACTCCTCGCGCTGCTCGACGCTCAGTGTCCCGCCCGACCGGAGCCACAGGGCCCGGATCTCCTCGTTGACCTCGTCCGCCGAACGCTCGGAGACGGTTTCAACAGTGGTGGACATGGTGTGAAGCATACGGCGCCGGAGGTGAAGGCGCCGTGAGTAATCAGGCCGGAAACGGGCATATCGGACCGTGTTACTGATCACGTCCATCTGTCAAGATCCACCGGCCGGTTCGGACTCCGCCGCTCCCAGCACCAGCACCTGGATCGCCAACACCGCCGCACCGCGGGCCCAGTCGTGAAAATCGGACACCTTCGTCTCCAGGGCGACCGGGGCGGCCATCGGGTGCCGGAGCGTCCTGATCGTCTCCCCCACCGTGTTCCCCGCCACATCCATCAGCCCGACGCCCTCTCCGGCGAGCAGGATCTTCTGCGGCATCACGAAGTTGGAGATCTGCGCGACCAGCGTGCCGAGGGCGCGCGCCGCCTCGTCGATGACGCGGGCGGGCATGGGCTCCCCGGCGGCGGCCCGGCCGAGGATCTCGTCGTAGGTCCAGTCGCGGCCGGTGGCGGCCCGGACCTGGTAGCGGATGCTCGGGATGGCGAGCAGCGAGACGGCGCTGCCGCGCTCCCCCTCCGGGGTGAGCGGGCCGTTGGGGTCGACGATCCAGTGGCGGCCGAACCCACGGTCCTCCTCGGCGTTCGGCACCCGTCTGCCGCCCAGCACCAGCCCGTAGCCGATGCCGGCACCGATGGTCAGGACGACGAAGCGGTCCAGGCCCCGCCCGGCACCGAACCAGGTCTCGGCCTCCACGAGGGCGGCGACGTCGTTCTCGACGACGACGGGCAGCCCCGTGCGCTCCTCGACGAGCCCGGCGAGCGGCACGCCCCGCCAGCCCAGGAACGGGGACTCGGCGACCACGGACCGGCCCTCGACCCGTCCGCCCACGCCGATGCCGATGCCCGCCGGGCACGGGTGCGCGGCGGTGAACCCGCCGGCCATCTCCGCGAGCACGTCGGCGACTTCGGCGGGGTCATGGGTGGTGAGCGGACGGTCGTGACGGGCGACGATGTCGCTGCGGAGGGTGGTGACGACGCCGTAGACCATCTCCTCGGTGATCTTGAAGCCGATGAAGGACCAGGACTCGGCGACGACGTCGAGCGGTTGGGAGGGCCGCCCCTGGCGCACCTCCGCCGGGGCACCGGCCTCGGGCACCTCGACCAGCAGGCCGGACTCGATCAGCGGCTTGGTGAGCCGGGTGAGGCTGCCCGCGGAGAGGTCGAGCCGCCGGGCGAGCTCGGTGCGCGACAGGGGGCCGTTGACGAGCACCTCGATCGCCACCGAGCGCTCGCCGGGGCTCAGGGGAAGCCAGCTGGCCGCAACTGTGGTCATGGAGGTCAGGCTCCCACATGATTTTTTTCGTTACGGAATCAATATGCCACTTTAAGGTGCGCAGAGCCTGACGGAAACAATGCTCGCTTGGCTCTTGACGCCAGGATTCTTTCACGACAAAAGTAAGTGTCCGATCCTCTCCCAGTGAAGGGCACGCCTTTCATGACGTTCTCCCTCGGCATCGTCGGCGCCGGCCAGTTCTCCGGTCAGTTCGCGACGCTGTTCCAGGCCCACCCCGGTGTCGGCGACGTGTACGTCACCGACCTGCTGCCCGAACGAGCCGAACAGCTCGTCGCCGCACAGGGGCTGGCGGGCACCTTCCCCGGCTACGAGGCGATGCTCGAGTCGCCGGCGGTCGACGCGGTCGCGATCTTCACGCAGCGGTGGACGCACGGCCCGCTGGTCCTGCAGGGCCTGAACGCCGGCAAGCACGTGTACTCGGCGGTCCCCATGGCGATCACCACGCAGGAGATCGCCGCGATCATCGACGCGGTCAGGACGACCGGACTGACGTACATGATGGGCGAGACCAGCCAGTACAACCCGGCGACGGTGCACGCCCGCAACCAGATCGCGGAGGGCGCCTTCGGGCGGCTCTTCTACGCCGAGGGCGACTACGTCCACGACATGGACCTCGGCTTCTACGACGCCTACCAGTACAGCGGCGGCGAGAACTGGAAGGCCACCGCCAGCTATCCCCCGCTGCTGTACCCGACGCACGCGGTCGGCGGGGTGCTGGGCGCCTGGCAGACGCACGCGGTGAGCGTGTCGGCGATCGGTGTCCGCGACGACCGCGGCGACGGCGTCTTCGACCGCTCCGTCAGCCAGTTCGACAACGACGTCTCCAACGCCACGGCGCTGTTCGAGGTCGCGGGAGGCGGATCGTTCCGTACGAACGAGTTCCGTCGCGTCGGCTACCCCTCGCACATCCGCGAGTCCCGGTTCCGCTTCTTCGGCACCGAGGCGAGCATGGAGCAGCTCGCCACGGTGGCCCTGTGGCAGGACAAGAAGGGCGTGAAGGACATCAGCGAACTGCTGGAGCCCAAGCCCACCATGTCCCCCGACGACCCGTCGCTCCAGCACATCGCGCCGGAGCTGCGGGCGGCCTTCACCTCCGGTTCGGCACCCGTGCACGACCGGGCGCGGCTGCCGCGGGCGTTCGACAACCTGCACAACGGGCACGAGGGCAGCCACCACTTCCTCGTCGACGACTTCGTGACCGCCGTCAACACACGGTCCCTGCCGTCGGTCAACGCATGGGTGGCCGCCCGCTACACCCTGCCGGGCATCATCGCGCACGAGTCGGCGCGGCAGGGCGGGGTACGGCTGGAGATCCCCGACTTCGGGGACGCCCCGCAGTAGGCGGGACGCCGGGCCGGGTGCCCGCTCAGGTGCCCGGCTTGCGCCCGTACACGAAGACGTCGTCGCCGGTCTTCAGCAGCGACCAGTACTTCTTGGCGGTGGTCGTGGTCATGTTGACGCAGCCGTGCGAGCCCGGCGGGTTCCACATGCTGAGGTTGACCGAGTGGAAGGCCTGGCCGCCGTCGAAGAACTGGCTGTAGGGCATCGGCACGTTGTAGATGTTCGAGACGTGGTTCTTGTCACGCCAGTAGATCTTCTTCAGACCGGTGCGGGTGACGTACCCCTTGCGGCCGGTGCGGACCGGGACCGGGCCGTAGACGAGCCTGCTGCCGTCCTGGATCCAGCTGAGCTGGAGCGTGAGGTTCACGCAGGCTATGCGCCCCTTGTTCGTCGGGCACTTGCCTTCCTTGTTGGGGTTGTTCCCCACGGCCTTCTGCTTGTTCATGAGGTCCATCACGCCCCAGGTGACGGAACCCGCGTACCCGATGTTCGGGGTGATGCCGTGCTTGGTCTGGAAGGCCTTGATGGCCTGGCAGTCGGCGGCGGACTGCTTTCCGTCGACCGGCCGGCCGAGGAACTTCTCCACCTGCTTCTGATAGGGCCCGGCCTGCGTGGTGCAGCTCGTGGCCGCCTGGGCGGAACCGGTGCCCAGGGCGAGGGTGAGCGGTGCCACCAGTCCGGTGATCCCGAGTGCGACGGCTCCCCGTCTGCGGATGTCCCCCATGGTCTGCCTTTGCCTTTCGCGCGGAATGGTCGTCCGATCTGCGATCTCTGCCAGCTAGACCGATGTCCGCCGCGATCGGTTGTAAGTCGCCGCACGTTACGACGAAACGGTGACATTCGCAGTGCGCAAGCTCACAGCGGTCGTCCCCTGCCTACCCCGAGGACACGCACCGCACACTCGCCCAGGACCTGCCCCGCTCCCCCAACTGCTGCATTCTGTAGGCGACTTCGCCGACCACCGCGTCAGCGGCGGGACGACGGTGGGGGTCAGGTGTCGCCGCCCACCCCCGTCACCGCGTTGAACCCCGTGTGGACCGCGGTCAGACCGCCGTCGACGGTCAGCTCGGTACCGGTGATCCACGCCGCGTCGCGGGAGGCGAGGAAGGCGACGGCCGCCGCGATGTCCTCCGGTTCCCCGACCCTGCCCAGCGGGTACAGCGGGCGCAGTGCCTCCAGGTCGTCCTCCCGGCCTTCCCACGCGGACGTGCGCACCGTGCCCGGCACGACGAGGTTGACGCGGACTCCCCGTCCGGCCGCCCGTCCGGCCAGGGTGCGGGTGAGGGAGGCGAGGCCGGCCTTGGCGGCGCTGTAGGCCTGGTTGCCGAAGTCCATCCGGCCGTTGACGGAGCCGATGCTGACGATGGCGCCGCGCCCGGAGGCGGCCAGGTGCGGGAGCGCGGCCCGGCAGCAGCGGTAGGCGCCGGTGAGGG
This sequence comes from Streptomyces griseorubiginosus, assembly GCF_017614965.1. Taxonomy (GTDB): domain Bacteria; phylum Actinomycetota; class Actinomycetes; order Streptomycetales; family Streptomycetaceae; genus Streptomyces; species Streptomyces griseorubiginosus_B. Next base: position 28,585 of record NZ_WVUG01000010.1, on the reverse strand, counting down.
TGATGTCGAGATCGCGGGCCCACGCCTCGTCAGGGCCGTCCTCGAAGAGCGGGGTGTCGGGTGTGCAGGAGGCCGCGCTGTTGACCAGGACGTCGAGGGAGCCGAAGGCGTCGACGGCGTGCGCGACAGCCGCCTCCACCGCCGCCCGGTCCCCCACGTCGCACGCCAACGCCTCGGTGGCCAGGCCCCGTTCGCGCAGTGCCCCCGCCGTCTTCTCGACCTCGGTCGGGTCCGCGTCGGTGAGCAGGACCCGCGCCCCCTCCTCGGCCAGGCGCCGGGCGACGGCGGCGCCGATGCCGCGGGCCGCGCCCGTGACGAGAACCCCGTACCCCTCGAAGCGCTTCGTGTCAGCCATGGCCCGAACCTACTCCCCGCAAGATCCACGGGACAGATGGCGTGCGTCCATGTCCGCTTTTCTGCGGCAGCTCCCCGCTCTGACAGGTGTGGTGATCGGTGCCCTCGGCTCGTATCTGGCGGTGGTGCGAGGTGATCAGGCGCGGTTCCGGCGGGAGCGGACGGCTCCTGACCCCGCAGGAGGCCGAGCCGCTGCCGGCCGAGGTGCGGACCGCCCGCGAGCCGCACGGGGAGGCGCTGATCCTGCTGGGCAGCGCGGAGGTCGTGGAGCGGGCCCGGGCATGGATCGTCACCGTGCTGGAGACGGGTTCCTGACCTCACCGGTACCCGGTCACGTCCGCCGGTTTCCCGGCGTCCTGCACCTCCACGAGGTACCGCCAGGCGTCCGGCCGGCTGCCATCGAGGTCCGTGAAGCCGTAGACCTGGGCGAGGCCGCCGCTGGACAGGGAGCGGCCGTTGAAGCGGGCAACGTCCGGGTCGGCGGCGAGGGCGGCGACGGCGCGGCCGACGTAGCGCGGGGTCTCGGAGATCGCGAAGTGCGGGACCTCGGTGAGGGCGTCGCGCCAGTTGTCCTCGCGTACGCCGAACTGGTCGAGCATGATCTCCGAGCGCAGCCACCCCGGTGTCAAGGCGACGGCCGTGGCACCGCGCGGCCCGAGTTCGTGGCCGAGGGCGAAGGCCATGCGCAGGACGGCGGTCTTGGCGAGGTCGTAGAAGAAGGAGACGCGGTAGGTGTCACGGTTGTACTCGGCGGTGCCGTCGGTGACCTCCACGGCCAGGCCGCCGGGCCGGCGCAGCAGCAGGGGCAGGGCGTGGTGGCTGGTGACGGCGTGCGTCTCGACGGCGAGCCGCAGCAGCCTGAGGCCCTTGTCCAGGTCGTGCTCCCAGACCGGACGGTCCCACTCGAAGAGACGCTCGCCGCCCCAGATGTCGTTGACGAGGACGTCCAGGCGGCCCTGCTCGTCCGCGATGCGCTCGACCAGGGCGCGGACCTGGTCGGGTTCGAGGTGGTCGGTGGGTACGGCGATGCCCCGGCCGCCTGCTCGGGTGACGAGGTCGGCGGTGTCCTCGATGGTCTCGGGGCGGTCGTACTCGGAGCGCCGTGCGCGGGTGCTGCGTCCGGTGACGTACACGGTGGCGCCCGCCGCGCCGAGTTCCATCGCGATCCCGCGGCCCGCCCCGCGCGTCGCCCCAGCGACGAGCGCCACCTTGCCGTTCAGCGCTACGGACATGTCCGGCCTCCCGTTGGCCTCGGTTGTCGGTCACTGCCGAGGGTGCCGTGGAAGCCGGACATCTTCTGTCGCCTTTTTCCTGCCGGTGCGCGCCGTTCAGCGCGACGAGACCGCGCCGTCGTACACGTGGTCCGGGGTGACGATCGCCGTGACCGCCCGGGCGAGGAGGGTGGAGGGTTCCTGGCCCTGGACGGTCGAGTCCGTGTTGATCATGATGACCAGGGTGGCCCGCCGCGCGGGCAGGTACACGGTCACGGTCTCGTAGCCGGGGATGGATCCGTTGTGCCCGATCCACCCGCCCGCGTCGAAGAGGCCGAGGCCGTAGCTGAGGCCGGGAAGACCGGTCGGCAGCATCCTGAGGCGCTGCGCCTGGGTAGGGGGGCTGAGCAGTCTACCGGTGGCGACGACCTCGGCCCAGCGGCGCAGATCGTGCAGGTCGGAGATCATCGCCCCGGTCGCCCATGCCCAGCTGGGGTTCCAGTCGGTGGCGTCGGCGACCGCGCCGGTCAGTGTCTGGTCCGTGTAGCCGTGCGGATGCGGCCGGGGGAACTCCGTTCCCCGCGGCAGCAGCGTGTGGTGCAGCCGGGCCGGCCGCAGGATCCTCGCGTCGATGAAGTCGGCGAGCCGCTGACCGGAGACCTTCTCGATGACCAGCCCGAGCAGGACGAAGTTGGTGTTGGAGTACTGGAACTGAGTGCCCGGCGCGAAGGCGTTCTTGTGCTTGAACGCGTACGCGAGCAGTTGACGAGGCGTGAAGGAACGCTCCGGGTCGCTCAGCAGGTCACGGACGAAGTCCGGGTCGGAGCTGTACGGGAACAGGCCGCTGCGCATCTCGGCGAGGTGGCGCAGCGTGATCCGGCCGCCGTCCGGCACGCCGTGGACGTAGCGGGAGACGGGGTCGTCCAGCCGGACGCGATGGTCGTCGACGAGTTCCAGCAGGGCGGTGGCCGTGAAGGTCTTGGTCTCGCTGCCGATCCGCTCGTAGACGTCGGGGGTCATCGGCCTGCCGGTCGCCTTGTCGGCGACGCCGCTCGCACGGACGTAGCAGCCCTTGCCCGGCATCCACAGCCCGACGACGGCACCGGGGATGCCCGCCTGCCGGCGGACGTCGTCGATCGTCCGGTCCAGCCGTGCGGTCACTCCCGGCCCGAGACCGCGCGGCGGACAGGGGTGGCGACCGGACGGGTGGGCGGTGCCGGCCGGGACGGCGGTGGCGGGGGCCACGGCCGTCGGCACCAGCAGGGACGCCACGAGCAGGGTCGCGGCGAGCAGTCGGCGGCGGGGGGTTCGTCGCATGCGGGGGCGCCTCTCCAGTCACGGGCCGGGACGGCAACATCACCATCGGCGGCCGATCGGGAAGGCGCCCTTCCCCGGGCATCGCAGCGAGTCCACTCGTTCGGAGCCACACACATGGCCGCCCAGGACGGGGCGACGGCGAGCACGCTCAGTGGCCCCGGGCGATCCACTCCTCCAGGTGCGGTGCCTCGGCGCCGATCGTGGTCGGATCGCCGTGGCCGGTGAGGACCTTGGTCTGCGGTGGGAGGGTGAGCAGGCGGTCGCGGATGGAGTCGATGATCGTCGGGAAGTGGGAGTAGGAGCGGCCGGTGGCGCCCGGTCCGCCCTGGAAGAGGGTGTCGCCGGTGAAGACCGTGGCCAGACCGGGGTCGTGCAGGCAGACCGCGCCGGGCGCGTGCCCCGGGGTGTGGATCACCGTGAGGTCGGCCCCGGCGGCCTCGATGACCTGGCCGTCGACGAGATGGGCGTCGGGGTCCCGGTCGGGGTGGGTGAGCTTCCACAGCGGCAGGTCGTCCGGGTGCAGCCAGATGGTGGCACCGGTGCGCTCCGCGAGGGCGGGTGCGGCATTGACGTGGTCGTTGTGGGCGTGGGTGCACACGATCGCCGTCAGCCGGCGGTCGCCCACCGCCTCGGCGATCGCGTCGGCGTCGTGCGCCGCGTCGATGACGACGACCTCGTGGTCGTCCCCGACGAGCCACACGTTGTTGTCCACCTCCCAGGTGCCGCCGTCCAGGGCGAAGGTGCCCGAGGTGACCAGGCGTTCGATGCGGGCCGCCATCACAGCACCACCACCGAGCGCAGCACGTCACCGTGGTGCATCCGCTCGAACGCCTTCTCCACCTCACCGAGTTCGATGGTCTCGGTGACGAACTTCTCCAGCGGCAGACGGCCCTGGAGGTGCAGGTCGATCAGCAGGGGGAAGTCCCGGCTGGGCAGACAGTCGCCGTACCAGGACGACTTGAGCGCACCGCCACGGCCGAAGACGTCCAGCAGGGGCAGTTCGAGTTTCATCTCCGGGGTGGGCACGCCGACCAGCACCACCGTGCCGGCCAGGTCGCGGGCGTAGAAGGCCTGTTGGTACGTCTCGGGGCGGCCGACCGCCTCGATCACCACGTCGGCGCCGAAGCCGCCGGTCAGCTCGCGGATCGCCTCGACGGGATCACTCTCCCGCGAGTTGACGGTGTGGGTGGCGCCCAGTTCCCGGGCCGTCGACAGCTTGCGGTCGTCGATGTCCACGGCGATGATCTTCGCCGCGCCCGCGAGCCGGGACCCGGCGATCGCCGCGTCGCCCACCCCGCCGCAGCCGATGACCGCCACGCTGTCACCGCGCCCGACGTTGCCGGTGTTGATCGCCGCACCGATCCCGGCCATCACGCCACAGCCCAGGAGGCCGGCCACCTGCGGGGCCACGCCCGGGTCGACCTTGGTGCACTGTCCGGCGGCCACCAGCGTCTTGTCCGCGAAGGCGCCGATGCCCAGCGCCGGGGACAGTTCCTGGCCGGTCGAGGCGAGGGTCATCCTCTGTTTCGCGTTGTGGGTGTTGAAGCAGTACCAGGGCCGTCCGCGCAGACAGGCCCGGCAGTTCCCGCACACGGCACGCCAGTTGAGGATCACGAAGTCGCCGGGTGCCACGTCCGTGACGCCCTCGCCCACCGACTCCACCACGCCCGCGGCCTCATGACCGAGCAGGAAGGGGAAGTCGTCGCTGATGCCGCCCTGCTTGTAGTGCAGGTCGGTGTGGCACACCCCGCACGCCTGCACCTGTACGACCGCTTCCCCCGGGCCGGGATCGGGCACGACGATCGTCTCCATCCGCACCGGCTCGCCCTTGCCCGGTGCGATCACGCCGCGTACTTCCTGCGCCATGGTGCTGAACCCTTTCATCGGCCGCTGTCGGTCCCTTCGACCCTACGCGTGACTGATCGGTAACGACACGACATCGGTCGCCGGTGGAACCGGCCACGGCCCGCCGCCGGTGCGGGACGTGGACCAGGGTGCCGGCGACATGGCGCGCGGACCTTCCGGGCACATCGGACTCGACCGGCATCACGTCCGCCCGGTCCGCCGCGTACAGCCCGGCGACGGCGCCAGACCGGCCGTGGCCGGGGTGGGCGCCGACGTAGCCTGAATGCTCCACGACCGTCGAGGAGCGCCGTGAGCATCGCAGACACCGGGACCCGTCCGCCCGCCTGGCGGCTCCTCCTCGGCTACGTACGCCCGCACCGCTGGGCCCTGTTGGCCGGCGCGCTGCTGTCGCTGCTCACCGGTGCCGCCGGGCTGTTGCTGCCGCTGGTGGCCAGGGGGTTGATCGACGACCTGTCCCACGACCGGGCGATCACCGGCGCTCTGCTCGCCATGTCGGCCCTGGTGGTCGCCAACGCGGCGCTGGGCGCGCTGGGTTCGTACGTGCTGCGGCGCACGGCGGAGTCGGTGGTGCTCGGGGCGCGGCGCGCGCTGTCGTCGTATCTGCTGCGGCTGCGCATCACGGCGGTCGACCGCAGCGAGCCCGGCGACCTGATGGCCCGGATCACCTCCGACACCACCCTGCTGCGCGAGGTCACCACCGACTCCCTGGTGGGTCTCGGTACGGGCGGGCTCACGCTGGTGGCGACCGTGGTGATGATGGGCCTGGTGGACCCGGTGCTGCTCGGGGTCACGCTGGCGGTGATCCTGGGCGCCGGCACGGTGCTCGGCGTGATCGTGCCGCGCATCAACCGGGCGAGCCGGCAGGCGCAGGACGCGGTCGGGGTGATGGGTGCCTCGCTGGAGCGCATCCTCGGCGCGCTGCGCACGGTGAAGGCGTCCGGCGCGGAGCACCGGGAGGAGCGGACGCTGCACGAGGCCGCCGAGGAGTCGTGGCGGCAGAGCGTGCGGGCCGCCAAGTGGTCGGCCGCGGCGGGCAACACGGCCGGTCTGGCGATGCAGATCGCCTTCATCACGGTGCTGGCGGTGGGCGGGGCGCGGGTGGCGACCGGCGCCATCCAGGTCGGCACGCTGGTGGCGTTCCTGCTGTACGTCTTCTACCTGATGTCGCCGATCCAGCAGGTGGTCGGCGCGATCACGCAGTACCAGACGGGCGCCGCCGCCCTGGCCCGGATCCAGGAGGCGCTGGCCCTGCCCGCCGAACCCCCGGCCGAAGCGGCCCCGTTGCCCGCGGCCGGCGCCGAGCCGGCCTCGCTCGCCTTCGACGAGGTCCGCTTCCGGTACGCCGACGACCTGCCGTACGTCCACCACGGGGTCACCTTCGAGGTGCCCGCGCGCGGTATGACGGCGTTCGTCGGTCCGTCCGGCGCGGGCAAGACCACGGTGTTCTCGCTCATCGAGCGGTTCTACGACCCGGAGTCCGGGACGATAACGCTCGACGGCCGTGATCTGGCCGAGTGGGAGCTGCCCCGGCTGCGTTCCGCGATCGGCTATGTGGAGCAGGACGCCCCGGTCCTGTCGGGTTCGCTGCGGGACAATCTGCTGCTGGGCAATCCGGGGGCCGACGAGGCGATGCTCACGCGGGTGCTGAAGACGACCCGGCTGGACGGGCTGGTAGCCCGGCTCCCCAAGGGCCTCAACACCCTGGTGGGGCACCGCGGCACCAAGCTCTCGGGCGGTGAGCGGCAGCGGGTCGCCATCGCCCGCGCGCTGCTGCGCCGCCCCCGCCTGCTGCTCCTGGACGAGGCGACCTCGCAGCTGGACGCGGTGAACGAGGCGGCTTTGCGCGACACCGTCGCGGACGTCGCCCGGACGACCACGGTCCTCGTCGTCGCCCACCGGCTGTCCACGGTGACGACGGCCGACCGGATCGTCGTCATGGACGCGGGCCGGGTACGGGCCGTGGGCACCCATCGTGAACTGGTGGCCGCCGACCCGCTCTACGCGGAGCTCGCGGCCACGCAGTTCCTGGCCACGGCGGACTGACACGCGACGAAGGGCCGCCCGGATCCGGGCGGCCCTTCGTCCAGCGATACGCGGTCCGGCTACTCGATGCCGCCGAGCAGACCGGTCACGGGCGCGGCCATGTCGGTGAGCTGGTGCAGCTGGCCGAGGTCGTTGAGCCGGTTCAACTGCTGCAGTTGCCCGGACGGCCGCGGAATCTCCGCCTTGTGCGCCGCGGGCAGGTCGCTCACGGTGAGTGAGTCGAGGGTGGCCATCGGGTTGATTGCGCCCGTGCCCGGTGCCGCCGCCTCGGCCGCGGAGGCCAGCGGCGCGGCCAGCCCGGTAAGGCCCGCGGCGAGACCGACGGCGGCGACGATACGTCGTGTTGAGATCATGCTGGGAGCAACGGCACCGCTGCCCCGCCGGACACGGGCGCCCGCCTCCCCTCACCCGCGAGGCGTAGCGCGCGGTTGCGCTTGCCGAGCCCGCCGGGGCGGAGGAGTCTCGAAGGTGAGGCCTTCGCGGCCCGCTTCCGACCGGGTCGCGGCCCTCGAAGGAGGTCACCATGGGCACCGCGGCAAGCAGCAGCTTCAACGCCGACACGCTGAAGAAGGGCGTCGAGGGACACACGGCGGCAGATCTTCTGTCGCTCTACGCGGACGACGCGCAAGTGCGCATCGTGGACCGCAACAGCCAGCCCAGCAAACCCCGGGTCCTGCACGGCCGCGACGAGATCGGCGCGGTGTTCGAGGACATCTACAGCCGGGACATGACGCACAAGGTCGACCAGTGCATCGTCCAGGGCGACCACGCCGCCTACAGCCAGTCGTGCGAGTACGCGGACGGGACCCGGGTCCTGGCCGAGTCGATGATCACGCTGCGGGACGGGAAGATCGCCGAGGAAATCCTCATCCAGGCATGGGACGAGTAGGAGCCAGAACCGCGAGGGTCCAGGTCAGCTCCCGGTTGACCTGGACCTTTTCGGCTCGGGCGGCTCTGGGCCGGACTCGGCGGCGACGACCAGCCTCCGCAGCAGGTCGGCTAGTGTCCGCTGTTCTTCTGCGGTCAGCACGGAGAGCAGCGCGACCTCGCCCGCTTCCTCCGACGCGGCATGCCGCTCGAAGGCGGCGTCTCCTGCCTCGGTGAGCCGCACCCGCACCCGCCGGCGGTCGCCCTCCTCGTGGGTACGGCTGATCAGGCCCGCCTCCTCCAGCGGTCCCAGCCGGGCCGACAGCGCGCCCCTGGTCAGCCCCAGCCGGTCGGCGAGCTGTGACGGGCTCGCGGTGTAGGGCGGGCCGAGCCGGCGCAGGGTGAGCAGCACCTTGTACTGCCAGTGCCGCAGCCCGTCGGAGTCGAGCATCTCGCGCCGCGCCTTGGACGCGTGCCGGGACAGGATGGCCAGGCGGACGAAGATCGCCTCCTTCACCGGGTCCATCCAGTCGAGCTCCTTCACCCACTCCTCGACATGCCGGTCCGCCGAGTCCTCCATCGTCTGTCTCCCGCAGTGGTTTTCTTGTGGATGGTTTTCCGCATAACTACCTTCTCTCGTCATGACGAACGCGACGAGCGCTTTGCGCACATCCGTCACCATCGACGAACTGATCGCCTCCGCACAGGAGTTGTCCCTCGCCGGCCGCTGGCCCAGAGCCCTGCGGCTGCTGGACTCTGCCGTCCCCGACGACCCGGCGGACCGAGCCCGGCTCGCCCGGGCGGCGGCCGAAGTCGCCCTGGAGAGCGACTGGTTCACGGGCAGCGAGATCGCCGGGCCCCGCCTCGAGACCGCGGCCGAGCTGCTGCCCGCGGACGACTGGGACCTCGGCTTCGCCCGGCTGCGGCACACCTACGGCCGCCTGCTGGTCGTCGACGGCGCCCTGCGCCTCGGCCCCGAGGGAAAGGACCCCGAGGTCCTCGCAGGGCTCAGGCGGCAGGCGCGGGACCTGCGCGACGGCGCGCCCGACGAGGTGCGAGGCGGCTGGGCCTCGATGTACCTGGGGCTGATCACCGACAACCTCTTCGCCGACCTCGCCGCCGCGCCGGCCCACTACACGGCCGCCCTGGCGGCCGGGGAGTCCGGTCCCGATCCGCTGCTGGCCCGGGAGGCACTGCGGCACCTCGGCATGCACGACCACGACGGCGGGAACCACGAGCGCGCCCTCGAACGCTGGCGGCGGGCCACCGCGCTCGGTGCCGGCGCGGGCCTCGTGGCGGGCACGCTGTCCCAGCAGCTGCTGCTGGCCGTGGTGGCGCGCGCCACGGGCGACGAGGCCGGGGCCAGGGCCCTCGCGGCCGAGGTCGCCCGCTGGGCCGGCGCCGTCGGTGCCGGGCGTCTGCACGCCCAGGCGTCCGGCTTCCTCGACGGTGTCGATCCGACGGCGGCCCCGCCGGTGCGCGAGGAGCCGGTCGGTTAGGCTCGTGGCGGGCCGTGACTGGCGCTGAGGTGGAGCACCACCGGGGAGCGGCCGCGAACAGTCGATGCCGTGCGCCTGGGCGATCCGGTCACACCAGCCCAGGAGTGGATCATGCCGCAGGCCCGGCTCATTGAAGGCACCGCGCTCGCGGGGCGCATCGTCGAGGACACCGCCAAGAAGGCGGCCGACCTCACCGCACGCACGGGAACGGCCCCCTGTCTCGCGACCGTTCTGGTCGGCGAGGACCCCGCCTCCGTCACCTACGTCCGTATGAAGCACAACCGCTGTCGCAGGGCCGGCATCGAGTCCCGGCACGTGGCCCTGCCGGCCGCCACGACCACCGGGGAACTCGTCGCCGCTCTGCGGGAGTTGTCCGCCGATCCCGCCGTGCACGGCATCCTGCTGCAGCATCCGGTGGGTGAACACATCGACGAGCGGGCCGCGTTCGAGGCGATCGCGCCCGAGAAGGACGTTGACGGCGTCACCTTCGCCTCGTTCGCCACGATGAGCTTCGGCCTGCCGGGGTTCGTCTCGTGCACGCCCGGCGGGATCATGCGACTCCTCGACGAGTACGACGTCGGTCCCGCCGGCAAACGCGCCGTCGTCGTGGGCCGCAGCGCCATCCTCGGCAAGCCGGTCGGCATGCTGCTGCTCGCCCGCGACGCGACGGTGACGTACTGCCACTCGCGCACCACCGACCTGTCGTCGGTGGTGCGCGAGGCGGACATCGTGGTCGCCGCGGTGGGGCGGCCGCGGCTCGTGAGGGGTGAGGACATCAAGCCCGGCGCTGTCGTGATCGACGCCGGGTACAACCCGGGCAACGTGGGCGACGTCGACTTCGACTCCGCGGTCGAGCGCGCCGGGCTCATCACCCCCGTGCCGGGCGGCGTCGGTCCGATGACCATCGCCACGCTGCTGGAGCAGACCGTCGACGCCGCCGCCCGGCAGCTGGGGGTGTGATCAGCGCATCCAGGCGCTGTACGACATCACGTCGCCGGCCTTGACGCCGTACTCGGGATCGGCCCGGGAGAAGGTGGTCTCCAGGCCCAGTACGGCACCGTCGGACGGGTCCATGACGAGCATCGTGCGGGTGCCGGATCCGTCGTACACGTAGGCCTGTCCGCGCCGTCCGAGCCGGTCGGTGACCTCGCCGACCGGCCGCAGTCCGCGGGTGCCGGCCAGCAGGCGGGCGAGGGTGGCGTTCTCGCGGGCGCCCAGCGTCCAGTGGTCGAGGAGGCCGGCGACGGCTTGGAGGAGTTCCGGGGTCGCCAGGGCGGTGGAGGTGTACTCGGTCTCCTGCAGATAGGCACGCAGCCCGGCCACGTCGTGCGGCGGCGGCGACTCGGGAGGGGCGTCGCTCCAACTCGGCGGGTACGTCCGCCGGTCCACGACATGGCCGTCCTCGACCAGGCGTGGGTCCCCGCCCTCGTCGCTGAGGACGGGCCGGCCGCGGTGGCGCGGATCGGTCGCCACGACGAGCTCCGTGTGGCTGCCGTCGGCCTTCCAGCGCACGATGCGCTCCTCGGGAAGGGTGATCGGGGGCTTGTCGTCGCTCATGGCCAGGGTCCAGGACTGCACATGGGTGCCCTTGCGCAGCTTGGGTGAGCCGTCGACGGCGGCCGTCTCGGCGCGGTCGGCCAGTTGCTCCAGGGGCAGAGGCGTGGAGTCGGCCAGCACCACCAGGGGGCGGGGCGCGGCGACGGCGGGCTGTGTGCCGGGGCCACTGACGACCAGGGTCAGCGTGACGGCGGAGACTGCGGCCGCGGTGACGAGTCCCCAAGTCACCCGGGAACGCCGGGTGTTGAGCAGCCGGGGCCGGCGCTCGGCGGGCCGCTCGCTCAGCAGGCCCGCGAGGTGCCGTTCGGCACGGTGGTCGAGTGGTCCGTCGCCGAAGTGGGCGCCGCCGACGGGAACGGGGTTGGCGCGGCGCAGCAGGTCGAGTTCGTCAGCCATGGTCGTGCTCCTTCGTGGCCGCACCGGTCTTGAGCGGGGGACGCATGCGCTCTATCTCGGCTCTCAGCCGGCGTCTGGCCCGGTGCAGTCGCATCGCCGCGGCCCGTCTGCCGCAGCCGAGGGCGACGGCCACCTCGTCGATGTCCAGTTCCTCCCAAGCCGTCAGGCGCAGCACCTCCTGGTCGGTCCCGGACAGCCTCCCCAGCGCCTCGTGCACCCAGGCGCCGGGCGACTCGGCGTCGGGGCTGTCCACGATGTGCCGCCCGTGCGCGCTCTGGTCGTTGCCCAGCCGGTCCACCAGCCGGCGCCGGCGCCCGTGTCCGCGTACCGCGTTGCCCAGGCAGTTGCGGGCCACGCCGTACAGCCAGGGCAGCGGGGACCCCGGCAGGTCGGCCCGGCGTCGCCAGGCGACCGTGAACACCTCCGCCACCACTTCCTCCACCTCGCTGATCCGCCCGTCCAGTCGCCGCGCGACATAGCGGCTGACCGCCCAGTAGTGCTCGCGATAGGCAGCGGCGAAGATCTCGTCGTTGCTCATGTCCCGTTCGTGTCCGGCACCGGCCGGATCGTCACACCCGTCTGCGTGATTCTCGTCGCGTCAGAGGAGTGTGCCCGACGGGCCGGGCCCGGACACGGGCGGGGCATGCGGCACTTGGGCCGGCGCTAGTTCAACGTCCACTTCTGGTTGTCGCCGCCGTTGCAGCTCCACAGGTCCAGCAGCGTCCCGTTGGCCGTGCCGTTGTTGTACGCGTCCAGGCACAGCCCGGCGTTGACGTTGGTGATGGTGCCGTCGCTGTTCACGTTCCACTTCTGGTTGTTCTGGCCGTTGCAGTCCCAGATGACGACCTTGGTGCCGTTGGTGGTGCCGAGGTTGTAGGCGTCGAGGCACTTGTCGCCGTACACGACGAGTTCCTTGCGGGAGGTGTACGTCCAGGCCTGGTTCTGGCCGCCGTTGCAGTCCCAGAGCTCGGCCGGGGTGCCGTTGGTGATCGTGTTGTCGTAGACGTCGAGGCAGCGGCCGGACTGCTTGCCGACGGCCTGGGTGCCGCCCGCTCCGGGCAGCGGACGGACCGTGATGTCCGCCAGGGCCGGCGCGCCGGTGAAGGCCAGGGTGTTGGAGGAGCCCTTGGACAGGCCGACCATCACCGAGACGGTGCCCTGCGAGGAGCCGGTGGGCGGGAAGGAAACAGTCGTCGAGCCCTGGCCGTTGACCTTGAGGGTCGCGGTGCGGGCACTGGAGGTGTTGTTGGTGTAGGCGACGTCCACGACCTTGACCCCGGTGCTTCCCGCTACCACGCCGGAGAAGCTCGCGGTCCCGGTGTAGGTGCTGCTCACCGCTTCCGTACCGCCGGTGACGGTGAGCAGCACCGAGCCGCCCGCCGGGACGCTGGTGGTGTAACTCGTGCGGTACGAGCCCAGGTTGGTGCGGGCCCACAGGTCACGGACGGTCGCGGCGGCGTTGGTCAGCCCCAGGTCCGCCCAGCGGACGGTGATGTTCTGGGCGGAGGAGGTGCGGTTGAGCAGGACGACGGCGCGGTTGCCGGTGCCGGACAGGACCTTGCCGTAGACCTGCAGTCCGGTGGTGTCCTCGGCGACCTTGACGCCCTGGAGGCCGCGCGGGTCCTGGTCGACGGCGATGACCTCGGGGTTCTTGAGGATGCCGGCCGTCTCCGAACTCATGGTGGCGAGGTTGTTGCCGGCCAGGAGCGGGGCGCCGGAGATGGCCCAGAGATTCATGTGGGTACGGTTCTGGGCGGCGGTGAGGCCGTCCATGCCGACCATCAGCATGTCGGGGTCGTTGTAGTAGCCGGTGTGCTGGGCGAGGGGGTGCAGGGTCTGGTCGAAGTTGGACAGCAGGTTCGACATCGAGGGCGAGTCGCCGTAGTAGATGATGTCGGTGCTGGTCCGCCAGATGGGGGCCTGGCCCGGTGCCCAGTTCCAGGGGTTCTGCTTGCCCCAGTTGCAGATCGAGAGGGTGAGCGGACGGCCGGTGGTGGCTGTCGCCCTGGTGACCGCGTCACTGATCGACCGGTACGTCGACGCGGCGTCGAGCCCTTCCGCGTCACCGCCGCACCAGTCGACCTTGACGAAGTCGAAGCCCCATTCGGAGAACTGCAGCATGTCCTGGTCGTAGTGGCCCTCACTGCCCGTGTCGGGCGCGGCGGGGCGGCCGGTCGGGTAGTAGTAGCCGCAGCCGTTCTTGCCGGCGTCGGTGTAGATGCCCGCCTTGAGGCCCTTGCTGTGGATGTAGTCGGCGATGGCGCTCATGCCGCCGGGCCACTCGGACTCGTCGACGGTGATGTTGCCGGCACTGTCGCGGGTGCCCTGCCACCAGCCCTCGTCGATGTTGATGTACTGGTATCCGGCCGCCGGCAGGCCGGCCGCCACGAACGCGTCGACCTGCTGCTTGATGACGCTGTAGTCGATCTTCGCGGCGAAGCTGTTCCAGGAGGCCCAGCCCATCGGGGCGGTGGGCACGGCCATCTGACGGCTCGTCGCCGCCCGAGCGGGGCCGGGGCCGGCGAACAGGAGGGCCGCGGTCGCGGTGAGGACCAGGGCGAGGAGCCGTACGGCGGCGGATCCGAGGCGCGGGTGGGCATGTCTGCGGAGCGGGTGCGGCGGGGGGAACATGCGGCTCCTCCGGTGTGAGGGGATCTCAGGCAGACCACAAGGCTTATTCGATATACCGAACGAGGATCGGTTAACCGAACGTTTCGCGCGCCGAAAGTAGAGCCACCGGAAGAGGGAAGTCAACGGATGTGACAGGGGTGAAGTGGCCGTCCCGCACGGGTCGTTGTCGCGGTGAGACCTGACACGGCGTCATACTGGCCGTCGTGCGCGTAGCGATCATGACGGCGGGATCCCGGGGCGATGTGGCCCCGTACACCGGCCTCGGACACGGCCTCGTCCGTGCCGGGCACGAGGTCACCCTGGTCACCCACGCCCGGTTCGAGCCGCTGGTGGCCGGCTCGGGCGTCCGCTTCCATCCCCTGCCCGTCGACCCGCGGGCCGAGCTGGAGTCCGCACGGGGACGCGGACTGCATCGCAGCGCGACCGGGGTGGGCAAGCTGGTACGAGTGGTCGCGATGGCGCGGGCGCTGGTCGGACGCATGGCGGACGACCTCGTGGCGGCCGCCCGGTCCAGCGAGCTGCTGCTCCTGTCCGGTTCCGTGGGTCCGCTCGGCCGCACCATCGCCGAGGGCCTGTCCCTGCCGTATCTGGACGTTCCCCTGCAACCACTCGCCCCGACACGGGAGTTCGGACCGCCCATGCTCGGAGTCCGCTCGCTCGGAGCGGTGGGCAACCGGATCGCCGGGCACGGGGTGACCCTGGCCGTGGAGCAGGTCTTCGCCGGGGCACTGCCGGCCGTACGGCAACGGCTGGGACTGCCCCCTGCGAACGCCACCGCGGTACGGCGGGCCCGGGAGCGGCAGGCGCGGCCGGTGCTGCACGGCTTCAGCGAGCTGGTGGTGCCGCGGCCGGGCGACTGGCGTGCGGGCCTCACCGTGGCCGGCTACTGGTGGCCGTACGACGGCGACAGCGAACTCCCCTCCGCGCTACGGGACTTCCTCCACGCGGGGCCACCGCCGGTGTACGTCGGCCTGGGCAGCGCTACCGTGCCCGACCCCGAGCGGCTGAGCGGGGCCGTGGTGCGCGCCCTGCGCCGGGCCGGGCTGCGGGGCGTGATCCAGCGGGGCTGGGCCGGTCTCGAAGCATCCGACTCGGACATGCTGACGATCGACGAGGTCCCCCATGCGGTGCTCTTCCCGCGCATGGCCGCCGTGGTCCACCACGCGGGCGCGGGTACGACAGCGGCCGCCCTGCGCGCCGGAGTGCCGACGGTGCCGGTACCGATCCAGTTCGACGAGGGCTTCTGGGCCGCGCGCCTGGTCGCCCTGGGCGTCGCCCCCCGCGCCCTGCCGCTGCGCCGCCTGACGGCCGACACCCTGGCCACCGCCCTGATGCGGGCCACCCGCGATCCGGCGTTCGCGCGGCGCGCCGCCGATCTGGGGGCGCGCATCCGCGAGGAGGACGGCGTGGCTCCGGTGCTGGCCGCGGTCCATCGGTGCGGCACGGCGGGCTGAACGAGGTCAGCGAGACGTCCGGGAACCCCGGATGCGCTCCGGATGGTGGAAGCAAGCCCGCGGAGGACGGCGAAACGCCGCCCGGGTCCTTCTCGCCCTCCGGCACACCGACAATCATGCCGCGTCATGGACATCTTGCTCGTCGCCAGCGCGTTCAACAGCCTGTCCCAGCGCGTGTACGCGGAACTGTCGGACGAAGGGCACCGGGTCGACGTCGTTCTCGCCTCGCACGGCACCGAGGCGATCCGGACCGCCGTACGAGAGGTGCGTCCGGAACTGATCATCGCGCCGATGCTGAGGACGGCGCTGCCGGAGGACGTCTGGCGGGCGCACACCTGCCTCATCGTGCATCCGGGCCCGCCCGGCGACCGCGGCCCGTCCTCCCTGGACTGGGCGGTCGCCGAGGGCGCGCCCGAGTGGGGGGTCACGGTGCTCCAGGCGGAGGCGGGCATGGACGCGGGCGACGTGTGGGCCTCCGCGTCCTTCCCGACCGAGCCGGTCGGCAAGAGCGACCTGTACCGCAACGAGGCCTCGGACGCCGCCGCGGCCGCCGTCCACCTGGCCGTACGGCGCTACGCCGAGGGGGCGTTCAAGCCGCAGCCGCAGAGCGATCCCTCGGTCCGCGTTGTCTGGCGCGACTTCTTCCGCCAGGAGCGGCGCGGGATCGACTGGGAGAACGACAGCACCGTGACAGTGCTGCGCAAGCTCCGTGGGGCCGACTCGCAGCCGGGCGTCCTGGACGAACTCCTCGGCCACGAGGTGTTCCTGCACGGCGGCCACCCCGAGGACGAACTGCGCGGACGCCCCGGGGAACTGCTCGCCACGCGCGCCGGGGCGGTCTGCCGGGCCACCCGGGACGGCGCGGTGTGGATTCCGGAGCTGCGGCCCCGCAAGAGCTCCGGCGACCCGGCGCCGTTCCGCCGTCCCGCGGCCTCCGTGCTCGCCGCCTTCTCCGCCCCGTCGCTGCCGGAGGTCACCGCCCCGCTGGAGTTGCCCGCAGGCCGCAGGACCTGGACCGACATCCGGTACCGGCAGCACGGCGACATCGGCTTCCTGACCTTCTCCTTCCCCGGCGGGGCGATGAGCACCGACCACTGCCGCAGGCTGCTCGCCGCCTACCGGCACGCGCTCACCCGGCCCAGCCGGGTGCTGGTGCTGGGCGGATCCCGCGACTTCTTCTCCAACGGCATCCACCTGAACGTCATCGAGGCCGCCGCCGACCCCGCCGGTGAGTCCTGGTCCAACCTCAACGCCATGGACGACCTGGTCGAGGCGGTCCTGCGCACCACCGACCGGCTGGTGGTGGCGGCGCTCGGCGGCAACGCGGCGGCGGGCGGCGTCATGCTCGCGCTGGCCGCGGACCAGGTGTGGTGCCGCACGGGCACCGTCCTCAACCCGCACTACCGGCGGATGGGCCTGTACGGCTCGGAGTACTGGACCTACTCGCTGCCCCGCCGCGTCGGAGGCGAGACCGCGCGGCGGCTGACCACCGAGGCGCTGCCGGTGAGCGCGGCCACCGCCGCACGGCTCGGGATGGTGGACCGTCTGCTGCCGGTGCCGGCCCAGGCGTTCGCCGCCGAGATCGAGAAGCTGGCCACCGCGCTCGCCGACGCCCCGGACCTCGCCCGGCAGATCGCCGCGAAGGCCGCGACACGCCGGGCGGACGAGGAACGACGACCGCTCTCCGACCACCGGCGGGCCGAACTCGCCCGGATGCGCGCCATCTTCTTCGATGCGCGGGCCCCGTACCACGCCCTGCGCTCGGCCTTCGTGCGCAAGCTGCCGGTCGGCTCGGCCCGGCCCCTCGCCCCGGTCGGCGAGCCCGTCGCCGGGGGTGACCGGTGACCGGGTCCGGCACCCGCCTGCTGGTGGCGGGCGTCGGCAACATCTTCCTCGCCGACGACGCCTTCGGCCCCGAGGTGATCCGCGCCCTGGACCGGCGGCCGCTCCCCGCCGAGGTGCGGGTGCGGGACTTCGGCATCCGCGGCCTGGATCTCGCGTACGAACTGCTCGACGGCTACGACATCGCCGTCCTCGTCGACGCGGCCGTGCGGGGCCACCGGCCGGGCACCCTGTCGCTGATCGAACCGGACCTCCCGGACGGCGGCGAGGGTGCCGCCCCGCCCGAGGCGCACGGCATGGATCCGGCCAAGGTGCTGGCCCTGGCCGCCCACCTCGGCGACGAGCCGCTGCCGCGCGTCCTCGTCCTCGCCTGCGAGCCCGAGCTGCGGCCGAGCGGCGAGGAGGACATCGCGCCGGGCCTCAGCGCGACGGTCCGTGAGGCGGTCGAGCGAGCCGTCGAGACCCTGCACACCTTGGTCCCGGTCCTGCTCGCCGACCCCCTGGCCACACCTCCGTTGAGCCGCCCGGACGAATCCACGGGCCCGTCCGCGGCCGGGCTGCCGCTGCCGGTGGCCGGCGGCGCCGAGGATCGGTGACGCACCGACATCCCGGTCCCTCCCCCACACCGACCGCGAGGAGCACCGCCCATGTGCGAGTCCATGGAGGACGTCACCCAGGCCGTCCTGGCGAAGAACGACGGCCTGGCCGCGAGCCTGCGCGAGGAACTGAGCCGGCGCGGCGTGGGCGTGGTCAACCTCCTGTCCAGCCCGGGCAGCGGAAAGACGGAGCTGCTGGGACGGGTGCTGGCCCTCGCGGTGGAGCGGCGCGTCCCGGTGGCCGCTCTCACCGCCGACCTGGCGACCGAGAACGACGCCCGGCGGCTGGCCCGCTCGGGGGCACCGGTGAAACAGCTGCTGACCGACGGGCTGTGCCATCTGGAGGCCCGGCAGCTGAGTGCCCATGTGCGCGACTGGCTGCCCGCGGACACCGCGGTGCTGTTCGTGGAGAACGTCGGCAATCTCGTCTGCCCGGCCTCCTACGACCTCGGCGAGAGTCTGCGCATCGTGCTCATGGCGGTGACGGAGGGCGAGGACAAGCCGCTGAAGTACCCCACCGCCTTCGGCTCCGCCCATCTGGTCGTGCTGACCAAGACCGACCTGGCCGAGGCCGCCGGTTTCGACGAGGCCGCCTTCCTCGCCCATGTGCGGCGGGTCAACCCCGGGGTGGAGGTCGTCCGGTCCTGCGCCCGGGACGGCGACGGCGTCGGCACCGTACTGGACCGGGTGCTCGCCGCGCGGGACGGGGCTCCCGTGCACCGTCCGCCCCTCGCCCCGCACCCCCACCGGCATGTACGGAAGGACCCCGGCCTCACGGCCGGCCGCGTCTCGTGACCGCGCCCGCCGCACAGGCGGTGCGCCGTCGCGTCACCGTGCGCGGCACCGTGCAGGGCGTGGGCTTCCGGCCGTTCGTGCACCGCCTGGCGACCGGCCTCGCGCTCTCCGGCTTCGTGAGCAACACGGCGAGCGGCGTCCTCATCGAGGTGGAGGGCCCGCCGGAAGAGGTCGCCCGGTTCTGCGACCGGCTGGCCGCCGAGCCCCCGCCGCTGGCCACCGTCACCGGCGTCGGAGTCGAAGAGCTGCCCGTCACCGGCGCCGACGGCTCCTTCACCATCCGTGCCACCGAACACTCCTCCGGCCGCACCCAACTCCCGCCCGACACCGCGACCTGCGCCGACTGTCTGCGGGAACTGGCCGATCCGGCCGACCGCCGCCACCGCCACCCGTTCGTCACCTGCACCCACTGCGGCCCCCGCTTCACCATCGCCACGGGCATGCCCTACGACAGGGCGCTCACCACGATGACCGGCTTCCCGATGTGCCCCGCCTGCGCCCGGGAGTACGGCGACCCCGCCGACCGCCGCTTCCACGCCCAGCCCGTCGCCTGCCCGGACTGCGGCCCCCGGCTGCGCCTGGTCCCCGCCCCCGGCGGCGGGCCGCGCCCCGCACGGGACGGCGACGCCCTGGCGGCGGCGCGGGCTGTGCTGGCGGCCGGAGGGATCCTCGCCGTCAAGGGCCTCGGCGGCTACCACCTGGCCTGCGACGCCACCGACGCACGGGCCGTCGACACGCTGCGCGCCCGCAAGGAGCGCGGCGGCAAGCCGTTCGCGGTCATGTGCGCCGACCTCGACACCGTGGAGCGGATCGCCGAGGTCTCCTCGGCCGAGCGGACGGCCCTCACCGGCCCCCGCCGCCCCATCGTCCTGCTGCGCCGACGGACGGGGGCCGCGGGCCTCCCCCTCGCGCCCGGCGTCTGCCCGGGCAGCCCGCACCTCGGTGTGATGCTGCCCTACACGCCCGTCCACACGCTGCTGCTGGGCCTGCCCGGTGACCCGCCGGGCCCTCGGGTGCTGGTCATGACGAGCGGCAACCGCTCCGGCGAACCCATCGTCACGGACGACGAGGAGGCGCTGACCCGCCTCGCCGGGCTGGCCGACGCCTGGCTCGCCCACGACCGGGTCATCGCCTCCCCGTGCGACGACTCCCTGCTGCGGGTGCGCGCCGACGGCACGGAGCAGGTGCTGCGGCGCTCCCGCGGGTATGTGCCCCGCCCGCTGCGCCTGCCGGTCGCCGTGCGGCCCGCCCTCGCGGTGGGCGGCGACCTCAAGAACGCGCTCTGCGTCGGCGAGGGCGACCAGGCCTGGCTGGGCCCGCACATCGGCGACATGGGCGACCTGACCACGCTGGAGGCCGCCCAGCGGGCCGAGGGACACATGCGGCGGCTCAGTGGCGTCACCCCCGAGCTCGTCGCCGCCGACCGGCACCCCGGCTACCACTCCTCCCGCTGGGCCCGCCGCCGCGCCGCCGAACTGCCGCTCCCCGCGCCCGCGTTCGTCCAGCACCACCACGCGCACATCGCCTCGGCGATGGCCGAGCACGGCCTCGACGGCACCACACCCGTGATCGGCGTGGCCTTCGACGGCACGGGCTACGGCGACGACGGCACCGTCTGGGGCGGCGAGTTCCTGCTCGCCGACTACAGGGGCCACCGCCGCTTCGCCCACCTCGCCCCGGCCCCGCTGCCCGGCGGTGACGCGGGGGTGGCCAACCCCTGCCGGCTGGCCCTGGCCCGGCTGTGGGCCGCTGGGCTGGCGTGGGAGCCGGACCTGCCGTGCGTCGCCGCCTGCTCGTCGGCCGAACTGAGCGTTCTGGAGCGCCAGTTGGCGCGCGGAGTGGCCTGCGTGGCGACCTCCAGCATGGGCCGGCTCTTCGACGCGGTGTCGTCCCTGCTGGGTGTGTGTCACCGCGCGGGATACGAGGCCCAGGCCGCCCTGGAGCTGGAGGCCGCGGCCGCCGCGGCCCGGGACGCCGACGACAGGGCGTACGCCTTCGGTCTGGCCTCCGGCCTGTGCGACCCGGCGCCCGTGCTCGGCGCGATCGTCGCCGACCTGCGTCGCGGCACACCGGTCCCGGTGCTCGCCGCGCGTTTCCACCGTGGCGTCGCGCGGGCCGTGGCGGAGATCTGCCGGCGATCTCGCCGGGCGACCGGAGTGGCGACCGTCGCGCTGAGCGGTGGGGTGTTCGCCAACGCGCTGCTGGAGGAGGAGTGCGCGCGGCTTCTCGCCCAGGACGGCTTCGCGGTGCTGCGGCACGGCGAAGTCCCCCCGAACGACGGCGGTTTGGCCCTTGGACAACTCGTGGTCGCGGCGCACGAACGACAGGAGGAGTGACCCATGTGTTTGGCAGTGCCCGGCAAGGTCGTCTCGATCGACGACGGTGCCGACCCGCTCACCGGGCTGATCGACTTCGGCGGTGTGCAGAAGCAGGCGTGTCTGGAGTACGTGCCGGACGTGCGGGTGGGTGAGTACGTCATCGTCCACGTCGGGTTCGCCCTCCAGCGACTGGACGAGGAATCGGCCCTGGCCTCCCTGCAGCTCTTCGAGGAACTGGGGCTGCTGGAGGAGGAGTTCGGTGACGCCTGGGAGCAGGCGGCGAAGGAGGCGGGAACCGCGTGAAGTACATCGACGAGTTCAACGACCCGGACCTCGCCCGGCGGCTGCTGGACGACATCCGCGCCACCGTCACCCGGCCCTGGGCCCTGATGGAGGTGTGCGGCGGCCAGACCCACTCCATCATCCGGCACGGCATCGACCAACTCCTGCCCGAACAGGTGGAGTTGATCCACGGCCCCGGCTGTCCGGTGTGCGTCACCCCGCTGGACGTCATCGACCAGGCGCTGGAGATCGCCTCACGTCCCGAGGTGGTCTTCTGCTCCTTCGGCGACATGCTCCGGGTGCCGGGCACCGGCCGGGACCTGTTCCGCGTCAAGGGCGAGGGCGGCGACGTACGGGTGGTCTACTCACCGCTCGACGCCCTGGAGCTCGCCCGTCGCAACCCGGACCGGGAAGTGGTGTTCTTCGCCATCGGCTTCGAGACCACGGCGCCCGCCAACGCGATGGCCGTGCACCAGGCGCGCCGCCTCGGCCTGACCAACTTCAGCCTCCTGGTGTCGCACGTCCGCGTGCCCCCGGCCGTCGAGGCCATCATGACGTCGCCGTCCTGCCGGGTGCAGGGCTTCCTCGCCGCCGGCCACGTGTGCAGCGTGATGGGCACGGCCGAGTACCCGCGGCTGGCCGAGCGGTTCGGCGTACCGCTCGTGGTGACCGGCTTCGAGCCGCTCGACATCCTCGAGGGCATCCGCCGCGCGGTGCGTCAGCTCGAGCGCGGGGAGCACCGGGTGGAGAACGCCTACCCCCGTGCCGTGCGCGAGGAGGGCAACCCGGCCGCCGTACGCATGATCGAGGAGGTGTTCGAGGTCACCGACCGGAACTGGCGCGGCATCGGGCCCATCCCGGACAGCGGCTGGCGGCTGACCGAGGCGTTTCGCGCGTACGACGCCGAGCACCGCTTCCAGGTCACCGACATCCGCACCGAGGAGCCCGCCGAGTGCCGCGCGGGCGAGGTGCTCCAGGGGCTGATCAAGCCCACCGAGTGCGCGGCCTTCGGCACCACCTGCACCCCGCGCACCCCGCTCGGCGCCACCATGGTCTCCAGCGAGGGCGCCTGTGCCGCGTACTACCTGTACCGCCGGATGAACGCCGCGACGCCGCAGGCGGCCGGGGCGGCGGGCAAGGAGATGAACCCCGTTGGCTGATCTCGTCGAAACCGTCGATCCCGCGAACTGGACCTGCCCGGCCCCCCTGCGCGACCAGCCCGTCGTGGTCATGGGGCACGGCGGGGGCGGAGCGCTGTCGGCGGAGCTGATGGAGCAGGTCTTCGTCCCCGCGTACGGCAACGCCACCCTGGCCGGCCTCGCCGACTCCGCCGTCCTCGAACTGGGCGGCGCCAGGCTGGCGTTCTCCACCGACTCCTACGTGGTCAGGCCGCTGTTCTTCCCCGGCGGCTGTCTCGGTGACCTGGCGGTCAACGGCACCGTCAACGACCTGGCGATGAGCGGGGCCAGGCCCGCCTACCTGTCGGCCGCCTTCGTCCTGGAAGAGGGCGTGGAGCTGACCGTCGTCGAACGGATCGCGCGCGCCATGGGTGCCGCGGCCGAGACCGCCGGGGTCACCATCGCCACGGGCGACACCAAGGTGGTGGAGTCCGGGCACGGCGACGGCGTGTACGTCACCACCGCCGGGGTCGGGCTCGTCCCGGACGGGGTGGACATCCGGCCCCAGCGGGCGCGGCCCGGTGACGCCGTCATCGTCAGCGGGCCGATCGGGCTGCACGGGGTGGCGATCATGAGCGTCCGCGAAGGGCTGGAGTTCGGGGTCGAGCTGGCCAGCGACACCGCGCCGCTGGCGGACCTGGTCGCGTCCATGCTTGCGGTCACCCCGGACATCCACGTCCTGCGCGACCCGACCCGCGGAGGTCTGGCCGCGTCCCTCAACGAGATCGCCCGCGCCTCCGGAACCGGTGTCCGGCTCACGGAGCGGGCCATTCCGGTGCCGGACGCGGTCGCGAACGCCTGCGGTTTCCTGGGGCTCGATCCGCTCTACGTCGCCAACGAGGGCCGGCTGGTCGCCTTCGTGCCGCCGACGGAGGCGGAGGCCGTCCTCGCGGCGATGCGCGCCCACCCGCAGGGCGCCGGGGCCGCGCTGATCGGTGAGTGCGTCGCCGACCACCCCGGCATGGTCGTGGTCGCGACGGGACTCGGCGGCACCCGTGTGGTGGACCTGCCGCTCGGTGAGCAGTTGCCGCGCATCTGCTGACCTTGGACGCGGGCGGGGCCCCACCGACCTCAAGAGTGTCGGCGGGGCCCCGCTCCTGTCAGCGCCGGGCCTCGATCCCGGTGATCTCCAGTTCCCGGCCGCTGCGCAGCTCGGTGGAGGGGCGGTCGCAGCGCGGGCACCAGAAGAACGGGGGCATGCCCACCGGGAACTCCTCGGCGCACGGGCCGCAGTAGGCCTGCGCGGGGACCTGCTCGACCACGAGCCGGGCCGCGGCGAGCGAAGTGCCGTCGCGGGCCACCTCGAAGGCGAAGTCGAGCGCGTCGGGGACGACTCCCGACAGCTCGCCGACCCGCACGGTCACCGCCGCGACGGCGTCCGTCCCGTCCGCCCGGGCCAGTTCGTCGGCCCGCTCGATGATCGCGGTCGCGATCGACAGTTCGTGCACGGCCGGCTCACGGATACCGGTGACCCGCGCGCAGGCCGCCGGCCATCCGGTAGATCCGCATCTCGCGCCGCAGGCTCGGGAACTCCCGGACGAACAGCGCCAGGGCCACGGCCCCGGCCAGGGCGGCCTCGGCCATCAGCAACCGCCGCCCCGACGTCCCGTCCTGTGCGCTCCCACTTCGTTGCACCTTCATTCCGGCTCCCTGCTGTTCCTCATCCCGGCGGGATGTTCGGCATGACGTCCAGCAGGGCGTCGTGCCGTTTCCAATGGATCCCGGTGGAGCGGCGCGCGTCGGCGGTGCCGTCCTCGTGATGCCCGGTCTGGTCGTCGTACGGGCCGATGTTGCCCTGGTGCATGCCGGGCACGTGCCCGGTCGAGTCGGGCTTGGCCTGGGCTCGGCCGACTCTGATGCTGCCCATGGGTGCTCTCCTTCCTCGCCTCCGCACAGCGGAGCGCGGGCTCATGGCCGCTCGGTGAGGTCCTCGAAGAACCGGTCGACGGCGGGCCAGATCCGGCCGCCGCCGGACAGGCCCCGCCATTCGCGGCGTACGACGGCGACCATCCGGTAGCAGTCGTCGACGGGGACGATCCAGTGGTGGTCGTTGCCATGGACGGTGTTCACGAGCAGTGCCTCCACGTCGGGTTCCATGGACGCGAGCCGCGGACACTCCGCGGCCAGCCGCTGCCAGGCCTCGGCGTCGACCTCCCACCGCATGGCTCCGGCCGGGCTCGGGCCCTCGGCGGTGACCGTGCCGTCGGAACGGGGCACGAAGAAGACCAGGCCGACCGGCACGCCCAGGACATCAGTGTCCACCCGGGGCAGGCGGATCCGCCTGCGGGGGACGAGCCGGTAGCGTCCGTCCCCGCCGCCACCGTCGGCGAACAGCACCGAGCAGGGGCCGCAGGCGCAGCACACCTGGTCGTCCGCGGTGTCGTAGAGGTGCGGGTGCTCGTCGGCGACCGGCGCGGCGCACAGGTCGCACCGCTCCGCCTCGGGCTGCGCCGTGCGGTCGGCGGCGGAGCGGATGAGGCGGGCCAGGGCGCCGTCCGTGGTCACGGTGAGCCCCGGTGGGTGAGCGTGGTCAGCGGTACGAAGGCGGCGGGCGCCGTGGCCGGCGCCGGTTCCACCGCCGTCAGCTCCGGAGCCACGGCGAGCACCGCCTCCTGGACCGCGGCGGTCACGTCGCTCGTGCCGCCGCCGCAGCCCGAGCCGCAGCCGCCGGTCGTCAGCCGCACGCGGCCCACCTCCCCGTCCACGCCGGCCCACTCCACGTCGCCGCCGCGTTCCTGGACGGCGGGCCGCAGCCGCTCGACCGCGCGGGCCGCCCGGCGCTCGACGGGCTCCGGGTGGATCCCGTGCAGCACCAGCAGGTGGCCCAGCAACTCGTCGTCGGCCAGGCGTTCGGACAGCTGCGCGTCCGCGTGGTCCATGACCCGGGCCAGCGCCTCGCCGTAGACCTCGGTGAGCAGCCGTACCGCCTCGATCGCAGAGCGGGTGCCCGGGCCGGGGGCGGATTCGAGCCCTTCCAGCAGCTGGTCGAGGCGGGCGAGCCGCGACTCCACCGCCGGGTCGGCGAGCCGTTCCACGGCACCGGCCTCAGCCATGGTTCGCGCCATAGGTCGGCGAGTGCAGGGTGGTCAGCGTCTTGCCCTTGCCGACGTACATGTGCACCCCGCACGGCAGACAGGGGTCGAAGCTGCGCACAGTGCGCATGATGTCGACGCCCTTGAAGTCGTCGGGCCCGTTCTCCTCGAAGATGGGCTGGCCCTGGACGGCGTCCTCGTACGGGCCGGGAGTGCCGAACTTGTCGCGGGGGCTGGCGTTCCAGGGAGTGGGCGGGTAGGGGTGGTAGTTGGCGATCTTCTTGTCCTTGATCACCAGGTGGTGGGAGAGGACACCGCGCACCGCCTCGTGGAAGCCGCAGCCGATGGCCTCGTCGGGCACCTCGAAGTTTTCGAACACCTTGGTGTCGCCCGCGCGCACCAGACCCATGGCCTCTTCCAGGAACTGCAGGGCCATGGCGGCCGCGTAGGCGACGAAGTACGGCCGGGCGCGGTCCCGTTCGATGGTGTTGCTCCACTTCGGGATGCGCCACTCCAGCGTCGTCTCCGGCAGCGACTCGCCCTTGGGCAGCGAGATGCGCACGCTGTTGCCGGTGGCCTTGACGTACGGGGTGTCGACGAGGCCGCTGAGCGCGGTCGACCAGAGCCGCGCGAGCGGGCCGCCGCCGGTGTCCAGGGCGAGGTGGTCGCCGGTGCGGCGGTCGTACCAGCGGGGGCTCATCACCCAGCTGTACTTGTCGGCGAAGTCGCGCTTCTGCGGCACCGGCACGGTGGTCTGGTTCCAGGGGTGGCGCATGTCGACGGGATTGCCGAGCGGGTCGTGGGTCACGAAGGGCTTCTCGTTGACCCAGTCCTCGTAGTAGGAGCTGCCCAGCATGATGCGCAGTCCGAGGTTGATGTCGACGAGGTTGTTGGTGACCAGCTGCCCGTCGACGACGATGCCGGGGGTCACGTACATCGCCTTGCCCCAGGCGTTCATGTTCTCGTAGCGGTAGTCGACGACGTCGGGGTCCTGGAAGGCTCCCCAACAGCCCAGCAGGATACGGCGGTTGCCGACCTGCTCGTAGCCGGGCAGCGCCTCGTAGAAGAAGTCGAAGACGTCGTCGTTCATGGCGACGGCCTTCTTGACGAAGTCGATGACCCGCATCAGGCGGCTGAGGTAGTCGGTGAAGACGGTCGGCTGCGGCAGGGTGCCGACGCCGCCGGGGTACAGCGTGGACGGGTGGACGTGCCGACCCTCCATCAGGCAGAACATCTCGCGGGTGACCCGGCTGACCTTCAGGGCCTCCTTGTAGACCTCGCCCTCGAAGGGGTTGAAGGCCTTCATGATGTCGGCGATGGTCCGGTAGCCGTGGATGTCGCCGCGGGGCGCGTCGGTGCGCTCGGCGCGGGCCAGCACTCCGGGGTTGGTGGCCTTGACCATGGCCTCGCAGAAGTCCACGAACACCAGGTTGTCCTGGAAGATCGTGTGGTCGAACATGTACTCGGCCGCCTCGCCGAGGTTGACGATGTGCTCGGCGAGCCTCGGCGGCTTGACCCCGTAGGCCATCTGCTGGGCGTAGTCGGAGCAGGTGGTGTGGTTGTCGCCGCAGATACCGCAGATGCGCGAGGTGATGAAGCCCGCGTCGCGCGGGTCCTTGCCCTTCATGAACACCGAGTAGCCGCGGAACAGCGACGAGGTGCTGTGGCACTCCACGACTTCCCGGTTGGCGAAGTCGATCTTCGTGTAGATGCCCAGGTTGCCGATGATGCGGGTGATCGGGTCCCAGGACATGTCCACGAGCTGCGCCGGCTTGCGTCCCGTGGGCCGGGACTCGGTTGTGGTCATCGCTGTTACTGCCCCTTGCTGTCGGTGCTGCGTCGGTCCGTGGTGGGGTGGGTCTCGCGCGGTGTCAGGGCCGCCAGTAGGGGTCGTAACCGCTGGTCAGCTTCCGCTTGTTGTGGCGCCATCTGGGTTCGTGGTTCACCAGCTCGTTGGTGAAGCCGCGCAGCCGGCGGATGACGGCGCCGTACGGCTTGACGATCATGGAGGACAGGGTTCCGCCGGGCGGCTCGTCCATGAACGGCATGAACGCGTCGGGGAAGCCGGGCATCGTGCAGCCGATGCAGATGCCGCCGACGTTCGGACAGCCGCCGATGCCGGCCATCCAGCCGCGCTTGGGGACGTTGCAGTTGACCACCGGCCCCCAACAGCCCGTCTTCACCAGGCACTTGGGTGAGTTGTAGTCCTTGGCGAAGGTGCCCTGCTCGTAGTACGAGCCGCGGTCACAGCCCTCGTGGACCGTCTTCCCGAACAGCCACTGCGGACGCAGCATGTGGTCCAGCGGGGGCGGCGGGGCGGATCCGGCGGCGTGGTAGAGGACCCAGATCAGGGTCTCCATGAAGTTCTCGGGCTGGATCGGGCAGCCGGGCACGTTCACCACGGGCAGGCCGCCCTGGGACCTGAAATCCCAGCCAAGGTAGTCCGCGAGGCCCATGCAGCCGGTCGGGTTGCCGGCCATCGCGTGGATGCCGCCGAAGGTGGCACAGGTGCCGGCGGCCACCACCGCCCAGGCTTTGGGGGCGAGTTGGTCGATCCACCGGTTCAGGGTCTGCGGCTGGCCGGTCTCGGGGTCGTTGCCGAAGGACGTCCAGTAGCCGTCGCCCTTGATGATGTTCTGGTTGGGGATCGAACCCTCGATGACGAGGATGAACGGGGCGAGTTCGCCGCGTGCGGCCGCCCGGTAGGGGGCGAGGAAGTCCTCGCCGCCCAGGCTCGGTGAGAGCACCTTGTTGACCAGGTTCACCTTCGGCAGGCCCGGGATCAGGCCGAGCACGAGGTCCTCGATGGAGGGCTGGTCGGCGGCCGTCAGGGAGACGGTGTCGCCGTCGCAGCTCATGCCCTCGGAGATCCAGAGGATGTGGATCTCGTCGAAGCCCTGCCGGTCCTCGGCGCGGTCGGGTTCGCCGCTGACCTCGGTGGTGCTGCTGTGGGTTGTCATGTCAACGGCCTCCGCTGCGGGGGGTGTCGGAGTCGGTCGGACTCGAGTGGCGCGATGGTTCGAGCGGTTCGAGCGGTTCGAGTTCGTCGGGACGGAAGTAGTGGAAGCGGCCGTACCAGCTGTGCAGTTCGGCCGCGGGATCATCGTCGAGGGTGACGGCGAGGTGGACGCTGCCGTCCACGTCGTGGAAGACGGCGGCCACCTCGGCAGTCCGCCCGGCCAGGAACATGTCCTGGGCGTCGGCGCCCCGGCGCCGCGGGCGAAGCCGGACGCGGCTGCCGCCGCCCAGGGGTACGCCGTCGACGAGCACCGTGTCGGTGGACGGGGAGAGACCGTCGTCGGCGCCCTCCTGCCACCAGGCGGCACGTCCGGCGGGCGGGGTGGACG